>NZ_JAABNS010000001.1:2400000-2753945 GCF_009928425.1 Pseudarthrobacter sp. ATCC 49987 | reverse complement strand
GTGCTGGTGGTGCCGGTTCTCGCCGGAACGCTGGCGGGCTGGTGGTTCCTGCGCGAAGGAGAGAACCACTTTGACGAATGGCTCTCCATCAAGGTCCACGCCCGCTGGTTCACTGCCACGGTCTCCACGCTGTCGCTCGGCGTGATGGTCGGCAGCGTCGCCGGGCTGCTCGCGGCAGGCCTGGCCTGGCTGGCCGGGGGATCCGCGGGCATCGGACGGCTCACCGAGATTGGCCCCGACCCGCTCCGCACGGCACTGTTCGTGGCCGCGGAGGTGGCGATCGGCGTCGTGATCGGTTACGCCGCGGGACCGTGGCTGGAACGCCAGCAGAAGCTGCGCGAAGCGGACCTTGAGTCGGCTTCCCTGTAACGCGGCCCCGCGCCTAGCGGAACTGCGGCAGTGACTTTTCCAGCTGGGTCTGGCACATGGAGGCGGCCTGCTGGGTGAGGGCCTGGCGGCTGCACTGCTGGTAGTCCCGGACCTGGGTGAAGAACAGCGCCGAGGTCAGGAGCAGCAGCACCTGGACGGCCAGGACCACCATCCCGGAAATCGTCCCGAACAGCACCAGCTTGGATTCCTTGAGCCTGGCGTACCGGACCAGCACCATGATGCCCAGCATGATGGCGATCACCGTCAGGAGTGCGCTCAGCCAGAGGTAGTTGATGTCCAGCTGGTAGACGAAGAACGATCCAAGCACCGCCACGATGAAGCTGCGGAACAGATTGTGGGTTTTCGCCTGCGAGGCTTTGGCCGCGTCGCTGAGCGGGTGCTGGCTGCCCGGGCTGCCGGCGGAGTCGTTCGGGGGATTCATGTTTTCCAGCCTACGCGAGCGGCCCCATAAGCTAGGACAATGCGCATCGTAGTCCTCGTCTCCGGCACCGGCTCCAACCTTCAGGCCGTCATCGACGCCGTTCAGGAGGGCAGGCTCGACGTCGAGATCGCCGCCGTCGGCGCGGACCGGCCCGGAACCTACGGGGTGGAGCGCTCGGCCGCCGCCGGAATCCCGACCTTCGTGGTGGACTTCAAGGCCTACCCCGACCGGGCCGCCTGGAACGCCGCGCTCACCGAGGCCGTGGCCGCGTATTCTCCGGCCGTCGTCGTGTCGTCAGGGTTCATGCGGATTGTCAGCGCGGACTTCATCGACGCATTCGGTGGCAAGTACCTCAACACCCACCCGGCCCTGCTGCCGTCGTTCCCCGGCGCCCACGGGGTGCGCGACGCACTGGCTTATGGCGTGAAAGTCACCGGCTGCACCGTCCACTGGGCCGACGCCGGGGTGGACACCGGGCCCATCATCGCGCAGGAGGCCGTGGCGATTGCCGAGGGCGAATCCGAGGATTCCCTGCACGAGCGGATCAAGGTCGTCGAGCGCCGCCTGCTGGTCTCGACGCTGGCTGCCCTGGCTGCTGCACATACGCCCTGACCGCCTCGATGCGCTATCACTTGTGGTGCTCCTCCGAGGCCCAGAAGCACCACAAGTGATAGCGCAACCGCCGGGAAGTTGACGGGCGGGCTATTCGAGGTGGCGCTGCTTGGTTTCGGGGGCGAAGAACGCCATCCACAGCACGGAGACCAGCACCAGAGCGCCGGCCAGGGCGAACGAGGTCGCGAGTCCCAGTTCCGGCCAGAGGAAGGCCGCGAAGACCAGCGGGCCGAACCCCGCGCCGAGCCGGGAGAACGTCGACGCCCAGCCGAAGCCTGAGCCACGCAGCTCGGTCGGGTACAGCTCGGAGACATAGGCGTAGAGCACCGGGATGGCCACCTGCACCACAAAGCCGAAGACCAGCAGCCAGAACACGGCCGCCGTCGGGATGTCCACCACGATCGCCACGATCACCAGGGTCAGCGCGGACAGCGGGCCGGTGATCGCCAGGATCCATTTCCGGCCCACGCGCTCCACCAGCAGCGCGGCCACCACCACGCCCAGGAGCCCGACGGCGGCCATGGAGGCGGTGGTGAGGAA
This sequence comes from Pseudarthrobacter sp. ATCC 49987, assembly GCF_009928425.1. Taxonomy (NCBI): domain Bacteria; kingdom Bacillati; phylum Actinomycetota; class Actinomycetes; order Micrococcales; family Micrococcaceae; genus Pseudarthrobacter; species Pseudarthrobacter sp. ATCC 49987. The sequence continues at coordinate 2,751,982 of NZ_JAABNS010000001.1, read as the reverse complement.
GGCCTTGTATTCCTCGAAGCCGGCGCCGATCAGGATCCGCGGCATCCAGGTCAGCGACAGGTAGTAGACCAGCAGGATGGAGAAGAACAGGGACCAGGCCGCCGTCGTGATTTTCCAGTCGTACTGCCAGAGCGCGCGCAACTGCGTCCAGGCGCTCCCGGCGGAGAGCCGCGGAGCATCCTGCGGCTCGGGCAGGCTGTAGACGCGGGGTTCGGCGCCGGTGGCCGCGACGAGGTCGTCGATCACCTTGGCGGCCTCGTCCCGGCGGCCCTTGCGGATCAGGAACAGCGGGGATTCCGGGACGCTGCGGCGGATCCAGAACACCAGCAGCGCCGGAAGCACCATCACCAGCATGGTCAGCCGCCAGTCCGCGAACGCCGCAACGAGCCCGGCGGAGACGAAGCCGCACAGCGCCGCCCCGATCGGCCACCAGCCGTCCATCGCGGTGAGGACCCTGCCGCGCTGCTTGCGGGGGGTGAACTCGCCCACCAGCGCGTAGTCCACCGGGATGCAGCCGCCCAAACCGAAGCCGGCCATAAAGCGGAACGCGACAAACCAGAGGAAGTCGGGGGAGAACGCGCCGAGCACGGTGAAGACCGAGAAGATCAGCAACGTGGCCGTGAAGGCCTTCTTCCGTCCGATGGTGTCCGCGATGGTGCCCCAGACGAAGGCGCCCAGGGCCATGCCGATCAGGTTCGAGGCGCCGATCCAGGCGGCCTCGCCCGGTGTGAGGGACCAGTGCCTGGACAGCAGCGGAATCAGGATGCCGTTGAGCGTGACGTCCCAGGCGTCGAACATAAAGCCCAGGCCGCCGATCAGGAAGATCCGGCCCTGCACCTTCCAGCGCCACGGCAGTTCCTGGACCACTTGTTCGCCGCTGGGCACAGTGGTGTACGTATTCATCTCTCAGCCTCCTGGGAAAACTCTACGTGGCCATCCGCCGGTGCGCTGCGCTTCATACTCCGGCGCGCGGGCAGCCCCGCGGGAAGGCACAGGGCGTCGACGCGATAAACTGGCCCCATCCCCACCACCCGCGGCCCCGCCGCGATATAAGACGGAGACTTTTGTGAGCTTCACGCCGCTTGACCGTGTATCCATCGACCGTGTTCCCATCCGCCGGGCCCTGATTTCGGTCTACGACAAGACCGGTCTGGAGGAGCTCGCGAGGGGCCTGCACGACGCCGGCGTCAAGATCGTCTCCACCGGTTCCACCGCCAAGAAGATCGCCGCCGCCGGCATCCCGGTGCAGGAAGTCGAAGAAGTCACCGGCTCCCCGGAAATGCTGGACGGCCGCGTCAAGACCCTCCACCCGCGCGTCCACGGCGGCATTCTCGCCGACCGCCGCGTCCCGGCCCACATGGACACGCTCGCGTCGATGGACATCGAGCCGTTCGACCTCGTCGTCGTGAACCTCTACCCCTTCGTGGACACCGTGAAGTCGGGCGCCGCGCAGGACGACGTCGTCGAGCAGATCGACATCGGAGGCCCCGCGATGGTCCGCTCCGCCGCGAAAAACCACGCCGCCGTCGCCATTGTGGTTGACCCGTCGTCCTATCACGACGTCGTTGCTGCCGCCGCCTCGGGCGGGTTTGACCTGAAGACCCGGCGCCGGCTCGCCGCCAAGGCGTTCGCGCACACCGCGTCCTACGACACCGCCGTGGCGACCTGGACCGCCAGCCAGTTCCTCGATGAGGACGGCGACGGCCTCATCGACTGGCCCGCGTACGCCGGCCTGGCCCTGGAGCGCTCCGAGGTGCTGCGCTACGGCGAAAACCCGCACCAGCAGGCCGCCCTCTACGTGGACAGGGCCGCCCCGGCCGGCATCGCCCAGGCCGACCAGCTGCACGGCAAGGCCATGAGCTACAACAACTTCGTCGACGCCGACGCCGCCCTGCGCGCCGCGTTCGACTTCGCCGAGCCCGCCGTCGCGATCATCAAGCACGCCACCCCCTGCGGTGTGGCAGTGGGGTCCGCTTCCGCGGCGGACCCGATCGCGGAAGCCCACGCCAAGGCCCACGCCTGCGATCCCGTGTCCGCGTTCGGCGGCGTGATCGCGGCCAACCGCACCGTCACCGCCGGCATGGCCAGGACCGTCGCGGGCATCTTCACCGAGGTCGTCATCGCCCCGGGCTTCGAGGACGAGGCCGTGGAAATCCTCTCCAAGAAGAAGAACATCCGCCTCCTCGCTCTGCCCGAGGGCTACGGCCGCTACCCGACCGAGTTCCGCCAGGTCTCCGGCGGCATGCTGGTCCAGGCCACGGACAAGGTCGACGCCGAGGGCGACAACCCCGCCAACTGGACCCTCGCCGCCGGTGTTGCCGCCGACGCCGAGACCCTGGCGGACCTCGCCTTCGCCTGGACCGCCTGCCGCGCGGCCAAGTCCAACGCCATCCTGCTGGCAGACCACGGCGCGGCCGTGGGCATCGGCATGGGCCAGGTCAACCGGCTCGATTCCTGCAAGCTCGCCGTCGAGCGCGCCAACTCGCTCGGCGTGAGCGTGGACTCCGACGTCGACGGTGCGGGCGGTGCCTCGAATGCCGATGCCAGCGGTGCACCGGAGCGTGCCCGCGGCGCCGTGGCGGCGTCGGACGCGTTCTTCCCGTTCGCCGACGGACTGCAGATCCTGATCGACGCCGGCGTCCGCGCTGTCGTCCAGCCCGGCGGCTCGGTCCGGGACGAGGAAGTCGTCGCCGCGGCCAACGCCGCCGGCATCACGATGTACTTCACCGGCGCCCGGCACTTCTTCCACTAAGCCGGACGAACAGGCAGGGGGAGCCGATGGCCAGGCTGACAGTGTTGCGCGTCCACCGCGTCCGCGTGCCGCTGGTGGGGCACTTCACCACCGCGGTGCGCAGCGCGACGGAACTCGAGACAGTGCTCGTGGAAGCCGTCGATTCCGACGGCCGCAGCGGCTGGGGCGAGGCGCCGATCAGCCGGGTCACCCGGCTCTCCACCGAGCAGGCGGTGGCCAGCATCCAGGGTCCGCTGGCTGCCCTGGTGCTGGGGACAGTGGAACTCGACGGCGTCCTGGCGAGGCTGGAACACAGCAGTGAACCGGCAGCTGCCCGGATGGCGGTGGACTGTGCCCTGCATGATCTGGCCGCCCAGCAGCTCGGGCTGACACTCGGCGCGTACCTCGGCGGCGCCGGAGCCGGAACTGGAGCCGGCACTGCGTCTGAGCCCGGGCCCGGAGTTGCTCCCGGAGCCGCTCCGGGAGCAACTGTCGAGACGGACATGACGCTCTCCGTCGCGCCGCCGGAGGAACTCGCGGCGAAGGCGGCGGTGCACGCGGCCGCCGGCTTCCGCTGCCTGAAGGTGAAACTGGATGCCCGGATGGATGTCCTCGCCTCGATGCGGGCGGTCCGGGCGGCCGCCGGGCCGGACGTCATACTGCGGATCGACGCGAACCAGGCGTTCGACGCCGGGACGGCCATCCGGATCATCCGGCAACTCGAGGACGCCGGGCTGGAGATCGAGCTCGCGGAACAGCCCGTACCGGCCGGTGACTGGGCGGCACTGGCGCAGGTCAGCGCCGCCGTCGACACCCCGGTCATGGCCGATGAAAGCCTCTGGACCCTCGCGGACCTGGACCGGCTGCTCGCGCACCGGGCCGCGCCCCTGGTCAACATCAAACTGGCCAAATCCGGCGGGCTGCGCCACGGCCGCAGGCTGCTGGAACGCGCCCGGGCCGAGGGCCTGGGTGTGGTGATCGGCTGCATGCTGGAGAGCCCGGTGGGGATCGCCGCCGCTGCCTCGCTCGCCTCGCTGCTCCCGGCCGCCACAGGCCGGTCCGCAGCACAGGACCTCGACGGCGGACTCTGGCTGGCCGCGTCCCCCGTGCACGGCGGCGCCGGCTACAGCGGCCGGACCATCAGGCTTGCCCCGGCGCCCGGGCTCGGGATCACCGGGCTCAGCTGAGGGCCGTCCCCTTCATACCGTCACCCTCACACCGTCACCTTCACCCCGTCACCTTCACCCCGTGCAGTTCCCAGGCCAGCCGCGAGATCGACCGGATGGCCGGCGGTGCGTCCTGTTCGTCGTACGCGCGGGTGCAGACCGCCAGCACATAGCCCGCACTGAGCGGGCCGCTGCGCGGGGCGACAAACGCGACGTCGTGCTGGATCCCGGTGACCCAGCCCGACTTGCTGCCCCAGACGACGTCGGCCCCTGCGGCGTCCAGTTCCGCGCCGAGATCGCCGAACTCCTGCGCGACGAGCCACTCCGTCATGAGCGCGGTGAGCACCGGCCCGGCGGCGGCCCCGGTCACGATCGCCCGGACGACTGCGGTCAGGTCCCGGGCCGTAACCTGATGGCTCAGCCCGGCCCGCAGCGCGGGAATGTCACCGATCAGCCGCTCCATCCGGGACGAGCCGGCGCCGCAGGCGGACAGGGCCGCGTTGACCGCCGGCAGCCCGACAAGCTGCACGGCCAGATTGGTGGCCTCGTTCGAGGAGACGGTGACCATGCGGCGCAGCACGGCGCGCAGGGGCATGGCGGTTCCGGGGGCGGGCATGCCGGCGTCGCGCTCCCCGGGCTCGAAGCTGAAGGTCTCCCCGCCGCCGGCGGCGGAGGGGAAGGTGTGCGCCGCGATGACCGGCTGCTCCAGATCCAGGGCGCCGCGCTCCACCGCCTGGATGGCCGCCGCCAGCACGCCGAGCTTGATGGTGCTCGCGGAATAGAAGGGCAGGTCCGCGTCCCGGTGGGCCAGGACGGTGCCGTCCATCGCGGTGAGGCAGTAGGCGATCGCGGGGACACCGTCGCTGTAGTCGGAACGAACAGGCACGGGATGCTCCTAGCTGAGGGCGGCGTAGACCGCGCGGGACACGGCCAGGCGGACGGGCTGGAAATCGGAGAGCTCGCGGCGGGGGTGGACCCGGTTGCCCAGCAGGACGACGCTGATTCCGGCATCGCGGTCGACCAGCAGCGAGGTCCCGGTGAAACCGTTGTGGCCGCGGGCGGCGGGGGAACCCATCCACGCCGCCTGCCCGATCCGCAGCCCAAGCCCGTGCCCGAATTCGGTGCCGGACGTCCGCAGGGACGCGCCCAGCACCGCCGGGAGCTGGTCCGTCCACATGGCGTCCGCCGTCGCGTGGGAGAGAATGCCGGGCAGGCCGGCCCGCAGTGCCTCGCCGAAGTCCAGCAGCGCCGGGGCGGTGCCGAACATTCCGGCGTTGCCGCTGGCCCCGCCGAGGGACCATGCTGCCTCGTCGTGCACGGTGCCTCGGATCATGCCCCGGCCGTGTTCGGGCTGGTATTCGGTCGCGGCGGTGCGGCCGGGGTCCGGGACGAAGCCCACCGCGGTGTCCGGGGCCAGCCTGGAGAGGACATGCTCCGCGACCAGCTCCGGCCAGGACCGTCCCGTGGTGTGCTCGGCGACGGCCATGATGGTGTTGAACCCGGCGCAGGAGTACTCAAAGCGTGTCCCCGGCGGGTGCACAGGCTCCAGGGCGAGGAGGTCCACGATCAGCTCCCGCCGGTCGAAACCCGCTCCGGCGGCGAGCGGTCCGCGCCAGCCCTCCCAGATCCCGGGCAGCCCCGAGGTGTGGGTGAGGAGCTGGCGGAGCGTCACTCCGGATCCGCCCACCGGGACCGGCACCGCCTCGTCGAGCGCCAGGACGCCGCCGTCGACCAACGCCAGCGCGGTGACCGCGGTGAAGACCTTGGTGACGGAGGCGAGGTCGTAGTACGTCCCGGCGTCGGCCGCGGTGCGCTGTCCCTCCGGGAGTTCGACGCCGTCAGCGCCGAAGCGCACGGCGTCACCGGCCGTAACGACCGGCAGCCGTTCGCCGCCGACCGCGACGGCGCAGACCGCCGACGGCGTGATGCCATCCTTCACTGCGGAGTCGAGCAGGCGCTGGAGCTCGGCGTGCAGCCGGCCGTGCCGGGCCATCAGCCGAGCACCAGGCTGGGCCGGCCGGACGCGGGCGCGTGCAGCGTGGCATGGACCCCGAGCGGAATGCTGTGCGCCGCCGGTCCGTGGCCGAAACCGAGTTCCCAGACGAGCGGGATCCCCAGCGGGGCGAGCAGCTCGGCGCAGAGGTCCTTGACCTCGGCCAGATCCCCGCAGTCCTGCCAGGAGCCCAGGGCGAGCCCGGCCAGCCCGTCGAACCAGCCGGCCCGCAGCAGCGAGTGGAGCATCCCGTCAATCTTGTAGGGCGCCTCCGTGACATCCTCCAGCAGGCCGATCCGGCCGGCGTTGTCCAGGGGCGGCCTGCCCCGGGCGCCGAGGGTCATCGCGAGCAGGCTCAGGTTCCCGCCGGTCAGGCTTCCGCGGGCGGTGCCGGGCACGAGGGTCTCGGCCGCGTCCGCCGTGTACCGGCGGCCGGTGAACGGCTCGAACACGGCCTGCTTCAAACTCGCGGCCGCGGCGGGGTCATCGAGCAGCGCGCCGGTGGCGAGCATCGGCGTGAACCAGGAGGGCATGTCCAGCCGTTCGGCCCAGAACTCGTGGATCCCGGTGACGTCCGAGGACCCGAACAGCGGCTTCGGGGCAGCGGCGCGGAGCTTGTCGACGTCGAGCAGGTCCAGCAGCCGCACGGCGCCGTAGCCGCCGCGGATCACGAAAACGGCGGACAGCGTCGGATCACACCAGGCGTCCTGCAGATCGGCGGCCCGCTCGGCATCCCCGCCGGCGAGGTACGCCGCGCGGGGGTGCGTCGCCCGGAGGTGCTGCCCGGGGACCGGCACCAGCCCCCACGATTCCAGCAGCGCCACGGACCGCTCCAGCATCGCCGGCAGCGGCGGCCCCGAGCTCGCCACGAGCCCCACACGGTCCCCGGGCCTGAGCGGTGCCAGGGCCGGGACGGCTGCAGGGACGGCGCCCGGGGCGGGGGACATGCCCAGCGGTGCCGTCATGACCCGGCACCGATCGCGACGCTGGCGTCGTCCTCCACAACGTTGTTGGTGGGCACCACGCTGAGCAGCTTCCGGGTGTACTCGTGCTGCGGGTTCAGCAGCACATCTTCGACCCGGCCTTCCTCGACGATCCGGCCTTCGAACATCACCACAACCCGGTCGGCGATATTCCAGGCCAGGCCGAGGTCGTGCGTGATGACCAGGGCGCCGAGGCCCAGCTCGCAGCGCAGCCGCAGGAGCAGGGCAAGGATTTCGGCGCGCACGGAGGCGTCCAGGCTGGCCACGGGCTCATCGGCGACCAGGAATTCCGGGTCCAGGGCCAGGGCGCCAGCAATGACGACGCGCTGGCGCTGCCCGCCGGAGAGCTCCTGGGGGATGGCCGCGAGGAAGCGCTCCGGCGGGTTCAGTTCCGCTTTCCGCAGGGCCGCGGTGACGGTCTCCCGCTCGTTGCCGGGCAGCTTGTGCAGCCGGGGACCCTCGGCGACGGCCTCGTAGACCGAGTGCTTCGGGTTCAGTGCCGCGGAGGGGTCCTGCAGCACGAACTGGACGCTGCGCCGGTAGTCCTTCAGGGCCTTCCGGTTGTGGGAGAGGGCCTTGCCCTCGAACAGCACCTCGCCCGACGTCGGCCGCGGCAGGGCCAGCATGGTGCGGGCCAGAGTGGTCTTGCCGGAGCCGGACTGTCCCACGAGCGCCACGATTTCGCCGCGGCCGCACGTGAGGTTCACCGAGTCCACAGCCTTGACGTTGCCGCCGCGGCCGGCGAAGGTCACCGACAGGTTCCGGGCCTCGAGCACAACGTCCGCCGGGTCCGGGGCCGTGAACGTGCCGGCCTTTTCCAGCGGCGTCGCGCCGGGCGCGTCCGGTGCGGTGTAGCCGGGCAGCCGGAGCCGGGACGCCGGGTCGCCGATCAGCGGGAACGCGGCGGCGAGGGCCTGGGTGTGCGGATGCTGCGGGGTGCGCATGACGTCCGCGGAGGGTCCGTCCTCCACAATTTTGCCCTGCTGCATCACGACGATCCGCTCGCACGTGGCCGCGAGGACGGAGAGGTCATGGCTGATCATGATGAGGGACAGCCCGCGGGAGGCCACCAGGGCGGTGAGGACGTTGAGGACCTGGGCCTGCACGATGACGTCCAGGGCAGTGGTGGGTTCGTCGGCGATGATGAGCTCGGGGTCGCAGGCCAGGGCCATGGCGATCATGACGCGCTGTTTCTGTCCGCCGGAGAGTTCATGCGGGTAGGAGGCGCCCTTGGCCGCGGAGAGGTCCACGAGTTCCAGCAGTTCGTCAACCCGGGCGTCCCGCGCGGCCTCGTCCTTGTAGGGGAGCGCTTTGGCGTGGATGCGGAGGGCTTCAGCGATCTGCTCCCGGACCTTGCGGACCGGATTAAGTGAGTGCATGGCACCCTGGAACACGATGGAGGCCTCGGTCCAGCGGACCGTGCGGAGCCGGCCCCAGCTCAGGTCCGGGACGTTCTCCTCGCCGAGCAGGATGCTGCCTTCAACCTTGGCGTTGGCGGGCAGCAGCCGGAGCACGGACATGGCAAGGGTGGATTTGCCGCAGCCGGATTCGCCGGCCAGGCCCAGGGTTGAGCCGGGCTCGACAACGAGGTTGACGCCGTCGACCGCCGTCAGGGTGCGGGGGCCGTCCTCGCCCTGGGTGGCGTAGGTGACGCGGAGGTCCTTGAATTCAAGACGCGGCATTAGCGGCCTCTCAGGGTCGGGTTGATGACTGACTCGAAGGCGCGGCCCACCAGGGTGAAACACAGCACGACGAGGACGATGGCGATGCCGGGGGTCAGCACGAACCACCAGTAGCCGCCGGTGGCGGCGCCGGTGTCCAGGGCGGCCTTCAGCATGGAGCCCCAGGAGATCTGCCCGGGGTCTCCCATGCCGAGGAAGGACAGCGTGGATTCGGCGATGATGGCCGAACCGACGGTGAGGGTGGTGTTGGCCAGGACCAGCGGCATCACAGCCGGCAGCACGTGCTTGCCGATGATGTGCGCGTCGGAGGCGCCGAGCGCCCAGCTGCGTTCGATGTACGCGCGGGACTCCACGCTGAGCGTCTGGGAGCGGACCAGGCGGGCGGTGCCGGCCCAGGAGGTGATCCCGATGGCGATCACGATCGTGGCGACGCCGGGACCGATCACCGAGGACAGCACAATCGCCAGGACCAGGCTGGGGACCACCAGGAAGAAGTCGATGACGCGCATCAGCACGCCCTGGGTGACGCCGGTGAAGTGCCCGGCCGCCATGCCCACCACGGTGCCGATCAGCATGGACACGGCGGTGGCGGCGAAGCCCACCAGCAGCGAGATCCGGGCACCCCAGACGAGCATCGCCAGGATGGACCGTCCGGCAGGGTCGGTGCCCAGCGGGTTCGCCCAGGTGGGCGGCTCGTTCTGGGCCGAGGTGATCCGGGTGACGTTGAGTGTTTCCTCCGGCGCCAGCACGGGGGCCAGGAAGGCCAGCAGGATCACGACGCCGAGCAGGACCAGCCCGATCAGCCCGGCGCGGTTGGCGGCAAACTCCGCCCACACCTCGCGGAGGCGCTGGACCCGGCGGGCGGTGGCCACACTGCGCCGGCTGGTCGTGAGAGTGCTCATGAGGCACGCAGCCGGGGGTCGAGGAGGCGGTAGACGATGTCGGCGAAGAAATTCATGATGATCACAATCGAGGAGAAGACAACAAAGGTTCCCTGCAGCAGCGGGAAGTCCGGGGCGGATAGGGCCTGGAACGTCAGGTAGCCCAGGCCCGGCCAGGAGAAGACCGTCTCCACCGTCACGGCCCCGCCGACCAGCCCGCCGAGGGTCAGGAAGATCAGCGTCACGGTGGGCAGCAGCGCGTTGGGGACGGCGTGCTTGCGCCGCACCTCGTCCTCCCGCAGGCCCTTGGCCCGCGCGGTGACGAGGTAGTCGGCGCTCATTTCCTCCAGCAGGGAGGCCCGCATCACCATGAGGTACTGGGCATAGACGACGGCGACCATGGTCAGGACCGGCAGGACCATGTGGCGGGCCACGTCCCAGGCGTACTCGAAGCCGGTGGCCCGGACGCCCGCGGTGACCATGCCGCCGGTCGGGAACCAGTGCAGCCCGCCGGCGAAAACCAGCAGCATCAGCAGGCCCAGCCAGAACGTGGGGACGGACCAGAAGACCAGGGCCAGGCCGGTCTGGGTCTTGTCGAAGCGGCTGCCGCGCCGCCACGCGGCCCGCTGCCCGAGCCAGAGGCCCAGGACAACGGACAGCGCGGCGGCGGTGCCGGTGAGCAGCAGGGTGGGGCCGATCCGGTCCAGGATCAGCTCCATCACCGGCCGGTTGTAGGTGTAGGAATCGCCCAGTTTGCCCTGGAACAGGTCCGTCAGGTACCGCCAGAACTGCGCCGGGAGCGGCTGGTCCAGGCCGTACTGCCGGCGCAGGATGTCCATCTGCTCCGGCGTGACCTGCCGGCCGTCCGCCAGCGAGCGGACCGGGTCGCCCGGCAGGATACGGAAGGCGAAAAAGCCAAGGAGGACCACCATGACCAGGGACACCGCCGCGCCGCCGGCTTTCGCGCCGATGTAGCGCAGCCAGGAGCCCCCGCGCCGGGGTTCGTCGGTATCCTTTGCCGGGGCCCCGCCGGGAGGGGCAGCCGGTGCGGGCACTGCCCCTCCGAGGACGGGTTCACTGAGCGTTGATTCCATTGTTACTCGCGGTCTCCTGCAGTCACGCTGCGGCGGCGGTAGAGCACAAATCCGCCGGCGGCCAGGGCCAGGACCACGACGGCGGGCACGATCACCGTGGCCGGGTTGAAGCCGGCGGAGGCCTCATCAGTGCCGGTGCCGGTGTTCATGCCGACGGGCGTGGCGCTGTAGTAGCCCCACGGACCGTTCTGGCCCGTGATGACGCCACCCTTCTCCGGCTGCGTGACGAACGGCTGGAACTTGTCCGACCGGTACGCCTCCAGCGTGTTGGCGTAGTACATGACGTTGTTGACGGCGGCGTTGTAGATCATTTCCTGGCCCTGCTTGACGAGGGCGCTGCGCTTGGCCTGGTCGAGTTCCTCGTGCTGGCTCTTGAAGAGCGCGTCGAACTCGGGGGAGCAGTAGTTGTTCTCCGACGTGGCGCCGGTGCCGTCAGCGTTCGGGCGGGAGGCGCAGGTGTTGATGGAGAGCTGGAAGTCCGGGTCCGGTCCCATGCCCCAGCCGGTGAAGTAGAGGTCGTAGTTGCCCACCGTGGAGTCGTCGTTGACCTGGGCGGAGGACTTCATCACGGTGGTGACGTCGATGCCGATTTCCTTCAGCCACGGCTTGACGTAGTCGGCCATCTGCTGGTGCGTGGGATCGGTGTTGCGGCCCATCAGGCGCAGCTTGAGCGGGTTCCCGGACTTGTCCAGGCGGATCCCGTCGGCGCCCTTGGTGTAGCCCGCCTTGTCCAGCAGCTCGTTGGCGCCCTGCGGGTTGTACTTCAGCGGCAGGTCCTTGGTGTCCCAGTTGTACTGCGGGTAGGCCAGCGGAACCTCGCCGGTCGCCTCCTGGCCGAGGCCCTGGAGGACTTTGTCGAGGAGGGTCTTGTTGTCGACCGCCATCACGATCGCGCGGCGCAGTTCGACGTCGTGCAGCGCGGGGCTGCCGTCGCCGATGGGGGTGTTGTCGGGGGTCTGCGTGCCGGGGTTGATGCCGATGGCCTGGTAGCGGCGGCCGGTGCCGGCATTGGTGGTGATGCCGGGCTGGTTCTGCAGGGCCTTGTACTGGGCCGGCGTCAGGCCGCTGATCAGGTCCACTTCGCCGGTCTTGAGGGCCTGCACAGCGGCATCGCTGTTCTTGTAGGGCGCGTAGGTGATGCCGTCAATCTTGGCCTTGCCCCGCCAGTAGTAGGGGTTGGACTTCATCGTGACGCCGGCTGCCTTGTCGTAGCTGGTGACCGTGAAGGGGCCCGAGCCCACCGAATCCTTGTCGTTGGCGAACGTGGCCGGGTTCTCGACCTTGGACCAGACGTGTTCGGGCATGATCGGGAGCTGGGTTCCCGGGTTGGGGGCCTGCGGGGCCTTGAGCGTGATGACGAGCGTTTCGTCGTCCTTGGCTTCCACCGCGGCGACGGAGGACAGGAGCGAGCCGTTGGCCTGCTTGAGCTGGTCGTTCGTCTGGATGGCCTTGAAGGTCCAGGCGCCGTCCTTGGCCGTGATCGGCTGGCCGTCGGACCACTTGCGGTCCTTGGGCAGGTGGAAGGTCCAGACCTTGCCGTCGGTGGAGGTCTCCCACTTGTCCGCCATGCTGGGGATGTCCTCGTTGTTCTTCGGCCCGTAAGCCACCAGGGACTGGTACTGCAGGGCGAGGATGCCGGTGCTGCTGGAGAGGATCGCCTTGAAGGGGTTGAGCGAGTCAATGTCGCCGGTCAGGGCGAGCTTGAGGGTGGTGCTGCTCGCCTTGGAGGTGGTGGCCGTTGCCGGTGCGGCCATGACGGCCGGGGCGAGGGCGACGACGGCGGCAGCCAGGGCCGCCGGAAGGCGCATCCCGGACAGTGTCCTGCCTCCCGGTTTCCTGCTTCCCGGCGGTGGTGTCGGTGCTGTCGCGGTCCGTGTCGGTGTCATCGCGTTCCCCTAGTGGTTCAGTGATCATCGTGGTGCTGTGATCAGTGCGTCTGGTGGCGGCTGGCGCAGTATCCCCTGGCTGGGCCGGGGGACGGCTTCAAGGTATCCGGGAGTTGTGTCGCGGATGTAACCAGCATGTAAATGAATTACCGGATTGAATAACGTGATGCAATTCACTTACGCTCACCCTATAGCCGAGGTGTTCAGAAAACCATCCAGGGAGACCCAACCGTGACCATAAATGCGCCGAGCACTGCGACGACCACCCCTGGACCGGCGGCTGCTCCGCCCATCGACGCGGCCGCGCTGTGCGCCCGGTTGATCCGCTTCGACACCACCAACCACGGGGAGGGCAGGAGCGCCGGGGAACGGGAGTGCGCGGAATACATTGCCTCGCTGCTGGAGGCCGCCGGCTACACCCCCCTCCTGTTGGGACCCTCGCCGGAACGTGCCTCGGTGGTGGTGCGGATCGAGGGCACGGACCGGTCGCTGCCGGGCCTGCTGGTCCACGCCCACCTCGACGTTGTGCCGGCCGAACCGGAGCAGTGGAGCCGCGATCCGTTCTCCGGCGAGATCGACGGCGGCTACATCCACGGCAGGGGTGCCTCCGATATGAAGGACATGGTGGCCATGACCCTCGCGACCCTGCTTGAGTGGTCGGCAGCCGGAACCCGGCCGTTGCGGGACATCGTCGTGGCGTTCGTGGCAGACGAGGAGGACAAAGGCGACCATGGCGCGCTCTGGCTGGTGGCCGAGCACCCCGAACTGTTCGACGGCGTCGGGGCTGCCATCGGCGAGTCCGGCGGCCACGCCACGCTCCTTACCGCCGTCGACGGCGCCCCGGTCCGGCTGTACCCGGTGGCGGTGGCGGAGCGCGGCACCCTGCACATCCGGGTCCGCGCCGAAGGGAACTCGGGCCACGGCTCCCGCCCGGTGCCCGCCAACGCCGTCAAAACCCTCATCTCCGGGCTCGAGCGGGTGGGAAGCCACCGCTGGCCGCTCACCCTCACGCCGGCCGTGCGCGCCTACATCGAACAGACCTCTGCGGCGCTGGGGCACAACGCCGACCTGGAGACCGAGGCAGGAGTCGGGCTGGCTATTGACGCCATGGGGGCGGCGGGTACCGTGGCGGGGGTGACCATACGCTGCTCTTCCACCCCCACAGTGCTGCGCGCCGGCTACAAGGTCAACGTCATCCCGGGCGTTGCCGAAGCCGACATCGACATCCGCTGCCTGCCGGGGACCGAGGAATCCACCATGGAGACCATCGATGCGCTGCTGGGGCCGGGGATCACGCGGGAATTCCTCTCGCACCAGCCGCCGACCCAATCGGACGCGGGCTCGCACTGGTTCGAATCGATGAGCAGTGCCCTGCTGCGGCACGACCCGGCCGCCGTCGTGGTGCCGTACTGCATGGGCGGCGGGACGGATGCCAAGGCGTTCGCCCGGCTGGGGATTTCCTGCTTCGGTTTCGCGCCACTGGGCGCCGACCCCGGGGGCCGGACCGTGGACGGCGTGCACGGTGTGGACGAGCGTGTCCCGGTGGCGAGTGTCCGCAGCGGGCAGCTCATCCTGCAGGACTTCCTGGAGAACGTATGAGTCCCCGGCCGGCCGCAGGTGTGGACGGGCAGCCCGACAGGGATTTCCGGGACCGGGCTGGGGCTTCCCTGGCGGCGCGCCTTGATGCCTTGGCAGCGGACCGCGCCGCTGCCGGAACGGCCCCGGCGCTCGCCGTCGGCGTTTTCACCGGAGGGAAGCTGCGGGCCACCGTCCTGCGCGGCGGCATCGATGGGGCCGGCCGTCCGCCGCGGGCCGACACCGCCTTCCGGATCGCGTCCTGCACAAAATCGTTCACCGCTGCCGCCGTCCTGATCCTGCGGGACCGCGGGCTCCTGGACCTCGACAGCGAGGTCTCGGCCCACCTGCCTTACCTCCGGCTGATCGGCCCGGGGGAGGACATGCCCAACGGTCCGCTGACCCTGCGGATGCTCCTGACCATGTCCGGCGGCCTGCCCACCGACGATCCCTGGGCCGACCGGCAGGAAGCGATGTCCGGCACGGACTTCGAGGCGCTGCTCCGGGCCGGGGTCCGCCTGGTCCGCACGCCCGGCACGGCCTACGAATACTCGAACCTCGGCTACGCCATGCTCGGAGCGGTCATCACGGCGGCAGCCGGACGCGACTACACCGAGGTTGTCCGGGAGGAGCTGCTGGGGCCGCTGGGGCTGTGGAGCACCGGCTTCGACGCGCGCGTCCGGGCGGCCGGGGGAGTGGCCCAGGGCTATTGCCGTTGCGGCGAGGCGTGGGAACCGCAGCCGTTCAGCGGACCCGGCGCCTTCTCGGCCATCGGCGGGCTCTTCAGCACACTCAAGGACCTCGGCCGCTGGGCGGACTGGCTCGCCGACGGCTTCACCGACGGGCCGGAGCCCGCCGGGGAACCACTGAGCCGGGCAAGCCGTCGGGAAATGCAGCAGCTGCACCGGTATTCCGGCCCGGAGAACCTCGTCCCGGAGGGGACCGGCGGGTCTGGCGGGACCGGCGCGGTGGCCGGCATCGGGGGGTATGGCTTTGGGCTCCGGATCTTGGAGGACCCGGACCGGGGACTGGTCATCGGCCACTCTGGCGGCTATCCGGGCTTCAGCTCGCACATGACGTGGCACCCCGCGAGCGGGAGCGCCGTCGTCGGCTTCGAGAATGCCAGCTACGCGAAGGTCGGCGGGCTGGTCCGCGAAGTGCTCGGCGGGGTGCTGGATGGTCAGACCGCCCCTTCCGGCGGCCGCTCTTCCGGCGAACCCGCGACACCGGCCGCCGAGGAGCCCGCACGGGCCGGGGTGACCCCGTGGCCGGAAACGCTGGCGGCGCGCGCCGTCGTCGAACGTCTGGTGGAAGCGTGGGATGACGGACTGGCGCGCTCGGTCTTCGCCGGAAATGTCGAGCTGGATGAAGCGATCGCGGACAGGCGACACCGGCTCCAGCTGGCGCTCGCAACTGTAGGGCCGCTGCGGCACGGCGCGTCGGAGCCCGGCCTCAGCGTGACGGCGGCGAGGCTCGATTGGGTGATTCCCGGATCCCGCGGCGGCCTCCACTGCGAGTTGTCGATGACCCCCGAGGCGGTCCCCAGGGTGCAGAGCCTGACGTTCTCGGCCGTCACGTCCACGCCGGTCGATGCCGTGGCGCCCGTCAGGACATAGAATCCGAGAACCCTGGGCGGCCGGCGCCTCAGGGACCGCAGCGCAGGGCCCGGGCCCAGGGGAGCCGTACGTGAGTATCCAGTCCACCATTCATTCCCTCCTGCCCTCGCTGGCGCCCGCCGCACGGCGCGTTGCCGAGGTGATCGTCGCCGACCCGGGTGTCGTGCTGGGACTGACCATCTCCGAGCTCGCCACCATGTGCAACACCTCGGAACCGTCCGTGGTGCGGTTCTGCCGCGCCATTGGGTTCAGCGGCTACGTCCAGCTCCGGCTGGCCCTGGCCACGGAAATCGGCCGGGAGCACAGCACGGGGGCGATGGGGAAGAAATTCGGCGAGGACATCCGGCCGGAGGATTCCCTCGCGGACGCCGTCGCCAAAGTCCGGTACACCGAGACCATGGGCATCCAGGAGACCCTGGACGGCCTTGACCTCGACGTCCTCGGCGCTGTCGCGGAGAAGATCAATGCTGCGCCGCACACGCTGATCTACGGGGTGGGCGCCGGGGCCATCGTCGCGGATGACCTCCGCTACAAACTCTTCCGGATCCGGCGGCAGGCGACGTCGTTCCGCGACCAGCATGACGCGCTGATGGGGGCATCCCTCATGGGTCCGGAGGACGTCGCGATTGCCTTTTCGCACAGCGGCCGGACCCGGGAGACCCTGGAATTCCTCCGCCGGGCCAAGGCCTCGGGAGCTACGACGGTGGCGGTCAGCAATGCCGCAGCCTCTCCGATCGTCCATGAAGCAGACCTGAGCCTGTTCACCGTGGTGCGGGAGACGGCATTCCGTTCCGGCGCGATGGTGTCCCGGATTGCCCAGCTCTCCGTGGTGGACTGTCTCTTTGTCAGTGTGGCGCGGCTGAGCTACGGGGCCACGCTCGAGGCGCTGGAGACCACCCGCGAGGCCGTGCTGGGCCGGCCGGGGCCGAGCCACTAGCCGTCGTCTTCACGCGGACGGGCCTGGCCGGCCCGGCGCTTGGCCCGGGCGCTTAAACGGTCCGGCGTTCGGCCGGTCCGGCCGCGCACAGGATCCGGGCCACTGCCTGCGCCGTTGCCCGGGACGAGCCAAAGCAGTTGAGCGTGGGCAGCGGCGGGTCCGGTGGCGCCGCGACGCCGGTGTTGATGCAGACGGCCCCGGGGATGGCCCGGGCGGCTTCCGCCGCGGCGAGCCCGGGGCTCCCGGCGGCCAGGCCCCCAACAAGGACCACGACCGACTCCCCGTGGGCTGGCGTGTCGTGGTGTGTGTGCCGACGTCCGGCGCCGGGGAGGTCCGAGGCCGGCAGCGGCGCCACCGTGACGTAGTCCGCCAGGGCCGCGGCAAAGAGGTCCGAGGTGCGTCCGGCGGCCTGGTTCTGGCCACGTCTTGCGTCGACCAGCAGCACCTTTCTGGTCCCCGGCGGCAGTACTACGGGTTGCACTTGGTCTGTCCCGGCGTCGTCGCCTGTTCCGGCGGGGTGGCTAAAGCTGCAGGCTCCGGCGGCGGCCGCCACCCAGTCCGGAACCGGCAGTGTGGGGCGTGCCGCTGCCGCAGCCGAGGCGTCCCCGGCCCAGTGGGCGAAGTCCGCCACCCGGCGCCCGGCGTCCCGAAGCTGCTCCACGGTGAGGGTGCCGTCGGCCACGGCTGCCAGCAGGGCGTCCCGCACCTCGAGGTAGGCGGCCTCGTCGGGACGGATGCCGCCGTCGCCGTCGCCGTCGTCGTTGCGGGTGGCGGCGTCGACGCCATCCCCGGACGTCGCCGGGTTGCCGAGGCAGAGCAGGTCAGCTCCGGCCAGAACGGCCAGGACGGCACCGCGGCCGGACCCGGTGGTGGCGCGGATGGCCGCCATGTCCAACGCGTCCGTGATCTGCAGGCCCTCGAATCCCAGGCCGCGCAGCAGCGAACCGGCCGCAGGGTTCAGGGTTGCCGGGGCCGGTCCGAGCCCGGGGACCACGATGTGGGCGGTCATGACGGCTTTGACCCCGGCGGCGACGCCATCGCGGAATGGCGGCAGGTGCCCGGCCTTGATCTCGTCAAGCGTCTGCCGCAGGGTGGGGAGTTCCAGGTGGGAATCTGCGCTGGTGTCGCCGTGGCCGGGGAAGTGCTTGGCGCAGGCCCCGACTCCCGCGGACTGGATCCCGGTGACCATGGCCGCCGTGTGCCTGCCTGCAAGCCCGGGCCGGTCGCCGAAGGACCGCACACCGATCACGGGGTTCAGGGGATTGGTGTTCACATCGGCCACGGGTGCCAGGACCAGGTTGATTCCCGCGTTCCGGCACATCTCGCCGATGGCGCGGCCGGCGGCCTCGGTGACACTGGCGTCGTCGATCCAGCCGAGCACGGCGGCACCGGGAATCGACGAGCCGAGGCGGGACTCCAGCCGGGTGACGTTCCCGCCTTCCTCATCGCTGCCGATGACCGCGAGGGGGTTGGCATCCCTGACGGACGCCGAGAGCCGGGCCAGCTGGGCCGGGTCGTCGGGGTCGATGTTCTGGCTGAAGTAGACCACGCCCGCAACGCCCTGGCGCAGGGCGGCCGCGAGCCACTGCGGCACGGTCTGGCCGCAGAATCCCGGCCAGATCACGGCGTTGACCAGCCGGAGGAGCTCCGCGTGGCGGGCGCCGCGCGTACCTTCCTGGCTGATTCCCGCAGTATCGCCGGCGGAGGTGCCCGGGCCGCCCGAGGTCTCGAACGTCTTGGTCTCGTCCCGGATTGTCATGCGCCCCACCCTACCCAGAGCCCCGGACCCGGAACCCCGCGGGACATGCCCATTGTTCGCGCCAAGGAGTGGGCAGAATGGGATTGTGTCCAGCCCTGGGTCGGCGCGGAGTGCATGTCCCGTGGTGCCGGGGACATGTTGCGTGGTGCCCGGGGAGGGCCAGCCTGTGTGCGGCCAGCCCGCGCGCGGGACATGCCCATTGTTCGCGCCAAGGAGTGGGCAGAATGGGATTGTGTCCAGCCCTGGGTCTGCGCGGAGGGCATGTCCCGCGGTGGCGCCGGGGTTAAACGGCAACGCGGGGCCACCGTTGCCCATCCCCGCTGCTGGAGATGGGCCGCATGTGACCCCGCGCTGGTGGTGTGGCTGGCTGTCCTAGGCAGCTGCCGCCGTGCTGTAGGCCTGCTGGACGACGGAGCCCCAGTACGGACCGTACATCGTGGTGGAATTGCTGCCATAGCCGTAGCTGTTGACCGAGTTCTGGTAGCCGGTGGAGCTGGAACCGATGAACCACGGGCCGCCCGAGGATCCGCCGGTCATGTTGCAGGGGATGCCCTGGGAGTTGAACTGCGGGTTGTACGGGTCGTTTGTGGCGGTGCCGCTGCAGCTCTTCAGGGACTCGCCGTTGAAGGGTGCCGCCGCCGGGTAGCCGAAGGACTTGTAGCTCAGGCCGCGGGCAGCGTTGAACTGCACGCCCGAGGCGCCCACGACATCCGCCAGCTTCTGGCCGTTGAGGGTGTTCATGACCGCGAAGCCGGTGTCGTACGTCATGTCGCCGCCGGAGCTCCACTGGGTCGGGGCGTAGAGGGCCTTGGCCGTCCACATGCCGTAGGGGGCGGAGCCGTTGAGGTAGGCGGGGACGAACGTGAACTTGGTGGCGAAAGCGCCGGGGCCCTCGTTGACGCAGTGCCCGGCCGTGGAGACGGTGCTCTTGTTCGTGGAGGAGACCGAGTTGCCGGAGCACACGTAGTTGGTGCCGCCGAGGGTGAAGAAGACCTTGCCGATGTGCTTGACCGGGGTTTCGCTCGCATTGGCCCTCGGCTGGAGCGGCTGGACTTCCTTCGCCTGCCGGCTCGGGGCCAGGGCCTCGACGGTGCTTGGTGCTCCCGCTTCCGCCGGGCGGTTCAGGGCGGCCTTGGAATTGGCGCCGCGCTGCACTGCCTTGTCGGCCAGCACGTCACCGGGGATGGCGTTGCGCATCCGCTCCTCCGTCCAGTACTCCGCTCCGCCGGTCTCGACGACGGCGTGGCTGCTGACGCCCGACGTCTCCGTCGGTGCCTTGCCTGAAGCCGGGGCGGCGGTCGCTGCGCCCGCAGCGCCCAGCGCCAACAGCGCCGCTGCCGAGAGGGTGAGAAGGCTGGTGGCCAGAGTCTTGGGTGTTCTCATGGGTGTCCTAACCGGTGGAAAGCGGGGCGGCCGCCGTTGATGGCCGCTGTGATGGGAACGAAACTACGGGACTTTGACGAATCTGTAAAGCATCTTGTCAACTTCTGTCATGCCATGTTGCGGTCGTCATGGAATGTGGGGCGTACGACACCGGTAGGCGGCAACCCGGCTCCCTCGGGTAAGTTAGGGATGTTGAAATGGCACTAAATTCCGGAAATACCCAGACCTTCAGGGAGACGCCCGAGCAATGGCAAAGATTATCTATACCCACACCGACGAAGCGCCGATGCTGGCAACCTATTCGTTCTTGCCGATTGTCGAAGCCTTCGCTTCGACGGCCGGTGTGGCAGTGGAGACCCGCGACATTTCGCTGGCCGGCCGCATCATCGCCGCGTTCGGCGACTACCTCACCGAAGAGCAGCGCGTCGGTGACGCGCTGGCCGAACTTGGCGCCCTCGTCAAGAAGCCCGAAGCCAACATCATCAAGCTGCCCAACATCAGCGCCTCGACGCCGCAGTTGAAGGCCGCCATCGCGGAACTCCAGAGCCAGGGCTACGCCCTCCCGGACTACCCGGACAACCCGTCCTCGGACGAGGAGACGGACATCCGCTCCCGCTACGACAAGATCAAGGGCTCCGCCGTCAACCCGGTGCTGCGTGAAGGAAACTCGGACCGCCGCGCACCGCTTTCGGTCAAGGCCTACGCCCGCCAGAACCCGCACAGCATGGGCGCCTGGACCTCCGAGTCCAAGACCAACGTCGCCACGATGGACGCCGATGACTTCCGCGCCAACGAGAAGTCCGTGGTCATCAGGGCCGACGGGAACATCAAGATCCAGCTGGTCAAGGAAGACAGCACAGTCAAAGTCCTCAAGCGGGCCTTCCCCGTCCTCGCCGGCGAGGTCATTGACGGCACCGTAATGCGCGCCGCCGCCCTGGACACCTTCCTCGCGGCACAGGTTGCCCGTGCCAAGGAAGAGGGCGTGCTGTTCTCCGCCCACCTCAAGGCGACCATGATGAAGGTCTCGGACCCGATCATGTTCGGGCATGTCGTCAAGGCATACTTCGCCGAGCTCTTCGACACCTACGGCGCCCAGATCGCCGCCGCCGGCCTGAGCCCGAACAACGGCCTGGCCTCCATTCTCAACGGCCTCGAGGACCTCCCCGAGGAGATCCGCGGCGACGTCGAGGCGGCCATCACCAAGGGCCTGAACGACGGCCCCGAACTGGCCATGGTCGATTCCGACAAGGGCATCACCAACCTCCACGTCCCCTCCGACGTGATCGTGGACGCCTCCATGCCGGCCATGATCCGCAGCTCCGGCCACATGTGGGGCCGCGACGGGCAGGAAGCCGACACGCTCGCCGTCCTCCCGGACAGCAGCTACGCGGGCATCTACCAGGTGGTCCTGGACGACTGCCGCGCCCACGGCGCCTTCGACCCGACCACGATGGGCACCGTCCCGAACGTTGGCCTGATGGCCCAGGCCGCCGAGGAATACGGCAGCCACGACAAGACCTTCGAGATCCAGTCCGCCGGCACCGTCCAGGTAGTCGACGACGCCGGCACCGTGCTGATCGAGCACCAGGTTGCCCCGGGCGACATCTGGCGTGCCTGCCAGACCAAGGACGTGCCGATCCGCGACTGGGTCAAGCTGGCCGTCACCCGTGCCCGCGCCTCCGCCATGCCGGCCATCTTCTGGCTGGACAAGGGCCGCGCGCACGACGCCCAGATGATCGCCAAGGTTGAGGAATACCTCAAGGAATACGACACCGAGGGCCTCCAGATCGACATCATGACCCCTGAGGACGCGATGGCCTTCACCCTGGAGCGTATCCGCAAGGGCGAGGACACCATCTCGGTGACCGGCAATGTGCTGCGCGACTACCTCACGGACCTGTTCCCGATCCTGGAACTCGGCACCAGCGCCAAGATGCTCTCCGTGGTTCCGCTGATCAACGGCGGCGGCCTCTTCGAAACCGGTGCCGGTGGCTCCGCCCCGAAGCACGTCCAGCAGCTGCTCAAGGAAAACCACCTGCGCTGGGACAGCCTGGGCGAGTTCCTGGCCCTCGCCGTCAGCTTCGAGCACCTGGCCACCTCCACGGGCAACGCCCGCGCGCAGATCCTGGCCGACACCCTGGACCGCGCCACCGGCACCTTCCTGCTGGAGAACAAGTCCCCGAAGCGCAAGGCGGGCGAGCTCGACAACCGCGGCAGCCACTTCTACCTGGCCAAGTTCTGGGCCCAGGAACTGTCCCGCCAGAGTGACGACGCCGAGCTGGCCGCGGCGTTCGCCGCCGTTTCCGGAGCGCTGGATTCCGGTGAGGAGACCATCGTCGGCGAGCTCCTGGCCGTCCAGGGTTCCCCGGTGGATCTCGGTGGCTATTACCACCCGGACGAGGCCAAGGTCACTGCAGCCATGCGGCCCTCGGCGAAGTTCAGCGAAGTGCTGTCCATGCTCGGCTAACAGCCGTTCAGCGCCACACAAACGCCCCGCCTCCCACCAGGGAAGCGGGGCGTTTTGCTGTCGTGGCTAGCCGTTGCCCTTGCCCTTGCCCTTGCCTTTGGCCTTGCCGCTGTCGGCCGGCACGGGCGCGACGGCGGGCGGCGAAGCCGACGCGGCGGCCGCGGCTGCCTGTGCGGCCGCTTCCTGCTCGGCAGCAACGCGGGCAGCTTCAGCGGCAGCAGCACGGGCCGCTTCGGCAGCGGCCTGCTGGGCAGTGAGGTCCGCACGGACGGTATCGACGGACTTCCTGATGCTCTGGTGCCGCTTGAAGGACACCTCACCGCGGGCGGCCGCCTCGTCCAGGTTCACCACGAGCTCGTCGAGGCGTTTCAGCGACGCTGCCGGATCACTGGAGGCGGCGGCCTCGGTGACGGCAAGGACCTGGGATTGAAGCTGCCGGGCGGCATCGCGGTCCAGCTCCGGGGCCGCGGAGCAGCCGGCGAGCGAGCCAGTGGCCAGCACCGAACCGAGGAGCAGTCCGGCGAGGATCCGACGGGAGCGTCCGGGCCTGGCTTCCGGAACCGGCGGGGTGGTCAGGTTCATGGCTCCACACTCTTCTGCAGCTCTTGGAGGTGCTGGCCCAGGTCCCCGGTCACGGCCGGGTAGGAGGGAACGACGTCGGTCGGTTCGGGTGCTGAGAGGGCGACGGCGGCCGCGACTCCACCGGTGACCGCCGCCAGGAGGGCCAGGGAGAGCAGGATCTGGGAGCGGCGCCGGGCCCGCCGGAAGCGCGATGCGGTCCGGGACACGAAGGAGCCGCGGGTTGACCGCGGGCCGGGTGCTGCGTCCGGGTCCAGAAGATAACCGCCCGGGATGCCGGGGCTGGCACCTGGCCCGGGGGAGGACCGCCGCGGGGGCCGGGCCGGCGGTGCGGGCAGCACCCGGGTGCGCTCTTCGGCGAGGAGCCCGGGTAGTGACTCGGGCGAGACCAGGGCATGCCGCAGCGCCACTTCGAGGTCCGCGGCGGACGGCCGGTCCAGGGGGTCCAGTGCTGTCATCGCCCGGATCAGCTTGGCCCATTCCACGGGCACGGTATCGGGGATGGCCGGGGCTCGGTGCAGTCTCGCGACGGCGGATTCCACAGCACCGCCGGGGTACTCGATCTCGCCCTTGATGCATTCGAGCAGGACCAGCCCCAAGGAATAGATGTCGCTGGCCGGGCCCAGGTCGGCGCCCCGGGACTGTTCCGGGCTCAAATACGCGGCGGTGCCCACCATGGTTCCTGTAGCCGTCAGCCGGGTCCCGTCCATGATGCGGGCGATCCCGAAATCGGTGAGTTTTGGCCGCAGCGGTTCCCCTGGGCGGACGGGGACAAGCAGGATGTTGGCCGGCTTGATGTCCCGGTGGACGATGCCGAGCGAGTGGACGTAGGCCAAGGCGTCGGACACACCGGCGCCGATGACCGCGATCTCATCCAGCGGCAGCGGGCTGTGCCGGATCCGGGCCCGGAGGTCTTGCCCGTCGACCAGTTCCATGGTCAGGAACGGCCGGGGTTCCCCGGGGATCCGGGTGTCTGTGCCGGCATCGAAGAGGGTCACCAGGCTCGGATGGTTCAGGGTGGCGAGGAGTTCAATCTCGGCTTCCTGGCGCCTGAGTTCGTCGGGGTCGGCGGACTGTGGGGCAAAAAGCTTGAGTGCCACGTCGCGGCCGAGGTTCGTGTCCTTGGCTGAATAGACGGAGGCCATGCCGCCCCGGCCGATCACTTCCCCCAGCCGGTAGCGGCCGCTCAAGAGCTCCACCGTGTCGCTATTGGGCGAACTGTCCACGCTTGTCCCCGTCCTTTCCCCCGGCGCCACGGCGGCGCCTCTGAAGAATGATACCGGGACGGGTATTGGCTCCCCGCACTGCGGCCGCCGACCGACGGCCGCCGTGCGGGTGGATGCTGCCGGAGCCTTGTAAGCCGTTGGATCCCCCAGCGGACCCAACGACTGAATGCTGTACCGGAGCCTGCGTCGCCGTTGGATCCCCCAGCGGACCCAACGACTGAATGCTGTACCGGAGCCTGCGTCGCCGTTGGATCCCCCAGCGGACCCAACGACTTCACTCCGGCGTCACAAGACCTTTGCTTGGCGGCGGCGCCCCTAGGGTGGGCGCTCCTCGTGGTGCGGCATGGGTTTGCGGCGCGCCGGTGGTCCAGACGGGCGGGCCGTCGCAGGGCGCAGCGCCGCGGGCGCCGAAGGCGCGGGTCCCTTCACGGGGACGGCGAGAAGGGAAAAGGGGGTGCCGGAACACCGGCGGCGGACGGTGGCGTCCATCGGGGATCTCCTGAATGACTGTTGGCGGGCGCTCAAGGCAGCCCGATTGGCCGTGCTCTGTGGAGGGCAGAGACGGCTAACTAGTCAGGAGATGAACCGGGGTCAGCTGCGACGGCAGGGTGCACGTGCTGCAGCGGGCCACGGATTGGATCAGCACCGGCGGTGGGAATCACCAAATACGGGCTGGGAAGCCAGGCAGCCCCACCTGCGGGGCCACCGGACGAGAGGGTGTTTCCGGATCCGGAGCCGGGAGCTGCAGGCAGGGCATCGGGAGCGGGCAGACCTGTCCCGTTTGGCCACGGGTTCCGGTGGTCCTTGCCGCCGGGCGCTGCCGGCACATTGCCCCCCGGGGCAGAGCCTGCCGGAGGAGCGGTGCCGGTCTGCAGGGCGTCGGCTTTCGGCCGGACAGCGGTATCCAGGGCAGGGAGATACAGTGCGCCGCCAAAGACATCGGCGGCGGGCACGGGCGTGGCCTCCTGCAAGGCGGCAAGAACGGCGTCGGTGACGTGGCAGTCCGGGGGGACTCCGGATTCTGCGGCGATGACGGGGTCCGGAGGAACAGGACCCGGCCCTGGGAGCGCCCCGGCAGGGAGCGCCCCGTCAAGCAGGGCCAGATCTGGAGCCACTGGTTCGGCCGGCGGTACCGTTGCCGCGGGGTCCGCCGGCAACGGTACCGCCACCACCGGGTCGGCAGGCGCCGGTGCCGGGAGCGCCGGATCGAGGACCGGCGCCGTGGGGTCCAGGACCGGGCCGGTTGCGGGCATCGTTGGCTCGGGTGCGACGACGGGTGGCGTGGAATCCGGGGCGGGCGCCGGGTAGGTCACTTCCGGGTCCGGAGCGGGCGACGGCGTGGGGCCCGGGCGGGTGGGTGTTGGAGACGGTGCCGGTGCCGGATTGGTGACCGGCTCGGGCGTGGGTTCCGCAGCGGGCGGGGCAGTGGGTTCGGGGGCGGGTTCCGTAGCGGGCGGAGGGGCCGGCACTGCTGTGGGCTCGGGCGCGGCCGCCGGAACCTCAAACTGCGGGGGAGCCGGCACAGCGGTGGGCTCGGGGGCAGGTTCGGCAGCCGGCGGGGGAACAGCAGCCGCGGGCGGGGGGACAGGAACACCGGGGTCGGGTGCAGGGTCCGCGGTGGGGGCCGGGACCGGAACAACGGCCCAGGGCGTTCCCCCGGGTATGGAGCCCGTCCCGACAGCCGCCTCGACAGCCGCGGAAGCCGGCGGCGCTGCGACAATGAGGGCTGGGACGGCGTCCGCGGGAACCGTGATGACAGTTGCGGCCGCGGCGCCGGCCGTCGGGCCGGGAGTGGCGGCGTCTTCCGCGCTGGCAGCTGCCGCGGAGAGGGCCAGCCAGGCGATTCCGGCGACGCCTCCCAGAATGACCCGCCGGAGTGGTCGGCGCGCGCGCAACGGGACTGATGCTGGGTCCACGCGCACACCCCATTTCCCCGGAAAGCTCGACGGTTGCCTATAGGGTAAGTCCGCGCGCGTGG
Organism: Pseudarthrobacter sp. ATCC 49987; assembly: GCF_009928425.1. Taxonomy (NCBI): domain Bacteria; kingdom Bacillati; phylum Actinomycetota; class Actinomycetes; order Micrococcales; family Micrococcaceae; genus Pseudarthrobacter; species Pseudarthrobacter sp. ATCC 49987. The sequence continues at coordinate 2,726,046 of NZ_JAABNS010000001.1, read as the reverse complement.
GCGAGTCCAGAGTGAACCGTAAACTCGTGGGGTTCAGGAGGCGGAATCCCGGGTCACCGGGCGTCGTTCGGGTAGCTCACACCCAGTTGGGCGCGCACGCCGTCGAACAGCCGCATGGTGTTGAGGGAGTCCTCGAGGGGCATCACGGGGCTCTCGGTGAGTCCTTGCTGGATGCAGCGGGTCACCTCGCGCAGTTCATAGCTGTAGCCCCGCCCGACGACGTCGAAGGACTCGCTGCGGGGCTCGTCCAAGCCAACCCGAATGTGGAGTTCCTTGGGGTTGTTGATCGAACCGATGGCCTGCAGGAACCCCTGGCTGCCGGCCACGGTGGCGGTCCGGGGACCGTGGGCCAGGAGGGATGAGGTCAGTTGTGCCTGGCCGCCGTGGTGGTAGCCGAGGGTCAGCGCGTTCTGGGCGTCGACGCCGTCGTCGTTCAGCCAGCCGGTGGCACTGACGGTCTGCGGGAAACCCAGGGTGCCGAGCGCCCAGAGCAGCGGGTAGACGGTGAGGTCCAGCAGGGCGCCGCCGCCGTCCTTCGGTGCCCAGAGGCGTGAGGTGGGCGAATACGGCGCCGGGAAGCCCAGGTCCGCCCCTACCCACTTGACCTCGCCGATCTCACCGGAGGCGGCGATCTGGAAGGCCCGCTGCATGCTGGGCAGGAAGCGGCTCCACATGGCCTCCATGAGGAACAGACCCTTGGCCCGGGCCAGGGACACGAGCTCGGCGGCCTCGCGCGCATTGACGGTGAGCGCCTTTTCGCACAGGACATGCTTGCCGGCGGTCAGGGCCGCCAGCGCGATTTCGTGGTGGTGGGCGTGCGGCGTGGCGACGTATACGACGTCGACTGCGTCATTGGCGAGCAGCCGTTCATAGCCGGTCCGCCCGTCCAGGTCACCGTAGGCCCGGGCGAAGCCGAAGTCGGCGGCAAACGCATCGGCTGCCGCCTGGGTGCGCGAGCTGACGGCGTAGAGCTCGGCGTCGGCCAGGAGCTCCAGGTCGCGGGTTACGGACGCCGCAATGCCTCCCGTGGCGATGACCCCCCAGCGCAGCCTGGCACCGGTGGCAGTGCGGGGATCGGGGTCCGGCTGGCTGGACAACCAGGGCGTGGCGATGTGGGCGGTCATGGAGCCATCTTCTCACCCGGTTGAGGGAGCGTCGGGGTGTTGGGCGCGAGACCTGAGGGAGCGTCGGGGTGTTGGCCGCGGAAGCTGGGGGCGGGTTGAGGAGGGAGCCCCCGGCTTCCGCGGCGTCTGTGGGGCGGGGCGCTACGCGGGCGACCCGGCCGCGACCCGGCTGCTCGCCGGCTCCTCCGTCAGCCGGCCCTGCTGGAGCCGGAACCGCCGGTCTGTCTTGTTGGCCAGGGACCGGTCGTGGGTGACGACGAGGATCGTGGTGTTGTGGTCCCGGCTGAGCGAGCTGAGCAGTTCGATGATGTGCTCGCCGGTCTGTTCGTCCAGGTTGCCGGTGGGCTCGTCGGCGAGGATCAGCTTGGGGGAATTGGCCAGCGCCCGGGCGATGGCCACGCGCTGTTGCTCGCCGCCGGAGAGCCGGTTGATGCGGCGGACATGCTTATCCGGGTCGAGCTGCACCTGTTCGAGCAGCTGGCGGGCACGTTCCTGGCGTGCGGCTTTGCGGATCCCGGCAAACTCCATCGGGAGCATGACGTTGTCCAGGGCGGAGAGGTTCGGGATCAGGTTGAACTGCTGGAAGACAAAGCCGATGTCCCGGCGCCGGTATTCGGTGAGCTTGCTGTCCGGCATGCCCGCCAGGCTCACTCCGTTGACGAGCACATCCCCACTGGTTGGTTTGTCGAGGGCGCCGAGCAAGGACAGGAGGGTGCTTTTGCCGCTGCCGCTCTTGCCCACGATCGAGGCCAGGGTGCCCTGCTGGAGCTCGAAGCTGACGTCGTTGACCGGCTTGATGGTGCGGTCGCCGGATTTGAACGTTCGGACCAGGTTCTTGACTTCGAGCATGGCTACTCTCCTCGGAGGACTTCGATGGGGCGGATGCGGGCGGTGAGCAGGGCCGGAACCAGCGCCCCGATGATGGCGACGCCGAACACGGCAGCGATGCCGGCGGCAATCACGCCGGGGGACGCGCTTGCGGTCACGGAGGTCAACAGCTGGCTGGCCCCGCCGAAGGGGCCGTTGGCACCGCCGCCGGGGAACCCGCCGCCGGGGAACCCGCCGCCGGGGAACCCGCCGCCGGGGCCGCGCTGGCCGGTGGGCGCCGCCGTAGCGGAGGATGAGTTGGAACTGATGAGGGCAGTGGCGATACCGCCGCTGGCGAAGGATGCGACGGCGGCACCCACCACGCTGCCCATGGCCACGAGGACCAGCGCCTCCAGCACGAACTGCAGGCCGATGGTGCGGTTCGGGGCGCCGATCGCCTTCAGGACACCGATTTCCCGGCGGCGCTCGCGGACCAGCATGACCATGATCAGCAGGATGATCAGGCCCGCGGTGGCCAGGGCTGCCACGAAGGCAATGAAGGAGATGTTCTTGACGCTGCCGAGTGAGCTGACCGCGGTTTCAAGGTTGCGCTGGCCCTGGCTGACGTCGGCCTTGTCGGTTCCGAGCGCTGTCTGCAGCGCCGTTTTGGCGGCGTCGACGTTCTCCATGGAATTGACGGTGACGATCATGGTGGACAGTTCCCCGGGGAGCTGCGCGAGTGTCTGGGCCGAGGGGAGCGTGACGTACAGGGCGTTGTTGCCGAAGGCGGTGCCGGCGTCGAACAGGCCCGCCACGGTGAAGCTCTGGTCGTTGATGGTGAACGTGGAGCCGACGGTGAGGCCGTTCTTCTCGGCCAGGGTGGTGCCCAGCAGGGCGCCGGTGGAGGCCGCCGTGTAGTCGCCCAGTCCCGTGCCCTCTGTCAGCTCAAGCGCCTTGCCGGTGGTGTCCACCTCGGCACCGATGCCGGTGGCCGTGATGGGCACGGAGAACGCCGGTGCCGGCGCAGCGGTTCCGGAAGTGCCGGTGGATCCCGTGCTGCCGGTCGCGGACTGGTTGCGGTTGCCGAGCGTGCCGGCGTCGACGGCGGCCGTGAGGCTCGTGGTTACAGTGGTGGCTGATTGGCCGCCGGGACCTCCCGGACCTCCCTGCGCGCCTGGTCCGCCCTGCGCGCCCGCCGCGGTCTGCGCTGCGGCCGCAGCCGCGTTACGCAGCCGCAGCGCCTTGGTGCCGACGACGGTGCTCACATTGGGAACGGCGGCCGCCGTCGTGGCCTGGTCTGCGGTGAGCGGCTCGCCGCCGCCTTCAAAGCCCTGGCCGCCGGCGGGATTGACGGTGAGCACCGTGCCCACCGAGGCGTTCAGTTCCGCGACCTTCCCCGCGACAGCCTGGTTGGCCACCAGCATGGCCAGCGCGAGGCCGATGGCAACCGCCAGGACGGCCACCACAGCTGCTGTTCGGACCTTGTTTCTGAAGGCGTTGCCTATACTCCGGGCAAGGACGCTCACGTGACTCCTAGGGATCTCAGGCCGGCCGGAATGGCCGGCGGCTGACACCACACTGGTACGGGTTGCTGTGCGGACCGCTGTCCGGAGCTATGGATCCGCTGTGAAGACTCCGCTGTGAAGACTCCGCTGTGAGGACTCCGCTGTGAAGCCCGGCCCAGGGCATGCGGGCAGCAAAAAGCCCCGGCCCGCCAGGAGGCGGAGCCGGGGCCCTTTGGTGTCTGCGACGAAGGAACTACTTCGTCAGCGGTCCGAGTACCGGATCGTTGACGTAAGCCGTCTTGACGTTCTCCTTGGTCACGATGACCGGCTGCAGCAGGTACGCCGGAACAACCTTGACCGTGTTGTTGTAGGACTTGTCGTCGTTGACCTCAGGCTTTTTGCCGGCCTGGAGGTCCTTGACCATGGTGATGGCATGCTCGACGAGCTTGCTGGTGTCCTTGTTGATGGTGGAGTACTGCTCTCCGGCCATGATGGACTTGACGGACTCAACTTCGGAGTCCTGGCCCGTAACGACCGGAATCGGCTTGCCGGCGGCCTTGACCGAGGTGATGATCGCGCGGGCGAGTGTGTCATTCGGGGAAAGCACACCGTCGAGCGTTGCGCTGCCGTAGGTACCGGCGAGCAGGGTGTCCATGCGGCGCTGGGCGTTCTCTGCCTTCCAGCCCTGGGTGACAGCCTGCTCGAACGTCGTCTGGCCGGACAGGACCTTGAGGGTGCCGTCGTCGATCTTCGGCTTCAGGACGCTCATGGCGCCGTCGAAGAAGACCTTCGCATTGGCATCGTCGGGGGAACCGGCGAACAGCTCAATGTTGTACGGGCCGGCCGGCTTCTTGGCCTTCATACCCTCCAGCAGCGCCTGGCCCTGGAGTTCACCGACCTTGAAGTTGTCGTAGGCCACGTAGTAGTCCACGTTGGCGGTGTTCAGGAGCAGACGGTCATACGCGATGATCGTGGCGCCGGATTCCTTGGCCTGCTGGAGCTGGGTGCCCAGCTGCGCACCGTCGATGGCGCCGACGATGATGACCTTGGCGCCCTTGGTGATCATGGCGCTGATCTGGTTCTGCTGTTCCGAAACGCCGCCGTTGGCGAACTGCACGTCCGGCTTGAAGCCGGCATTCTTGAGGCCGTCGTTGAAGAGCGTCTCCGCGAGGACCCAGTTTTCGCTGGTCTTCTGCGGGAGAGCGACGCCGATCAGGGAGTCCTTCGGGAACGCTTCGCCGCCGGAGGAGGAACCGCCGGTGGTCCCGGTGTCGCTGCGGCCGCAGGCTGTCAGCGCCAGTGCCGCAATAGCAGCGATTGCTGCTGCCTTTCCTGCTTTACCAATCATTCGCATTGCTTGGTTCACTTTCTTTAGGTGGTGTGCGGAAATTCGGTGAAATGAGTACAGGGGAACGGATCAGGGAGCGAACTAGGCGCCCTTGGAGATGACCTCTTTGGTGGACGTGGTCTCGTCGGGCTTCAACTCGCTGCTGCGGCCGAAGTTCTTGAACATCAGGCCAATGATCGATTTCTTGCCCTGAGTCTTGTTGTAGACGTCGAACGCGACGGCGATCAGGAGCACCAGGCCCTTGATGATCTGGGTGAGGTCGGCGCCGACGCCGAGGAGCTGCAGGCCGTTGTTCAGCACGGCCATCACCAGGCCACCGACGATCGAGCCGATCACGGTGCCGACGCCGCCGGTGACGGCGGCGCCGCCGATGAACACGGCCGCAATGGCGTCCAGTTCCCAGCCGACGCCGTCGAACGGTCCTGAGGCGGTGGAGCGGCCGACAAAGATCATGCCGGCGAGGCCCGCCAGGACGGACATGTTCATCATGACCAGGAAGTTGACCTTCTTGGACTGGACGCCGGAGAGCTCGGCGGCGTGCCGGTTGCCGCCGACCGCGTAGATGTGGCGGCCGATGACGGTCTTGGAGGAGATGAAGCCGTAGATGAGCACGAGGGCTGCCAGGATCAGGCCCGGGATCGGGAAGGACGTGCCCGGCCGGCCGGTGGCGAACAGGTACGTCGCGTAGAGGATGGCCCCGCAGATCAGGACCAGCTTGGTGATGCTGACCCAGGCTTCGGGTACCTCGGCGCCCAGGGCCTTGGCGTTGCGGCGGGAACGGATCTCGCTGAAGATCACAAATGCCACGCCGGCGAGGCCCAGCAGCAGGGTCAGATTGTTGTAGCCGGTGGGTGGCCCGATCTCGGGCAGGTAGCCGGAGCCGATCTTTTGGAAATCGGCCGGTACCGGGATGGTGTTGGACTTGCCCACGTACTGGTTGGCGCCGCGGAAGATCAGCATGCCGGCCAGCGTGACAATGAACGCCGGGATACCGACGTAGGCCGTCCAGAACCCTTGCCAGGCGCCGATCAGGACGCCCAGCAGCAGCCCCAGCAGGACACCCAGGTACCAGGGAATGCCCCAGTCCCGGATGAAGAGGGCCACGCAGACGCCCACGAACGCCGCTACCGAGCCGACGGAGAGGTCGATGTGGCCGGCAATGATGACCAGGACCATGCCGATGGCGAGGATCAGGATGTAGGAGTTGCCGTTGAAGAGGTTGATGACGTTGCCCGGGGTGAGCGTGCGGCCATCTGTTGCAATCTGGAAGAAGATGATCAGCGCCACCAGGGCGAAGATCATGCCGAATTGGCGGGTGTTGCCGCCAAAGAGCTTCTTGAGCGCGTTCATTGTTTCAGTCCTTGTTTCCGGAGTGTTCGGAGGGTTCGGAGTCTTCGGAGCAGTTGGCCCCAGCGGGTCAGGCGGTTTTGCGTGCCGAGGTCATGAGCTTCATAAGGTTTTCCTGACTTGCTTCGTCCTTGTTGAGCACGCCGGTAATGGCGCCTTCGAAGATGGTGTAGATGCGGTCCGAGAGGCCCAGCAGCTCGGGCAGTTCCGAGGAGATCACGATGACGCCCTTCCCCTGGTTGGCCAACTGCTGGATTATGCCGTAAATCTCGTACTTGGCGCCGACGTCGATCCCGCGGGTGGGTTCGTCCAGGATCAGCAGCTCAGGGTCGGTGAACATCCACTTCGCCAGCACCACCTTCTGCTGGTTGCCGCCGGAAAGTTTGGCGACACCCTCTTCCACCGACGGGGCCTTGGTCCGTAGCGATTTGCGGTACTGCTCGGCGACGGTGAACACCTTGTTGGCGTCAATCACATTGTGTTTGCTGACCTTTTTGAGGTTGGCCGAGACCGTGGTGGCCTTGATGTCATCGAGCAGGTTCAGCCCCAGGGACTTGCGGTCCTCGGTGACGTAGCCCAGTCCGGCGTCGATGGCCTGCTTGACGCTCTTGAGCTCGATCTCCTTGCCGTCCATGTACACCTGCCCGGAGAGGAAGCGGCCGTAGGAGCGGCCGAAGACGGAGCGGGCCAGCTCGGTGCGTCCCGCGCCCATCAGCCCGGCGAAGCCGACGATCTCGCCGCGCCGGACGAAGAAGTTGGAGTTCTTGCAGACCAGGCGGTCCTGGACCTGCGGGTGCCCCACGTTCCAGTTCTTGACCTCGAAGAAGACCTCGCCGATCTTCGGCTCGTGGTCCGGGAAGCGGGATTCCAGGGTCCGGCCCACCATGCCCTTGATGATGCGGTCCTCGTCGACGCCGTCGGCCTTGACGTCCAGCGTCTCGATCGATTTGCCGTCGCGGATGATGGTGATGGAGTCCGCGATCTGCTCGATCTCGTTCAGCTTGTGGGAAATGATGATGGAGGTGATGCCGCGGCCCTTCAGGCCGAGCATCAGGTCCAGCAGGTGCTGGGAATCGGATTCGTTCAGGGCCGCCGTGGGCTCGTCGAGGATGAGCAGCTTCACAGACTTGTTCAGGGCCTTGGCGATTTCGACGAGCTGCTGCTTGCCGACGCCGATTTCCTTGATTGGGGTCTCCGGGTCTTCCCGCAGCCCGACGCGTGCCAGCAGCTCGGTGGAGCGGACCCGGGCCTCGGCCCAGTCGATCACCCCGCGCCTGGTGGGCTCGTTGCCCAGGAAGATGTTCTCCATGATGGACAGCTCGGGGATCAGCGCGAGTTCCTGGTGGATGATCACGATGCCGGCGTGCTCGCTGGCCCGGATGTCCTTGAACTGCTGGACTTCGCTCTGGTAGACGATGTCCCCGGTGTAGGTGCCGAACGGGTATACCCCGGAGAGCACCTTCATGAGGGTCGACTTTCCGGCGCCGTTCTCACCGCAGATCGCGTGGATCTCACCGGCCTTCACCCGCAGGTTCACCTCGGCCAATGCTTTAACGCCGGGGAACTCTTTAGTGATGGAGCGCATCTCGAGAATAATCGGATCGCTGTGCGTGTTGAGGGACGTCATCTGCCCTTACGCCTCCAATGCATGACTTCGTTGTCCGCCCCTGCAAACCGCAGGGCCGTCTGATGGAAAAGTAAACTGGATCACAGGCCTTGTCGTCAAGTCTTTAACGCAACGGGCCGATAACGAAAACCTCAGTCGCGCCGGATTCCGGCATGCTGGAAGACCAATGCGGTGGCGCCGAGCGCCTCGGCGCGGTTCCCCAGGGAGGACATTGTCAGTGTTGTGGTCTCGCCGATCACGGGCACCGCGTGCCGGACGAGGCCCCGGCGGATCGGGTCCAGCAAGAGCTCCCCGAGTCCCGCCAGCGGACCGCCGACCACGATCACTTCGGGGTTGATCAGGTTCGCCACATTGCCCAGGGCGCGTCCGACGGCGAGTCCGGCGTCGTCCACCACGCGCAGGGTCGCGGAGTCCCGGGCGAGGGCCTTGCGGACGATGTCCTCCGGGGTCAGCGGCTTGTCCTCGCCGCGGCTCAGGAGCTCGATCATGGTGGTGGTCGAGGCGATGGTTTCGAGGCAGCCGCGGTTCCCGCAGCGGCAGACCAGTCCGTGCTCATGGATGGTCGCATGGCCGATTTCGCCGGTGATTCCGACGTTGCCGTAATAGGGCATGCCGTTCAGGATCAGGCCCGCGCCGATGCCGGAGCCGATCTTGAGGAACATCAGGTTGCTGATGCCGCTATGGGGCCCCCAGGTGACCTCGGACAGGGCGCCGAGGTTGGCGTCGTTGTCCACGAAAACCGGGAGATCCAGCGCTTCCTCGAGGCGTTGCAGGATGTTGATGCCTACCCATTCGGGCAGGATCGCCCCCTGCGCCACCGTCCCCGTGCGCCGGTCGATAGGGCCCGGGATGCCGACGCCGGCGCCGACCACCGCGCTGCGTTCCACGCCGCTGCCGGCCAGGAGCCGGTCCAGCAGTCCGACGGCGGCGCTGATCCCCTCCTCGGCGTGGTGGCCCAGGGGGAGCAGGACCGATTCCTCGGCGATGACGTGGTAGCTGAGGGAGGCCAGGACGACGCGCAGGTGCCGGCGTCCGAAGTCGATGCCGACGGCGACGGCCCCGTTGCTGTTGAGCCGGACGTTCAGGGCCCGCCGGCCGGAGCTGGTGATCGGTTCGGTGGAGGCCAGTCCCGCGTCCTGCATGATCTTGACAATGTTGGAGACCGTGGCCGTCGAGAGGCCGGTCTGCCGGGCGAGTTCCGCCTGCGTGGAGGGCCCGGCGAGAAGGCATTCAATGATCCGCTGCTGGTTCAGATGCCGGAGTGCGGATTGTGATCCGGGGTTCTTGGTTCGGCTCCTCGTTGAGCGCGTTGGTGAGGGCATGCAATGAAGATTGCCCCATTCGAGTCTTGTAGTCAAGAAGTTAACGCAACACGGGCGGGGAAGTCCGCTGCCGGGCCACTGCCGGGCCCGGTGCGAGCCCGGCCGTGGGGTCCGTGCGAGAGTCCGCGGGGCAGGGCGGGACATTCCGCCCTGCTGCGGCCCCGGCCGGGCGGAAATGCACCGGGACGGCGTGGGTGCCGCGTGGCTAGGCTGGAGGGGCGAGGGCCCGCCGCCAAGGGCGGACCCTAAGGATGCTGAGGTGGTAATGGTGCTACTGGCCCTGATGCAAGCGAACGCCGTCGTGCTGGACATCGAAGCCAATTGCGGTGCGGTGGATGCCGCCGCTGCAACGGCTGCTGCGGCCGGTGCCCAGCTGCTCCTCACCCCGGAGCTCTTTCCGGTGGGGTATGCGCCCCTCCGGCTGCGGGCGGAGCTTGACCCGGCGGCGCTTGCCACGATCCGTCGGGCCCTGGCGGGTATTGCCCGCACGAACGGCATCGCGCTGGTCTACAGCCTCCCCGCCGTCACCGCAGCAGGGGAGTGGCAGATTACGGCCACCCTCGTCGACGAGCACGGGGACGAGCTCCTCAGCTACGCCAAGGTTCACCTCTTCGGCCCGGAGGAACGCCAGGCGTTTGTCCCGGCCGTGGCAAGCCCCGGCGTGGTGGACTTCCACGGAGTCAGGGTGTCCATGGTGATCTGCTACGACGTGGAGTTTCCCGAGTCCGTCCGCGCCGCCGCGCTGCGCGGCGCTGAACTGCTGCTCGTGCCGACAGCCCTCGGCGAGGGCTTTGAGGCCGTGCCGCAGGTGCTGGTCAGGGCGCGGGCGCTGGAGAACCACCTGACGGTGGCCTACGCCAACCACTCCGGGACCGAGGACGGCTGTGACTTCCTGGGCGGCAGCGTCGTCGCGGCCCCGGATGGCGGCCTCCTGGCGTCGGCTGGGCCCGGGACCGAGCTGTTGTTCGCCGAGCTGCCCGCGCCCGGGGCGGCCGGGCAGGACGTGGCATATCTGGACGATCTTCGGCCGGAGATCTACCGCTCCTGGGGTAGCTGAACGGGCAGCTGAACGGGCAGGAGGGTGCCGGAATCCGGGGACGCCGGAGCCGACGCCCGCATCCCGGGCAGCTCGTCCGTGTACTGCAAGGCAATCCAGAGTTCCGCCCGGGCCTGCGCCTGGTTGAGATCAAGCTCCAGCAGCTCCGCGAGGATGCCGATCTGCCGGCGGATGCTGTTGCGGTGCAGGCCCGTGGATTTGGCCGTCGCATCCCAGCTGCCGTTCTCGGCGAGCCAGGCGCGGAGGATGCCGAGCAGGGCGTCCCGCCGCTCCGGCTCCAGTGCCAGGACGGGGGCGAGCAGCCGGGCTGCCAGCATGGCGCCCGCGTCCTTGCCGAGCAGCCCGGCCACGGACCACGTCACCTCATCAACCCGGACGCTGCGCCCGGTGGCCACAACGCGGCCGCGAAGGGACCAGGCCCGCTGGTAGGCCTCCGCCAGGCCGGAGAGTTCGGTGGGGCTCCCGATGACGAGGCGCCAGCCGAGCCGTTCAACGCCGGCCAGCACGGCGTCGTCGACCTTCAGCCGGGTGATGGCGGCAAAACCGTCATCGGTGATCTCCACCAGCTTGGTATCAAACATCCGGCGCCACTCCAGCAGCTCCCGGACGGGACCGTCGCCCGGGCGGCCGGAGCGGCCCGGGGCTGCGGTGCCGGCCGGCGCAATGGTGCTGGCAGGCGCGACGGTGCCGGCAGGGCCGGCGGGGGTCCCGGCAGCGTCCGGGCGGATGCCCAGGAGCACGCGCAGCTGCCCCGACCGGGTGGAGGAAACGCTCTGCGCCAGCAGGTCCTTGAGCCCGTTGAGATGACGCGTGCCCCCCGACACCAGGCTTTCCGGATGCAGCAACAGCGCGGTGGCGAGCTGGCTGGGCGCCAGTGAGCCGCTGGTCCGCTGCCGCACCAGCAGTTCCAGCAGCCCGACAGCGGTGGAGACGACACTGTTCTGTGCCGGGGTCAGCGGGGCATCGGTCCCAAGGATGAGGGCACCGAGGTTGGCGTCGCGGGTGCTGCGCAGGGGGTACCCGAAAACCAGTGCCGAACCTGCCGCGCCGAACGAGTCCATCTCCACGCGGGGGCCGCTGCCCGACCGCAGCCTCGCCAGCAGGGGCTGCAGCGTTGCCAGGTCCACGCCCGGTGTTGCGTGTTCCCCTGGGGTGCCGGCGCTTCCGCGGGCACGCAGCCGTCCGTCGGCACCCACGAGCACCGCCCAGACCGGAACCCGCTGCGCGAGGGCGGCCAGGAGCTCGTGTTCCGGCCGCGCCGACAGCACGGCGCGCATCAGCTGCCTGTTCGTGTCCGCAAGCTGCCGGAACGTCGTGGCGTTGTCCGATTCCAGCAGCTGGGAGAACGCAAGGCCGACGGCGGCGAAGGGAACGGTTTTCGGGACGGCCACGAGCGTCAGGTTGTGCCGCCGGCAGGCCACGACCACGGATTCCGGCACTGCGTCGAAGTAGGGTTCCAGCCCGAAGCCCAGTGCGGAGACACGCGCTGCGACGAGCCGCTGCACATAGGCATCCCCGAACTCCTCGTGCCCGCCCGCGCCCAGGAACGGCAGGCCGGCCGTGAGCAGGAACTCGCCGTCGAGCAGGTACGGGGTGGGATCCTCCAGTTCGCTCGGCTCCACCCAACGCAGCCGCTCAGCCCCGTTGCCGCCGTCGTTCAGGACCGACAGTTCCGGCGGCAGCTGGCGCAGGAACTGCGCCAGGGTAACGAACCCCAGCCGTTCGGTGTCTTCAGCAGCCATGGCTGCCACGGGAGTCCAGAACCGGGGACCACAGTGCATTAAGTCTCATTGCTGAAGACTATAGGTCATTTTGCACAACCGTGAGAGCTGGCTCACACGCCTAGGCTGGACGCGGGGAAAAGACCACTACTGAAGAACGGACGTCAACGATGACTGTGCCAACTCTTATTGGGGAACGGCCACCGGCCACCACGGACCGTCCCGGACTGACGGCGCAACTGCTTCGCCGCAAGCCGATCGGACAGCTCGTCAGCGAAGCCGAAACGGGCCACGGCGGCACGCGGCTGGTCCGCAGCTTCGGTGTGCTGCAACTGACGATGATCAGTGTGGGCGCCACCCTCGGCACCGGCATCCTCGTGATCCTGAGCGAATCCGTGCCGCTGGCCGGACCGGCCATCTGGATCTCCTTCGCGATCGCCGGCCTCGCGGCGCTGCTCTCTGCTGTTTCCTACGCCGAAATGGCCGGGCTGGTGCCCGCAGCGGGATCGAGCTACTCCTACACGTACGCGACCATGGGCGAAGGCATGGCCTGGATCTGCGGCTGGTGCCTGGTGCTGGAATATGCCGTGTCGGTGGCCGCCGTCGCCGTCGGCGCCGGCCAGTACGTCAACGAAGCCCTTGCCGTCTTCGGCCTGGAACTCCCGGACGCCATATCGCAGCCCCCCGGCGACGGCGGCGTCCTGAACGCGCCGGCAGTCGTGATCGTGGTCCTGGCCATGGCGCTGCTGGTCCGCGGCGCCAAGGAAAGCGCCGGGATCAACACCGCCATCGTGCTGGTCAAGGTCGGCATCCTGGTGTTCTTCTGCGCCGTGGCCTTCACCGCCTTCAACGCCGCACACTTCGAGCCGCTGATGCCGATGGGCGCTGCCGGCGTCTCGGCCGCAGCGTCCCGGGTGTTCTTCTCCTACATCGGATTCGACGCAGCCTCCACAGCAGGCGAGGAAGCCCGCAATCCGAAGCGCGACCTGCCCCGGGCCATCCTGCTCTCGATGCTGATCGTCACCACCATCTACGTGCTCGTCGCCGTCGCAGCGATCGGTGCGCGTCCGTGGGGCTGGTTCGACGGCACCGAAGCCGCCCTCGTGAAGATCCTGGAAGAGACGACCGGGCAGCCCTGGATTGCCCTGGTGTTCGCCGTCGGCGCCGTGCTGGCCATCGCCAGCATCGTGCTGACGGTCCTCTACGGCCAGACCCGCATCCTGCTCTCCATGGCACGGGACGGAATGGTCCCCAGGATCTTTGGCCGCGTCTCGCCCCGCACCGGCACCCCGGTTGCCGGGACCCTGATTGTCGGCATCGTGGTCGCACTCACCGCCGGCCTCGTCCCGCTCGGCGCGCTGGCCGACGCCACCAGCATCGGCACGCTGTTCGCCTTCGCCCTGGTCAACATCGCCGTCATCTACCTGCGGCGCAGCCGGCCGGAACTCAAGCGCAGCTTCCGCGTCCCGCTGTTTCCGCTGACGCCCATTCTCGGTGCTGCCATGTGCGGCTATCTCATGCTCAACCTTGGCACCGACACGTGGGTGGTCTTTGGGCTGTGGATGCTGGTGGGCGGGGCCGTCTACTTCGGCTACGGCCGCAGGAACTCCCGGGTAGCGGCGCTCAGCCACGAGGAATACCGTGAACTATCCGCCGCAGCCCCCTCCGACACCACCTCGAGCCCCGAACCGATGAAGGCACACCACTCATGACAACTGCCACAGAACTCCCGGCCCCCGGACCGACGACGCCGGACTCCGGCGCCGGGGCGCCCATCACCATGCTGAATCCGGATTTCCCGTTCAGCTACGACCATTACCTGGCCCACCCCGGCGGTCTGGGTGCGGTACCGCCCGAACTGTACGGGACGGAGGTCGCCGTCGTCGGTGCCGGGCTCTCCGGGCTGGTTGCGGCCTACGAGCTGATGAAACTGGGCCTGCGCCCGGTCATTTACGAGGCGGACCAGATCGGCGGCCGGCTGCGGACCGCAAGCTTCCCGTCCGCCGCCGGCGTGGTCGCCGACCTCGGCGGGATGCGCTTCCCGGTCTCGGGCAAGGCGTTCTACCACTATGTCGAGTTGCTCGGGCTGGAGACCGCGGAGTTCCCCAACCCGCTGGCGGCGGCGACCTCCAGCACGGTGATCGAGCTTGCCGGGCAGAAATACTACGCCCGCACCCCGGCGGACCTCCCGCCGTTCTTCCGGGAAGTCGCGGAGGCATGGAAGGCCGCCGTCAACGACGGGGCCAAGTTCACCGAGATGCAGGACGCCATCCGCGCCCGGGACACCGCCCGGATCAAGGAACTGTGGAACGGGCTCCTTCCCCTCCTGGATGAACAGACCTTCTACGGATTCATCGCCGGCAGCGACTCGTTCAAGCAGGCCGGCTTCGCCCACCGCGAGGCGTTCGGTCAAGTGGGCTTCGGCACGGGCGGCTGGGACACGGACTTCCCCAACTCCATCCTCGAGATCCTGCGTGTGGTCTACACCGACGCCGACGACGCGCATCGGCTCATTGAAGGCGGAGCGCAACGGCTCCCGGAAGCGCTCTGGCAGCACGCGCCGTCGGGCATGGTTCACTGGCCCGACGGAACGTCGCTGGCGTCGCTGCACGCCGGTGCGCCGCGGGGCGCCGTGGACAGGATCGCCCGGGACGGCAGCAGCGACTTCCGCATCCGGGAACGGTGGGGCCGCGAGGCTGCCTATCCCGCCGTCGTGACGACGTGCCAGTCGTGGCTCCTGTCGACGCGGATCCACACCGAAGAAACCTTGTTCCCGGCCGAACTGTGGACAGCGATCGAACGCTCGCACTACATGCAGTCGTCCAAGACCTTTGTGATGGTCGACCGGCCCTTCTGGAAAGACCTCGATCCCCGGACGGGCCGCGAGGTCATGTCCATGACGCTGACGGACCGGCTGAACCGTGCCACCTACCTCCTGGACAACGGTCCGGACAAGCCGGCGGTGATCCTGCTGTCCTACACATGGAATGACGACGCGCTGAAATGGCTGGCCCTGGACGCGGACCAGCGGGTGGAGCTTATGCTGCACTCGCTCGCGCAGATCTACCCGGACGTGGACATCGCCAGCCACATCGTCGGCCAGCCCATCACCGTCTCGTGGGAGGCGGACCCCAACTTCATGGGGGCCTTCAAGGCCAACCTGCCGGGGCACTACCGCTACCAGCAGCGGCTCTTCAGCCACTTCAAGCAGGACAAGCTCCCCGACCGGCAGCGCGGCATCTTCCTGGCCGGCGACGACGTATCCTTCACCGCGGGATGGGCCGAAGGCGCGGTTACCACCGGGCTGAACGCGGTCTGGGGGGTCGTTAACCACCTTGGCGGGTCATCGGCCACCGGGAACCCGGGCCCGGGCGATGTGCTGGACGAGCTGGGCCCGATCTCCCTGGACTGAGGCCCTCAGCCGTGCAGTTCGCGGTGGGCGCGGGCCAGGTCCTGGTAATGCGCGGCGTTCTGCCGGACGCCGGCGAACTCCTCGTCGCTGAGTTCGCGGCGGACCTTGGCCGGCACGCCGGCGACCAGCGAGCGGGGCGGAATGACGGTGCCTTCCAGGACCACCGCGCCGGCGGCGATGAGCGAGCCGGCGCCGATCACGGCGCCGTTGAGGATGGTGGCGCTCATGCCGATCAGGCAGTCGTCCTCCACCGTGCAGCCGTGCACGACGGCGCTGTGGCCGACGCTGACCCGGGCGCCGACCGTGCAGGGGAAGCCCGGGTCTGCGTGCAGCACCACGTTGTCCTGCAGGTTGGTGCCGGCACCGACGGTGATCGCGGCGGTGTCGGCCCGGACGGAGACGCCGTAGAAGGCACTGGAGTTCTCGGCGAGCGTTGCCTTGCCGATCACCGAGGCGCTCGGTGCGATGAAGGCGGATTCGTGGACAGCCGGGGTGTCGCCGGCGAAAGCATAAATGGGAGCCATGCCTCCAGCCTAGGACACGTCTCCCGCCGCGTTGCGCTATCAGTTGTGGTCCTTATGGGGGCCGGATAACAGCCCCAACTGATAGCTCAACGGGAAAGAGGGGTCAGGCGGGGGAGCGGAGCACCGTGACGCCGGCGCGCTGTTCGGAAAGGACTTGTTTGGGGAGGTCGGGTTCGGGTTCGGGGACGTCGGGTTCGGGGAAGACGACGGCGATCGGCGCCCCGGGTGCCGCGACGCGCCCCAGTTCGCGGACGACGTCGTCCCATTCCTCCGGCGGCAGTCCTGCCAGGGCGTCCACCGCCCACACCGACGGGAACGCCGAGTCGGCAAAGGGCAGGGCCCCGGCCGCCGCGACCGAGGCTTCCAGGCCCCGGGCCCGTGCCGCGTGGATGTTCTCCTCGGACCGGTCCACGCCGGTGAAATGGATGCCGGACTGGACAAAGCGCAGCCCGTCCGTGCCCCGGCCGCAGTCCAGGCCGAGCACACCCTTGCGGCCCTCAGCCTTGAGCAGGGCGACGAACTCGGTCAGCGGGTCTTCCGGGGAAAGTGCCATACCCCTATTCAATGACCGCAGGTCAGTTGAAAACAACCGTGCGGTTCCCGTCCAGCAGGACCCGGTGTTCTGCATGCCACTGCACGGCCTGGGCCAGGGTGCGGCCCTCGACGTCGCGGCCCATCTGGACGAACTGCTCGGCAGTGCGCCGGTGGTCCACCCGAATGACTTCCTGCTCGATGATCGGGCCCTCGTCCAGGGCGGCCGTCACATAGTGGGCGGTGGCGCCGATGAGCTTCACGCCGCGGGCGTGAGCCTGGTGGTAGGGCTTGGCGCCCTTGAAGGACGGCAGGAAGGAGTGGTGGATGTTGATGGCCTTGCCGGTCAGGTGCTGGCACAGCTCGTCGGAGATGATCTGCATGTAGCGGGCCAGGACCGTGAGCTCGATGTCGTGCTCGGCCATCAGCGCCCGCAGCTGGTCTTCGGCCTGGGCCTTGGTGTCCGGGGTGACCGGGATGTGGTGGAAGGGGATGCCGTAGAACTCGGCCAGGCCCGCCAGGTCCCGGTGGTTGGACACGATGGCCGGGATCTCGATGGGCAGGGTGCCGGATCGCTGCAGGAACAGCAGGTCGTTGAGGCAGTGCGCAGACGTGCTGGCCATCAACAGGGTCCGGATCTTCCGGCCGGCCGGGTTGAGGCTCCACTGCATCCCGAAGGCCTGGGCCACGGGCTCCAGGGCGGCCTGAAGCTCCAGCTGGGAGTTCGCCGTCGTGGCCTCGACGCGCATAAAGAAGGTACCGGTGCCCTGGCTGCCGTACTGCTGCGAGTCGGTGATGTTACAGCCCGCAACGAGCAGGGCGCCCGCGACGGCGTGCACGATCCCGGGGCGGTCCGGGCAGGAGAGGGTCAGGATATAGGAAGCAGTCAGCTGGTCATCAGTCACGGAAGACAGCCTACCCGCGGTCACTCAGGGGCTCGGTCCGGGCCGCCGGCCTGGGGTATTCTGGAACGGTCGCAACTGGCGTTGGGTGGTTAACCACCAGGGAGCGGCACTCACGAAGACCACGGATCGTACGCCTGGGCCGAGGGTCATGTTTTCCGGTCGGCAGCGCCTTGCTGCCGGCCCGCCGTCGGCACCCTCAACGGGTGCCGGTCCCTTGGCACGCCTCCTCTTCCGGGGCCGTAATCTAGGGGCGCCGCCGCGGGCCAGCCGGTAACCTGACCTTAAGCACTGCCCGTTGCCTAGCCAGGAGTTCCCCCGTGACCACCTCTCTTAGCCTTTCTTCCGCCGCCGTGAGCAACCAGCCGCTGGCCGAACTTGACCCCGAAATCGCCGCAGTCCTCGCCCAGGAGCTTGGCCGCCAGCGCGGCACCCTGGAGATGATCGCCTCCGAGAACTTCGCCCCGCGCGCTGTGATGGAAGCCCAGGGTTCGGTCCTGACCAACAAGTACGCCGAGGGTTACCCGGGCCGCCGCTACTACGGCGGCTGCGAATACGTCGACATCGCCGAGCAGCTCGCGATCGACCGGGTCAAGGAGCTCTTCGGCGCCGAATACGCCAACGTCCAGCCGCACTCCGGCGCCCAGGCCAACGCCGCGGCGCTCTCGGCCATGATCACCCCGGGGGACAAAATCCTCGGCCTGTCCCTGGCCCACGGAGGCCACCTGACGCACGGCATGAAGCTCAACTTCTCCGGCAAGCTCTACCAGGTTGCCGCGTACCAGGTCGAGGAAGGCAACTTCCGTATCGACATGGACAAGCTCCGCGAGCAGGCCATCGCCGAGAAGCCCCAGGTCATCATCGCCGGCTGGTCCGCCTACCCGCGGCACCTGGACTTCGAAGCCTTCCGCTCGATCGCCGATGAGGTCGGGGCGCTGCTCTGGACCGACATGGCGCACTTCGCCGGCCTTGTGGCCGCCGGCCTGCACCCGAGTCCGGTGCCGTACTCCGACGTCGTCACCTCCACTGTGCACAAGACCCTCGCCGGCCCCCGCTCCGGCGTGATCCTGGCCAAGAAGGAGTGGGCCAAGAAGATCAACTCCAACGTCTTCCCGGGCCAGCAGGGCGGACCTCTCATGCACGTCATCGCTGCCAAGGCCGTCGCGTTCAAGATCGCCGGGACGGAGGAATTCAAGGAGCGCCAGGAGCGCGTCCTGGAAGGCGCCCGGATCATCGCCGACCGCCTGAACCAGGCCGATGTGTCCGACGCCGGCGTTTCCGTCCTCACCGGCGGGACCGACGTGCACCTGGTCCTGGTGGACCTGCGGAACTCCCAGCTCGACGGCCAGCAGGCGGAAGACCTCCTGCACTCGGTCGGCATCACGGTCAACCGCAACGCCGTGCCGTTCGACCCCCGGCCGCCTATGGTCACCTCGGGCCTGCGCATCGGCACCCCGGCCCTGGCCACCCGCGGCTTCGGCGCCGGGGAGTTCACGGAGGTCGCCGAGATCATCGCCACCGCCCTGAAGGCCGGTTCCGCCGCCGACATCGAGGCGCTCCAGTCCCGCGTGGACAAGCTCGCCGCCGACTTCCCGCTGTACCCGCAGCACGAGCAGTGGTAGGCCATGACTTCTGCAGAGACTGCACAAACACCTGAACGGGCGCAGATCCTCGACGGCAAAGCCACCGCCGCCACCATCAAGGCCGAACTGACCGAACGCGTGGCCGCGCTCAAGACCCGGGGGATGGTGCCCGGACTGGGCACCATCCTGGTGGGTTCCGACCCGGGCAGCACCTGGTACGTCGGCGGCAAGCACAAGGACTGCGCCGAGGTGGGCATCACGTCCATCCGGCGTGACCTGCCGGAGGAGACCACCCAGGAGGAGCTCCTGGCCGTGGTCCGGGAGCTCAACGAGAACCCGGAATGCACCGGCTACATCGTCCAGCTCCCGCTGCCCAAGCATATCGACCAGGACGTCATCCTGGAGGCCATGGACCCGGACAAGGACGCCGATGGCCTGCACCCGATGAACCTCGGCCGGCTCGTGGCCAACGTCAGCGGCCCCATGAAGTCCCCGCTGCCGTGCACCCCAAAGGGCTGCGTGGAGCTGCTCACCCGGCACGGCATCAGCCTCAGCGGCAAGCGCGTGCTGGTGGTGGGCCGAGGCGTCACGATCGGCCGCCCGGTGGGACTGCTGCTCACCCGCAAGGACGTCAACGCGACTGTCATCCTGGCCCACACCGGCACCGTGGACCTGCCCGCCGAACTCCGGCAGGCCGACGTCGTGATTGCCGCTGCCGGCCAGCCGCACATGATCAAGGCGGCGGACCTCAAACCGGGCGCCATCGTGCTCGACGTCGGCGTGAGCCGCGTCGATGACGGCTCCGGAAAAGCCGTGGTCACCGGAGACGTGGACCCTGCAGCGGCCGACGTCGCCGCCTGGCTGTCCCCGAACCCCGGGGGAGTGGGCCCGATGACCCGCGCCATGCTGCTGGCCAACGTGGTGGAAACCGCGGAACGCCACCTGGCGGAGGCGGACGCCCCGGCCGGCGCCTGAGCCTACACACGCAGGGCGCCCCTCCTCCCGGAGACGGCGCCCTGCGGCGTTTAAGCCCCCGGCGCGGGTGCCGAGATAACGGAATGGCAAACGTCTGGATTTTTTACGAAAAGACTCTTTCATAGTTCGGCGGTTTCCACTACCGTGATTCGGGTGCCTGAACTCGACTCGAAAGAATCCTCACCCAAGGAAGCCCGCGTGAGCCCCGCCGAATCCGGCCCGCCGCAGTATGTGATCACGGCCGAAAACCTGACAAAGCGCTACGGCGACGTGGTCGCCGTCGACGGTATCTCCTTCTCCGTGCCCGCCGGCGAGGCGTTCGGCCTGCTCGGCCCCAACGGGGCGGGCAAGTCCACCACCATGAAGATGATCGGCGGGGTGTCCCAGCGGACCTCCGGGAGCCTGAGCATCATGGGCCTGGACCCGGACCAGAACGGGCCGGAGGTGCGTGCGCACCTGGGCGTCGTCCCGCAGCAGGACAACCTCGACGAGGAACTTAAGGTCCGGGACAACCTCCTGGTCTACGGACGCTACTTCGGCCTGCCGATGAGCTACCTCAAGCCCAAAGCCGATGAACTGCTGGAGTTCGCCCAGCTCACCGACAAGGCCAAGTCCAAGGTGGATGCGCTCTCCGGCGGCATGAAGCGCCGGCTGACGATCGCGCGCTCCCTCATCAACGAACCCCGGATCCTGCTTCTGGATGAACCCACCACCGGGCTGGACCCGCAGGCGCGGCACATCCTCTGGGACCGGCTGTTCCGGCTCAAGGAGCAGGGCGTCACCCTGATCCTCACCACCCACTACATGGACGAGGCCGAGCAGCTCTGCGACCGCCTGATCGTGGTGGACAAGGGCAGGATCATGGCCGAAGGCTCGCCCGCCAGCCTGATCCGCGAATACTCGACCCGCGAGGTCCTGGAACTGCGCTTCGGCTCGGAACGCAACGCCACCATCGGTGCCGAACTCGAAGGCATCGGCGAACGGCTCGAAACCCTGCCGGACCGCGTCCTCATCTACGCCCACGACGGCGAGGCCGCCCTCGAAGAGGTCTCCGCCCGCGGGCTGCGGCCGGTGACGTCGCTGGTGCGCCGGTCCTCGCTCGAAGACGTTTTCCTGCGCCTGACCGGCAGGAGCCTCGTTGAGTAGGTCGGAGACGACGCCGGCCCCCGTGCTGCGCGCCCACTCGCCGGAGGTCTCGGCCGCCCGAGCCCGGCGCTGGGGCTCGCTCTACTTCGCCGAGCACGTCCTCCGGGTGATGAAGAGCTACGGCTGGACCATCGTCATGTACGGCGTCGGGCAGCCTGTCGCCTACCTCTTCGCCATGGGCGTGGGGCTCGCAAGCCTCGTAGACACCAGCAGCACCCCAATCTTCGGCGGCGTCAGCTACCTGGTCTTCATTGCTCCGGCCCTGCTGGTCTCGGCCGCGGTGATGACGGCCGCCAGCGAATTGACCTTCCCGATTATGGACGGTTTCAAGTGGCGCCGCGTCTTCTACGGGCCGCACGCCTCGCCGTTGACGCCGGAGCAGATTGCCCTCGGACAGATCATCGCCGTCACTGTGCGTTTCCTGCTGCAGTCCGCGATCTATTTCGCCGTCGTCGCGCTGTTCGGGGCGTCCCCGAGCGGCTGGGGCTGGGTCTCGATCCTGGTAGCCACCCTCGCGGGTTTGGCTTTTGGATTGCCGCTGATGGCCTACGCGGCCTCGATCAAGCAGGACAAAGGCCAGTTCGCCATGGTCATGCGGTTTATCGTGATGCCGCTGTTCCTGTTTTCCGGCACCTTCTTCCCGCTGGACACGCTGCCCCTCGCCGTGCGCTGGATCGGCTGGATCTCACCGATCTGGCACGGCACCGAGCTGGGCAGGGTCTTCAGCTACGGCTACCCGGAGGCCCCGCTGCTGACCATCGCGCACGTCGTCTTCCTGCTGGCCCTCACGGTGCTCGGCTGGGTCCTGACCAAACGCCAGTTCATCAGGAGGATGGCCGGATGAGCGCCGTCACCACCAGCCACAGCGCCACCGAGGCCGCACGCAACCGGAAGTTCGGGCCGCTTTACTCCCGAAACGTCCGGGCCGTCATCGCCCGCGGGCTGATGGCCACCAAGAGCAGCAACTGGATGGTCATGCTCTCCGGCTTCTTCGAGCCCGTGCTGTACCTGATTGCCATGGGAGTGGGCCTGGGGCCGATCGTCGGCTCAGTGCAGGGGCCCGGCGGCGGGGAGATCTCCTATGCCGCCTACATCGCGCCGGCGCTGCTGGCCGTGTCCGCGATGAACGGTGCCGTCTACGACTCCACATGGAACGTCTTCTTCAAAATGAACTTCGCCAAGCTGTACCAGGGCATGCTCTACACCTCGCTGGGCCCGCTGGACGTCGCCATGGGGGAGATCTTCCTGGCCCTGCTGCGCGGCCTGATGTACGCCACCGGGTTCACCGCCGTCATGGGCCTCATGGGGCTGGTCACGACGCCGTGGGCCATCCTCATGGTCCCGGCCGCAGTCCTGATCGCCTTCGGCTTCGCGAGCTTCGGGATGGGCATCACAAGCTTCATGAAGACGTTCCAGCAGATGGACTGGATCAACTTCGTCATGTTGCCGATGTTCCTGTTCAGCGCCACCTTCTACCCGCTCAGCGTCTACCCGCAGTACATCCAGTGGCTCATCCAGGCGATGCCGCTGTGGCACGGCGTGGAACTGCTCCGGCAGATCAGCGTGGGAGCCTTCACCCCGGCAACAGCGGTCCACATCGGCTACTACCTCGTCATGATCGCCTGCGGCCTGCTGCTGACCACCGGACGGCTGCGCCGGCTGTTCCTCAAATAGCCGACCCAAACTAACTGGCAGCAGGGGCCGCTTTGAGCGGTCAGAACGGCCCCTGCTGCCAGCTAGTTGGGATTGACCGACGGCGGCCCCGTCCGCAGGCGCCCGTTCGCCCGGGGTGGAAGCGGCCCGGGGTGCTGCGGGGGTTTGCGATAATGGGCTCATGCAATCTCTGGGCAACCCCGCGTCTTCCAAGCCGTCCACGAACGGCGCCAAATTCTCCATGTTCCGCATCAGCGGTCCCGGGATGATGGTGTTCATCATCGCCTTCGTCGTCGCGGTCATCTTCGCCGCGAACCAGAACGACGTCGTCGGCTGGATCGTGGCGATCATCGCCGGCTTCTGGCTCGCCCTGGCCTCTTTCGTGGTCTTCAGCATCCAGAAGGCAGCCAAGAAGGCCGGAGCCAAGCTCACGGAAGCGCAGAACGCCTTCAACGCGGCGGCCGGCCGGTCGCCGTCGTCGGGCAGTGTTGACCATGGCAGCACCAGGCTGGTGGAGGTCCGCCGCGAAACCGACGAAGTGCGGGACCTGAAACTCGACCACTCGTTCAAGATCGTGCAGGTGCAGGTCCGCGTCGTCGAGCAGGAACGGGCGAAAGGCGCCGCCTCGGACCAGGACACGATCCGCCGGGCCCTCGAAACCATCGAGATCACCGCCACCAACGCCCGGGACATGATCAAGTCCTCCGGCGGCACGGACGAACCCGTCTCCGGAACCATTGTCGACTAGAGTGGATCGGGTGATATCGGCATTGAAGAAGGACAACCTTCGCATCGCAACAGTGAACGTCAATGGCCTCCGCGCCGCGTATAAGAAGGGCATGGCGGAGTGGCTTGAGCCGCGCGAAGTGGACATTCTCTGCCTGCAGGAGGTCCGCGCGCCTGACGCGATCGTCCACGAGTTGCTCGGCGATGGCTGGTACATCCTGCACTCGGAAGCCGAGGCGAAAGGCCGCGCCGGCGTCGCCATCGCGTCCCGAACCGAACCCCTGCAGACCCGGGTGGGCATCGGCGACGATTACTTCGCCACCGCGGGCCGCTGGGTCGAAGCCGACTACACCGTCCGCAACGCGGCGGGCGAGGCCTCACAGCTGACCGTCGTCAGCGCTTATGTCCACTCCGGCGAAGCGGGCACCCCGAAACAGGACGACAAATTCCGTTTCCTCGACGTGATGGTCGACCGGCTCCCCGAGCTGGCCAAACACAGCGACCACGCCCTCGTGGTGGGCGACCTCAACGTTGGCCACACGGAGCTGGATATCAGGAACTGGAAGGGCAACGTCAAACGTGCCGGCTTCCTTCCCGAGGAGCGTGCGTACTTCGACCGCTTCTTCGGCGAGGACATCGGCTGGAAGGATGTTCACAGGGGCTTGTCGGGCACCGTCGACGGCCCCTACACCTGGTGGTCGCAACGGGGACAGGCCTTCGACAACGACACGGGCTGGCGCATTGATTACCACATGGCCACGCCCGCTCTCGCTGCTGCCGCAGTGTCAGCCGTTGTCGACAGGGCACCGTCCTGGGACACCCGCTTTTCCGACCATGCCCCGCTGGTAGTGGACTACCGGCTCTAAGTCCGAAGGTTTTTATCAAGATGACTAGCTCAACCGCCGCTGCACCCAAGAAACGCATCCTCTCCGGTGCCAAGCCCACCGCGGATTCCCTGCACCTGGGCAACTACATCGGTGCCGTCCGCAACTGGGTGGACATGCAGTCCGAATACGACGCCGTGTTCTTTATCCCCGACCTGCACGCCATTACCGTCGACTTCGAGCCTTCCGAACTGGCCAAGCGAACGCGCGTCGTGGCCGCCCAGTACATTGCGGCCGGGATCGATCCGGACAAATCCATCTTCTTCGTGCAGTCGCATGTCCCTGAACATGCACAGCTGGCGTGGGCGCTGAACTGCATCACGGGGTTCGGCGAAGCATCCCGCATGACACAGTTCAAGGACAAGACCCAGAAGTCCGGAGCGGAGGCCGCGACCCTGGGCCTCTTCGCGTATCCGACCCTGATGGCCGCCGACATCCTGCTCTACCAGACGGACCTGGTGCCGGTGGGCGAGGACCAGCGCCAGCACCTGGAGCTGACGCGCAACCTGGCGCAGCGCTTCAACACCCGCTTCGGGGAGACCTTCACGGTGCCCGAAGCGACCATCCTCAAGGCCAGCGCGAAGATCTACGACCTCCAGAACCCCGCAGCCAAGATGTCCAAGACCGGCGAGTCGCCCAACGGATCCATCCAGCTGCTCGAGGACCCCAAAGTCGCCGCCAAGCGCATCAAGTCCGCCGTGACGGATGCCGGTACGGAAATCCGCTTCGACCCGGAAGGCAAGCCGGGCGTCTCCAACCTGCTGACCATCTACTCGACGCTGACCGGCAAGCCCGTGGCAGAGCTGGAAGCCGAGTACCAGGGCAAGATGTACGGCCACCTGAAGACGGATCTGGCCGAGGTGATGGTGGACTTCATCACGCCGCTGCGGAACCGTACCAACGAACTGATGGCCGATCCTGCGGAGCTTGACAGGCTGCTGGCCCAGGGCGCGGAGCGTGCCCGCGAAATTGCCTCCGTCACGCTGGCCCGGGTCTACGAGCGCATGGGGTTCCTGCCCTCGCTCAGCTTGGCCGGGGTCCGCTAGCGCGATGTCCTCCGTCAGCAAAGTCACCGCTCACGAGCCGAAACGCGGCACCCCGCGCGCCGGCAGCAGCACGGCTCCGGAGATCCGGGACGCCGAGGGCAATGGACAGCGCAGCGAAGGCATCAGCATCGGCGTGATCCTGGGATTTCCGGCGGAGATCGCCGAGGAACTCCAGCGCTGGCGCGCCTCCTTCGGCGACCCCATGGCGGGCGTCATCCCTGCCCACATCACGCTCGTGACGACTACCATGACCCAGGACTGGGACGCGACGCGGAACCACGTGCGTGAGGTCGCGAGCAAGCAGGAGCCCTTCAACGTCACCATCGCCGGCACCGGGTCCTTCCGGCCGGTGTCCCCAGTGGTCTTCCTCAACGTAGAGGACGGTTTCGGCGACTGCGTCAGCCTTCACCAGCAGCTCCAGACCGGACCGCTGGAGCGGGAGCTGCCGTTCGCGTACCACCCGCACGTCACGGTCGCCCACGACGTCGCGCCGGAAAGCCTCGACGAGGCCGAAACGGCCCTCAAGGATTACAGGGCCACGTTCCCGGTGGCTAGCATGGGACTTTACGAACACGACGACAACGGCATTTGGCAGCTACGGGAAGAGCTTGACTTTGGGACCGAACGTGACAGCGACCGAGGCGAGGACGGTGCCGCAGGCGCCCGCTAAGCCACCCCTTCCCACTGATCTGGCCGGGCTCAAGCTGGAAGTCATCCGCAAGAGGCTCGATTGGGGCAAGGTCCGGCGCTCCGGCGGCGGGGGGATGGCATCACTGATGGCGATGGTGCCGTGGCTGCTAGCCCGGCTCAACACCTTGCGTCCGCTCCGCGCCTTCCAGCACTACAACCTCCAGCACGGCCCGCTGATGAGCGCCGGCATCGGCTTCAGGATGTTCTTTTCCATCACCGGTCTGCTGGCCACCGGATTCTCCCTGGCGGGCCTGTTCCTGAGCGGACAGCCTGCGCTGCTGGACCAGATCATCAAGAGCGTGGCCACGGCGGCGCCCGGCCTCCTGCAGGTCGACGGCGGCGAGGGCCTGGTTGATCCCTACCAGCTGCTGAACCCTTCCAACCTCGGCTGGACTGCGGTGATCGCGGCCGCGGTGACGGTGTTCACTGCCCTGGGTTGGATGAGCGGCATCCGCGACGGTGTGCGGGGCATGATGCAGCTCGGCCCGCGGGGGATGAATCCGGTCCTGCAGATACTCCGCGACGCCGGCACCCTCCTCCTGCTCGGGGTGGCCCTCGTGATCAGCTCGGCAGCCTCGCTGGTCTTCGGTACGGCGGCGGGCTGGGTGGCCGGGCAGCTGAGCCTCGATCCGCTGATCGCCGGGCCCCTGACGACCTCCGTGACGATCCTGGTGCCGCTGCTGCTCGGCTGGGGGACCGCCCTGATCATGTTCCGGGTGGCCGCGGGGCTGAAGCTGGCCCGGCGCTCACTCCTGGAAGGGACCCTCCTCGCCGCGGTGGGCACCACCGTGCTGCAGATCTTCAGCACCCAGCTGCTGGCCAGTGCGGGGAAAAACCCCATCCTGGCGCCCTTCGCCATCATCATCGGCCTGCTGATCTGGTTCAACCTGGTCAGCCAGGTGTACGTGGTCTGCGCCGCGTGGGTGGCGGTCCGGGAGCGGGACCTCAGCCTGCAGCCGGCCACCAAAAAGACCGGGTGGGGCGCCCGCCGGGTCCAGCCAGGCAAGACGCCCGTGGAGTCCGGCGAGGGCCACCGCCCGGCCGTGGCTACGCGGTGGCGTCGAGGTACTGGTCGGCCCAGGCTGAAATAATCTTCGCGGCGCGAGCCGCCTGGCCCTTGCCGGTCAGGAGGTGGTCGGAGCCCTCCAGCGAGACGAAGCTGCGCGGATGGCGTGCGGTCTGGAAGATGGTGCTGGCGTTCTCGATGCCCACGGTGTTGTCAGTGGGGGAGTGCAGCACCAGCAGCGGTTTGTGCAGCTGCCGGATGCAGTCCGTCAGGTCCGCGTGTTCCAGGTCCTCCACGAAATGCCGGCGGATCGCCACCCGCTTGCCGCCCAGGTCCACCTCGGCGCTTCCCTCGCTCAGGATCCGGTCCAGCGCGGCGTCAAAGACGTGGGCCACGTGTTTGGGCGAGAACGGGGCGCCCACGGTTGCCACGGCGTCGAGCTCCGGGATCTCCCGTGCGGCCGCCAGCACCGCGGCCCCGCCAAAGGAATGACCCACGAGCAGGGAAACCGGCCGGCCCGAGTCACGAATGAACTCGGCCGCCTTCACGGTGTCCGCCACCTTGTGGCTGAAGGAGCCCTCCGACCACAGCCCGGCCGATTCGCCCAGGCCCAGGTTGTCGAAGCGGAGCATGCCCACCCCGTTGTCCGCCAGAGCCTTGCACATCCGCGAGGCCGAGGGGCTGTCCTTGCCCAGCGTGAAGCCGTGCGAGAAGACGCCCCAGCCTTTCACAGGCCCCTCGGGGACATCGACGATGCCGGAGAGGATTTCACCGGTGGAACCCTGGAAGGAGACTTTTTCGGAGCGGGACACGTGGATCTTTCGATAAGGGGGCCGACGACGACGACGGCGCCCCCACCGGGAAGGTGGGAGGCGCCGTCGTCGTGCTGTTGTCTAAGTTCTGGCGAACCAGTTGCTAGATCTTGCGGGACAGAATGGCCTGCTTGACCTCAGCGATGGCCTGCGTGACCTGGATGCCGCGCGGGCATGCCTCGGTGCAGTTGAAGGTGGTGCGGCAGCGCCACACGCCTTCCTTGTCGTTGAGGATCTCCAGGCGCATGTCGCCGGCATCATCACGGGAATCGAAGATGAAGCGGTGCGCGTTCACGATGGCCGCCGGGCCGAAGTACTGGCCGTCGGTCCAGAACACCGGGCAGGACGACGTGCACGCGGCGCAGAGGATGCACTTGGTGGTGTCGTCGAACCGCTCGCGGTCCTCGGCGGACTGCAGGCGTTCCTTGGTGGGCTCGTGGCCGCGGTTGATCAGGAACGGCATGACTTCGCGGAAGGACTGGAAGAACGGTTCCATGTCCACGATCAGGTCCTTCTCCACCGGCAGGCCCTTGATCGGCTCGACCGTGATGGGCTTGGACGTGTCCAGGTCCTTCAGCAGGGTCTTGCAGGCGAGGCGGTTGCGGCCGTTGATGCGCATGGCATCGGAACCGCAGACGCCGTGGGCACAGGAACGGCGGAAGGAGACGCTGCCGTCGATTTCCCACTTGATCTTGTGCAGGGCGTCAAGGACACGGTCGGTGCCGTACATGGTCACGTGGAAGTCGTCCCAGGTGGACTCGTCGGAGACCTCCGGGTTGTAGCGGCGCACCCGCAGGTGGACGTCGAAGGAGGGGATGTCCCCGCCGCCCCCGATGTGGGCGGGCAGTTCGATCTTGGAGGCTGGCTCAGCAAGTTCAGCGGTCATCTTAGTACTTCCTCACCATCGGCTCGTAACGCGTAAAGACCACCGGTTTGGTGGCCAGCCGGATGCCCGCAATGGCCTCCGCGGAACCATCCGCCGGAGCATGCTCATCCTTGTACGCCATGGAGTGCTTCATGAATTTTTCGTCGTCGCGCTCGGGGAAGTCCTCGCGGAAGTGGCCGCCACGGGATTCCTCGCGGTGCAGAGCCGCCACGGTCATGACCTTGGCGAGCTCCAGCAGGAAGCCCAGCTCCACGGCCTCGAGCAGGTCGAGGTTGAAGCGCTTGCCCTTGTCCTGGACGCTGATGCGCTGGTACCGCTCCTCGAAGGACGCGATGTCCGTCAGGACCTGGTTCAGCGTGTCGGCGGTGCGGAACACCTGCATGTTGGCATCCATCGTGTCCTGCAGTTCCTTGCGGATCGCAGCGACCTTCTCAGTGCCGTCAGAGGTGCGGACGTGGTTCAGGAGGTCCAGGGTGTAGGCCTCCGGGTCACCCGGGAGATCCACGAAGTCGGCGGTCTTGGCGTACTCCGCGGCGGCGATGCCGGCGCGCTTGCCGAAGACGTTGATGTCCAGGAGCGAGTTGGTGCCCAGGCGGTTGGAGCCGTGCACGGAGACGCAGGCAACCTCACCGGCGGCGTAGAGTCCCGGGACCACGGTGTCGTTGTCCTGGAGCACCTCGGCGCTGATGTTGGTGGGGATGCCGCCCATGGCGTAGTGCGCCGTCGGGAAGACCGGCACCGGCTCCGTGTACGGCTCGACACCCAGGTAGGTGCGGGCGAACTCGGTGATGTCCGGCAGCTTGGCGTCGATGTGTGCCGGCTCAAGGTGCGTCAGGTCCAGCAGGACGTAGTCCTTGTTCGGGCCGCAGCCGCGTCCCTCCCTGACCTCGTTGGCCATGGAGCGGGCCACAATGTCGCGGGGGGCGAGGTCCTTGATGGTGGGGGCGTAGCGCTCCATGAAGCGTTCACCCTCGGAGTTGCGCAGGATCGCGCCTTCGCCGCGGGCGGCCTCGGAGAGCAGGATGCCCAGGCCGGCGAGGCCTGTCGGGTGGAACTGGAAGAATTCCATGTCCTCCAGGGGGATACCGCGGCGGAACGCGATGCCCATGCCGTCACCGGTCAGGGTGTGGGCGTTGGACGTGGTCTTGAAGACCTTGCCCGCGCCGCCGGAGGCGAACACCACGGACTTGGCCTGGAAGACGTGCAGCTCGCCGGAGGCGAGGTCGTAGGACACGACGCCGGCAACGCGCTTCTGCTTGTACGGCGTGCCGTCCTCGCGGACAGCGTCCTCCTCGACCGTGAGCAGGTCAAGGACGTAGTACTCGTTGTAGAACTCAACGTTGTGCTTGACGCAGTTTTGGTACAGGGTCTGCAGGATCATGTGGCCGGTGCGGTCGGCGGCGTAGCACGCACGGCGGACCGGGGCCTTGCCGTGGTCGCGGGTGTGGCCGCCGAAGCGGCGCTGGTCAATCCGGCCTTCGGGCGTGCGGTTGAACGGCAGGCCCATCTTTTCCAGGTCCAGGACGGCGTCGATCGCTTCCTTCGCCATGACCTCGGCGGCGTCCTGGTCAACCAGGTAGTCGCCGCCCTTGATGGTGTCGAAGGTGTGCCACTCCCAGTTGTCCTCTTCGACGTTGGCCAGGGCTGCGCACATGCCGCCCTGCGCCGCGCCGGTGTGGGAGCGGGTGGGGTACAGCTTGGTCAGTACTGCTGTTTTGGCGCGCTGACCTGATTCGATCGCCGCGCGCATCCCGGCGCCACCGGCACCGACGATGACGACGTCGTACTTATGGACCTGCATACCAGACGCTCTTTCTCTCAAAATTCGCTAACAACACCGGCCGGCGGAGCAGGCCCGGTGAAACCTCGTGGAAATCCCGTGCCTGCACTGGCAGGCAATGTTCGGGTGCCGCTGGGGCTGCGCCGCTACGGCGCGGGGCAGAATCCGCCGGGCAGCTGGACACCGTTGACCACGGGGCACGGGTCAAAGGTGAAGATGACCATCGTGCCGAGGATGATGATGGCGGTGGTGGCCGCGTACAGCACGATCTTCAGCCACAGGCGAGTGGCGTCCTTCTCGGCGTAATCGTTGATGATGGTGCGCACACCGTTGGTGCCGTGCAGCATGGCCAGCCACAGCATGGCGAGGTCCCAGATCTGCCAGAACGGGTCGGCCCACTTGCCGGCCACAAAGCCGAAGTCGATGGCGTGGATGCCCTCGCCCACCAGCAGGTTGACGGCCAGGTGCCCGAAGATCAGGACAACCAGGACCACACCGGAAAGCCGCATGAAGAGCCATGCGAGCATTTCGAAGTTCCCCTTGGAACCGCCGTGGCGGCGGTACTGCGGCGCAATCCGGTTGCTGCCGATCTTTGCGGCACTGCGTGGGCTCTGAATTTCAGTTGCACTCATGGCTAGTGACCTCCAAGGGCGAGGGAAAGGTGGCGGATGGAGAAGCCCACCATGACGACTACCCAAAGAATGAGCACCGTCCACAGCATCTGGCGCTGGTACTTCGCGCCCTTCTTCCAGAAGTCGACGGCGATGATCCGCAGGCCGTTGAAGGCGTGGAACACAATCGCTGCGACAAGGCCCGTTTCACCCAGGGCCATCAGGGGGTTCTTGTAGGCACCAATCACGGCGGTGTAGGCCTCGGGGGACACACGCACCAGTGAGGTGTCCAGCACATGGACCAACAAGAAGAAAAAGATCACTACACCGGTAATGCGGTGTCCAACCCAGGACCACATGCCTTCACGGCCGCGGTACAAGGTGCCAGCTGGTTTTGTCGGCACTGAATAAACCTCCCTGCAACACAGCGGCGCTGGCATGGGATCCACGCGGGGGGAACGCCTGCTGCGAGAGCACTCATAAACTCAAGCCTAAATCTAGGCTTCGCTCACAGCTTATTCAATTCAGCCACCCGTTGGTGACGACGCCCGGCAGGCTTTTCGACTCCTTTTGAGACGAACACCACATTCTCTGGACTGCGCGGGGGCAGCGCCATTGCCTAAAGAGTTTCTTAAAGATGGGAGCCCGGGAGGGCTGTGCCGTGCCCCTCCGACACGGCATCAAGGGCCGGCACAGCACGTTCGGCTAAAGTAGCGGTGATGACTACAGACAAAGTGACAAGCCAGGACACACTGCAGGGTTCGGCGCAGGGCTCGGCCCTGAGCCGATTCATTGCGGTGATTCCGGCAGGCGGAGTGGGGACCCGCCTCTGGCCCCTGTCGCGAGCAGCAGCCCCCAAGTTCCTCCACGACCTCACGGGCTCGGGCAGTACCCTCCTGAGGTCCACCTACGACCGGCTCGAGCCGCTCGCCGGCAAGCACATGCTCGTGGTGACCGGAATGGCCCACCGGGACGCGGTCTGCCGCCAGCTCCCCGAGATTGACGACGCCGACCTCGTGCTCGAGAGCGAGCCCAAAGACTCCGGCGCCGCCATCGGTTTGGCCGCCGCCATCCTGCACGAGCGCGATCCTGACACCATCATGGGCTCCTTCGCCGCTGACCAGGTGATCAGCCCCGACGAGTTGTTCCACGAGGCCGTCAGGGAGGCCATCCACGCGGCCGCGGCCGGCAAGATCGTCACGATCGGCATCAAGCCCACCCACGCCTCCACCGGCTTCGGCTACATCCGGGCCGGAAAGAACCTCGGCGTGGACGGGGCGCCCAGCGCCCAGGCCGTCGTCGAGTTTGTGGAGAAGCCCAGCGAAGAGGTCGCCCAGGAGTACCTCGACAGCGGCGAATACCTCTGGAATGCCGGTATGTTCGTGGCGCCCGTCGCGCTGATGCTCAAGCACCTCGAAGCCAACCAGCCCGAGCTCTTCGCCGGTGTGCAGGAAATCGCCAAGGCCTGGGATACCCCGCAGCGCGACGAGGTCAAGGTGCGCGTGTGGCCCACCCTGCCGAAAATTGCGATTGACTACGCTGTGGCCGAACCTGCCGCCGCCGCCGGCGACGTCGCCGTCGTACCCGGCACCTTCCGCTGGGACGACGTCGGGGACTTTGCCTCGGTGGGCCGGCTCAACAGCGCCAAGGAAGTCAAGGACGTCACCGTGATCGGTGAGGGTGCCCGTGTCTTCACGGAGGACGCCAGCGGTGTGGTGGTCTCCGATACCAAGCGTGTGATCGCGCTGATCGGGATCAAGGACGTGGTGGTGGTGGATACCCCTGACGCCTTGCTCGTGATGCACAAGGAACACTCGCAGCGCGTGAAGCAGGCCGTGGACGCCCTGAAGGCCAGTGGCGACACCGACGTCCTCTAGTTTGCCGGGCCGTAACGCGCCGTACGCGATGACGCTATTATTTGTTCGCTCGCTAGAGTTATTCCGTGCGTAACTACTCTACTGAAGCTGAGCCCACCACACTGGTGGGGCCGTGGCTCGAGCCTCTCCTGCCGGAGCTGATTGCCTTCCGCCGGGACTTGCATGCGCACCCGGAGCTCTCCTTCAAGGAGTTCCGCACCACGGACAAGCTCGCAAGGCGACTCGAGGAAGCGGGCCTCAAGCCCCGGCGCCTCGAAGGAACGGGCCTGACGGTGGACATCGGGGAGGGCCCGATCGCCACCGCCCTCCGCGGCGACATTGACGCCCTGCCCATCATCGAGGAGACGGGCCTTCCGTTCGCCTCAAAGAACCACGGCGTCACCCACGCCTGCGGCCACGACGTCCACACCGCCACCATGCTCGGCGCGGCCCTGGTCCTGCAGCGGATGCACGAGGAGTCGCCGCTGCGCGGTACCGTGCGGATCATCTTCCAGCCGGCCGAGGAAACCATGCCCGGCGGGGCCCAGAGCTGCATCGAGCAGGGTGTCCTCGACGGCGTTCCCCGGATCTTCGCGCTGCACTGCGATCCCCGGATCGAGGTGGGCAAGATCGGCACCCGGATCGGCGCCATCACCTCCGCCTCGGACACGATCAAGATCGAACTGAACGGCCGCGGCGGCCACACCTCACGCCCGCACCTGACCGAAGAACTCGTCTTTGCCCTGGCGCAGATCGCGGTCAACGTTCCGGCCGTGCTCTCCCGCCGCGTCGATGTCCGCAGCGGCGTGTCCGTGGTCTGGGGCCACATCTCCGCCGGCTCCGCACCCAACGCAATCCCGGCCAGCGGCTACATGGCCGGCACCATGCGCTGCCTCGACCGCGACGCCTGGCACAGCGCGGGTGAAATCCTCGACGAGGTCATCCAGCAGATTGCGGCACCGTACGGTGTCGACGTCCACCTGGAGCACACCCGCGGCGTGCCTCCCGTGGTGAACTCCGAACACGAGACCGCCCTGATCGAGGCCGCAGCGCGCGCCGAGATCGGTGAAGGCGCCGTGGTCCTGACCCCCCAGTCCATGGGCGGGGAAGACTTTGCCTGGTTCCTGGCCGACCTCCCGGGCGCCATGATGCGCCTCGGCACCAAGACCCCCGGCGGCGAGGAGTACGACCTGCACCGCGGCGACTACATCCTGGACGAACGCGCCCTGGGCCTGGGCGTCAAGGTCCTCACCGCAGCAGCCCTGCGCACCCTCCGCGACCTCTAGCGGGGTAAACCCCCTGCCGTTCCGTGCCGCCGTCGAGGTGAGACTTCGCGCCCATTGTTGGGCGCTCCATGGGCGCGAACTCTCACCTCGGCGTGTACCGGCCGGCCGTTTTGAGTTGTGCACAATTTAATTGTGAGCTATCGTAGAGTCATGACCGACGCCCCGCGCCTCAACGCCCCCCGCCTGGACCGGCAGCTGTGCTTCGCCATGTACTCGGCGTCGCGGGCCGCCACGGCGGCGTACCGGCCGATGCTCGAGGAGCTGGGCCTTACGTACCCGCAGTACCTCGTCATGCTGGTCCTCTGGGAAGAGGAACCGCGCAGCGTCCGCGGGCTGGGGGAGGAGCTGGGGCTGGACTCGGGCACGCTGTCCCCCTTGCTCAAGCGGCTCGAGTCCCTGGGCCTCGTGGAGCGGCGCCGGTCCGCCACGGACGAGCGCAGGGTTGAGGTCTTCCTGACCGACGCCGGCTCCGCCCTCAGCGCCCGGGCCACCGGCATCCCGCAGCGGCTCGCAGACGCCGCCGGGCTCTCGCCGGCAGAACTTGACCAGCTCCGCGAAACGCTGAGCCGGCTGGCCGCCGCCCTGCACGGCTCCCACTGACTTCCACCCCCACTGACTTCCTTCCACCGCAAACAGATTGGATCTCCCATGAAGACTCTCTATACAGCCGAGGCCCTGGCCTCGGGCGAAGGCCGCGACGGCACCGCCGTCACCAAGGATGGCAAGCTCAACGTAGCCCTGGCCAGCCCGGTGGAACTCGGCGGCAACGGCGAGGGCACCAACCCGGAGCAGCTCTTCGCCGCCGGATACGCGGCCTGCTTCCACTCCGCGCTGCGCCTCGTCGGCCGCCAGCAGAAAGCCGACCTGACGGATTCCGCCGTCGCCGCCAGGATCCACCTGGGCGCGCTCGGCGACGGATCCGGCTACGGCATCGCCGCGGAACTCGAAATCGCGCTGCCCGCCGTGGACCGGGCAACGGCTGAGGCCCTCGTGGCCAAGGCTCACGAAGTCTGCCCCTACTCCAATGCCACCCGTGGCAACATCACTGTCGACATCACCATCCTGGAGGTAGCCGCATGAGGACCCACACCGAAACCACAGTCCTTCCCGCCGCCACGCGGGAGATCCAGCTGGCATCCCGGCCGCACGGCCGTCCCGTACCGGAGAACTTCCGCAGTGCCGAGACGGCGCTACCCGAACTCCAGGACGGCCAGGTCCTGGTCCGCAACTTCTTCATCTCCGTCGATCCTTACATGCGCGGCCGGATGAACGACGTCAAGTCCTACTCCGCGCCGTTTGCCCTGGACACCGCGCTCGACGGCGGCGCCGTGGGCGAAGTCATTGCCTCCCGCTCCGCGGACCGTAAGGTGGGCGACGCCGTCGTCCATTCCCTGGGATGGCGTGAATACGCCGTACTCGACGCAGGCGCCACCACGCCGGCCCGCACCGACCTGGCCCCCGCTTCCGCGTTCCTCGGAGCGCTGGGAATGACCGGCCTGACGGCGTACGCCGGACTGCTCAAGGTCGCCGGCTTCAAAGCCGGAGAGGTCGTCTTCGTCTCGGGCGCCGCAGGTGCCGTCGGCTCGCTCGTGGGCCAGATCGCCAAGGCGATGGGCGCGTCCCGCGTCATCGGCAGCGCGGGCTCCCCGGAAAAGGTGGCCCGGCTGCTGGAGCTCGGCTTCGATGCGGCCTTCAACTACCACGACGGCCCGGTGGCCGCGCAGCTCGCCGCGGCCGCGGGGGACCGCGGGATCGACGTGTATTTCGACAACGTCGGCGGGGAACACCTCGAAGCCGCACTGTCGGCGCTCACTGTCGGTGGCCGCGTGGCCATGTGCGGCGCCATTTCGCAGTACAACTCGACCGAGCCCACCCCGGCCCCGCGGAACCTCATGCAGGCCATCGGCAAGCAGCTGACCCTCAAGGGTTTCCTGGTCGGCGGCTACTGGCAGCACATGGCCGAGTTCGTCGAGACCATGTCCGGCTGGCTCGCAGACGGCACCGTGCGCTACGACGAGACCATCGTGGACGGGCTGGAGAACGCCCCGCAGGCCTTCATGGACCTGCTGGACGGCGCCAACACCGGCAAGATGCTGGTCCGGCTCTAGGCACGAGTTCCAGGCAGGCCGCCAGCCCCGCAGATTGCACGCCCCGTACCGGAAATGCCCGGTGCGGGGCTTTCTGTCTCTACCGCTTGGTAACAAGTTCTCAACAATCTGTGGAATCGCTGTGAACTGTGCTACTTGGACGTGTCACAGGACACTAAAGTGGCTTCCATCAGTGCGCCTCGGCGCAGTGCTGCGAAATCCATCAGTGAAAACAGCGTTTCAGCGGCAACACCGCCAACAGACACTCATTGAGCTCCGTCGTAGCGCCTACTCTTTCTTCCTGGAGGAAAATTGAAGAACTCTCTGCGTGCAACCTTCAAGCGCGGTTCAATGGCAGGAGTCGCCACCGCCGGTGCGGCTGCACTTATGCTGACCGGTTGCGGGGCCGCCCCGACAGCCAGCAGCAGCGCCACCCCGTCGGCCAGCAATTACACCGGTTGCATCGTTTCCGACTCGGGTGGATTCGACGACCAGTCATTCAACCAGTCCTCCTACGAGGGGCTGAAGAAGGCTGAGAAGGATCTGGGCATCAAGGTCAACCAGGCCGAGTCCAAGACCAACAACGACTTCGAGCCCAACCTGCGCGCGATGGTCACTGCCGGCTGCAACCTGACCGTCACGGTCGGCTTCCTGCTCGGCGACGCCACCAAGGCCCAGGCCACGGCGAACCCGGACAAGCACTTCGCCATCATCGATTTCGGCTACGAGACCCCGATCAGCAACGTCAAGCCGATCATCTACGACACGGCCCAGGCCGCGTTCCTGGCGGGCTACCTCGCAGCCGGCACCACCAAGACCGGAACGGTTGCCACCTTCGGCGGCATCAAGATCCCCACCGTCACCATCTTCATGGACGGCTACGCCGACGGCGTCAAGCACTACAACGAGAAGAACGGCAAGGACGTCAAGGTCCTTGGCTGGGACAAGGCCAAGCAGGATGGCTCCTTCACCGGTGACTTCGAAAAGCAGGACAAGGGCAAGCAGTTCACCCAGAACTTCCTGGACCAGGGCGCGGACATCGTCATGCCCGTCGCCGGTCCGGTCGGCAAGGGTGCGGGCGCGGCCCTGAAGGAAGCCAAGGCAGCAGGCAAGGACGTCAAGCTCATCTGGGTTGACTCCGACGGCTTCCTCACGGCACCGGATTACAAGGACATCATGCTCTCCTCCGTCATGAAGCTGATGGGCGAGGCCGTCGAGACCGTCGTCAAGCAGGACAAGGACGGCAAGTTCTCCAACACGCCGTACGTTGGCACCCTCGCGAACGACGGCGTGCAGCTGGCTCCGTTCCACGACCTGGATTCCGCGGTTCCGGCCGAACTGAAGGCCCAGCTGGAGCAGATCAAGAAGGACATCGCCGACGGCAAGCTGAAGGTTGAATCCGCAGCCAGCCCGAAGGTCTAACTTCCGCCGCTAAGCGCCACGGCCCGTCCGGTCATCCACCGCACGGGCTGTGGCGCTTTTCGTTGAGCGGACCGACTCCGCTTCCGGCTGCAGGCACTAGGCTGATCCTGCAGCCCCATCATCCGTCCGGCCGAGACGCCCGGACACTTCGAGATTGGTCAGAGTTTTGAAACTTGAACTCAAGGGGATCACCAAACGCTTCGGCTCCCTGGTAGCCAACGATCACATTGATGTGGTGGTTGAACCCGGACAGATTCACTGTCTGCTCGGCGAAAACGGCGCGGGCAAGTCCACGCTGATGAACGTCCTGTACGGACTGTACGAGCCGACCGAGGGCCAGATCCTCGTTGACGACAAACCCGTCACCTTCCGCGGCCCGGGCGACGCCATGGCCGCGGGCATCGGCATGGTGCACCAGCACTTTATGCTGGTCCCCGTTTTCACGGTCGCCGAAAACGTCGCGCTGGGAGCGGAAACCACCACGGCGGGCGGGTTCCTGAACCTGGATGACACCCGGCGGAAGATCCAGGAGATCTCGGACCGGTACGGCTTCGACGTTGATCCCGATGCGATGATCGAGGACCTCCCGGTGGGTGTGCAGCAGCGCGTCGAAATCATCAAGGCGCTGGTCCGCGACGCCAAGGTGCTGATCCTCGATGAGCCCACGGCCGTGCTGACCCCGCAGGACACCGATGAGCTGCTGGACATCATGCGCCAGCTCAAGAGCCACGGCACCTCGATCGTCTTCATTTCGCACAAGCTTCGCGAGGTCAAGGCCGTCTCGGACACCATCACGGTGATCCGGCGCGGCAAGGTAGTCGGCACCGCCGATCCCAGCGCCTCGACGACGGAACTGGCGTCCATGATGGTGGGCCGCGCCGTCAACCTGACCCTGGACAAGGCCCCGGCCAATCCCCAGGAGACCACCTTCCAGGTCAAGGACCTCACCGTGATCGCGCCCAGCGGCCAGCACGTGGTGGACGGCATCAGCTTCGACATCGCCCGCGGCGAGATCCTCGCCGTCGCCGGCGTCCAGGGCAACGGCCAGACGGAACTGACCGAGGCCATCCTGGGCCTCCAGGACCGCGTCCACGGCTCCATCCTGCTCGACGGCGAAGAACTCGTCGGCCGCAGCGTCAAGGAGGTCCTCAACGCGGGCGTCGGGTTCGTGCCGGAAGACCGCTCCGTCGACGGCCTGATCGGCACCTTCTCGATCGCCGAAAACCTGATTCTGGACCGCTATGACCAGGCGCCGTTCGCCAAGGGCATCAGCATGAGCCCGGCCAAGGTCCTGGAGAACGCCCAGACCCGGATCGACGAGTTCGACGTGCGCACGCCCTCAGGTTCACTCGCGGCCGGCACGCTGTCCGGCGGCAACCAGCAGAAGTTGGTCATGGCCCGGGAGCTCTCCCGGCCGCTGCGGCTCTTCATCGCCTCCCAGCCCACCCGCGGCGTGGACGTCGGATCCATCGAGTTCCTGCACAAGCGCATCGTGGCCGAGCGTGACCACGGCACCCCCGTGATGATCATCTCCACCGAACTGGACGAGGTGATCGAGCTCGCCGACCGGATCGCCGTGCTCTACAAGGGCAAGCTGGTCGGGATTGTCCCGGCCGGCACCCGTCGTGACGTCCTGGGCCTGATGATGGCAGGGCTGTCCCCGGAGGACGCCCACGCTGACACCGCGAGCAAGGACGCGGCCCGGCAACCCGGGGAAGTGCCCGCGGAAGACCCCGCCGAACCCCAAGCAACGAACCAGGCGCCCGCCGCCCAGCTCGTGCAGGAGTCCAGCTCCGGCGCCGTAGGAGACAACCATGAGTGAGAACAACGAGCCGCGACGCTCGGTTGCACCGGATCCGGACCGGATTCCGGACACACTGCCCCCTGAACCACAGCCGGCTCCGGCGCCCGGCGCGGAGCCTGAGGCTCCCGTAGAGGACGCCGCCCTGGTCACCTCGCTGGACACAGCCGGCGGGGCGATGCGGCCGTCGGCGGTTCCGGTCTCGGCCCAGAGCGGTTCCCTCCCGGGCGCCGACGATTCGGACTCGGTGCTGCGCAAGATCTTCACCGGCAACGGCATCGTGACGATCCTGGCCGTCCTCCTCGCCCTGATCCTCGGCGGCCTGCTCATTGCCGCCACGGACAAGGTGGTCGCGGCGACGTCGAGCTACTTCTTTGCCCGGCCGACCGACTTCCTGGCCGCCGTCTGGTCGGCCGCGACGAGCTCCTACGTCGCGCTCTTCCAGGGCTCTGTGTTCAACCCGCGGGGGAGCGGCGTCGGCGGACAGTTCGCTCCGTTGATGGAAACCCTCACCATCGCCACCCCGCTGATCACCGCCGGCCTCGGCGTCGCACTGGCCTTCCGTGCGGGCCTGTTCAACATCGGTGCCCAGGGCCAGATCATCATGGCCGGCATTCTTGCCGCCTGGGTGGGCTTCGCGCTGGACCTGCCGGTGGGGCTCCACCTGCTGCTCGTCCTGGTCGCCGGCGTCATCGGCGGCGCCGTCTGGGGCGGCCTCGTCGGTGTGCTCAAGGCGAGAACCGGCGCCCATGAGGTCATTGTGACCATCATGTTCAACTACATCGCCCTGTATTTCCTGCGCTACCTGCTGGACACGGATTTGTTCCAGCGGCCGGGGGAGACCACCCCGATTTCCCCGATCCTGGACCCGTCCGCGTTGTACCCGCAGATCTTCGGCAGCCAGTACCGGCTGCACATCGGCTTCCTGCTGGCGATCGCGGCGACAGTATTTGTGTCCTGGCTGCTGAACCGCTCCACGATCGGCTTCGAGTTCCGCGCAGTGGGGGCCAACCCCAAGGCAGCCCTCACCGCCGGCATCAACGTCCCCCGCGCCACCATCCTGGTGATGACCATCGCCGGTGGCCTGGCCGGGCTGGCCGGCGTCGCGCAGGTGGCGGGCACCGAAAAGGTCCTCACCGACGGTGTCGCGGCAACGTACGGCTTCGACGCCATCACCGTCGCCCTGCTGGGACGTTCGTCGCCGTGGGGCACCTTCGCCGCCGGTGTCCTGTTTGGCGCCTTCCGCGCCGGAGCCGTGCAGATGCAGATCCAGACCGGAACGCCCATCGACATTGTGCTGGTGGTCCAGTCGCTCATTGTGCTGTTCATCGCGGCGCCGCCCCTGGTCCGGGCGATCTTCGGACTCAACCCGCGCAAGAAGAAAGCCGCAACCGCCGGCAAGTCCCAGAAGGCAGCAGCCACCGGAGGTGCAGTATGAGCACAACAGCAACCTCGCCCGTCCCGGGAACCCCCCGGGAACCCCAGCAGGGACGCCCCCGCTCGGAGAAAAGCCACAAGCCGACAGTGTCCGCCAAGCCTGTCACCTGGAAGCTGCCGGTGACGCTGCTGGTGCTCGCCGTCGTTGCGTTCATCTTCTTTGGCCTTCTGGGCCCGCACGCGACGGCCAAGTTCGGCATTTCCTCGGGCGGTGACTTCTTCCAGCTCCCCGCCATCGAGGTTCCCGCGTTCCTTGCCGGGATTGTGCTCTCCGTGATCATGCTGGGCCTCGCGGGCTACGCCATGTTCCTGAAGACCAGGAACGTCCGGCCCCCGCGCTGGCTGCCGGTCCTGTTCACGGTCCTGTTTGTGGTGTCCTTCCTGATCTGGGTGGTCGGCGGCGCCAGGACGCCCAGCATCTCGCTGGCCGGGCTGATCGCCGGGTCCGTGACCCTCGCCGTGCCGATCGTTTTTGGCTCCCTGTCCGGTGTCCTGTGCGAACGCGCCGGCGTTGTGAACATCGCCATTGAGGGCCAGCTCCTGGGCGGCGCCTTCACGGCCGCGATCGTCGCCAGTATGACCAACAACCCGTACCTGGGCCTGCTCGCGGCGGCCGTCGCCGGCGCCCTCGTCTCGATGGTCCTGGCGGTCTTCAGCATCAAGTACGTGGTCAACCAGATCATCGTCGGCGTGGTGCTCAACGTCCTCATCTCGGGCCTCACGGGGTTCCTGTTCAGCACCGTGATGCAGGCGAACAAGGAATTGTTCAACTCGCCGGGCCGGCTTCCGATCATCGAAATCCCGGTCCTGTCCAGCATCCCGGTCCTCGGCCCCATCCTCTTCAAGCAGTCCGTGGTGGGCTACCTGATGTACGTGGCGGTGATTGTGGTGTGGATCGGGCTGTTCAAGACGAAGTGGGGCCTGCGCGTCCGCGCTGTGGGCGAGCACCCGCAGGCTGCCGACACCCTGGGCATCAAGGTCAACGCGACCCGGTTCTGGAACGTCACGCTGGGCGGCGCCGTCGCAGGGATCGGCGGATCGTTTTTCACGCTTGTCGCGATCGACAGTTTCACGAAGGAGATCTCCGGTGGCCGCGGCTTCATCGCCCTCGCCGCAATGATCCTGGGGCGCTGGAATCCGATCGGGGCGTTCTTCGCCGCGCTGCTGTTCGGCTTTGCCGACAACCTGCAGAGCATTGTGACGATCATTGGCACCCCGGTGCCGAGCCAGTTCATGGCCATGCTGCCCTACCTCGTGACCGTGTTTGCCGTCGCCGGACTCGTCGGCCGGTCCCGGCCCCCGGCCGCCGACGGCATACCGTACGTCAAGGGTTGACGATGGACAGCATCGACGTCGACTGGGCTGCCCTCGAGGCCGCCGCGGTGGCCGCCATGGGGAACGCCTATGCGCCGTATTCGGAGTTCGCGGTGGGGGCAGCAGCCCTCACCGCGGACGGCCGGATCGTGAGCGGCTGCAATGTCGAAAACGCCAGCTACGGTCTCACCCTGTGCGCCGAGTGTGCCCTCGTCGGCAATCTGCACATGACCGGAGGCGGCCTGCTCCGCGCCTTTTACTGCGTCGACGCCGCCGGCAACGTCCTCATGCCGTGCGGGCGCTGCCGGCAGCTGCTCTACGAATTCAGGGCTCCCGACATGGAGCTCATGACCACCCAGGGAATCAAGACCATGGACCAGGTCCTTCCCGATGCCTTTGGCCCCCAACACCTGGAGGAACCTCGGTGACACACATAACGCAGACCAACAGCCGCTCCGAAGCGTTCGACGCCGTCGACATCATCCGCATCAAACGCGACAAGGGCGTGCTCAGCCCCGCCCAGATCGACTGGACGATCGACGCGTATACCCGCGGCGCGATCGCCGACGAACAGATGGCCGCCCTGAACATGGCCATCCTGCTCAACGGCATGGACCGGGCCGAGATCTCCCGCTGGACCGCGGCAATGATCGCCTCCGGCGAGCGGATGGACTTCTCCAGCCTGCGCCGCCCCGACGGTAGCGTGAAGCCCACGTCCGACAAGCACTCCACCGGCGGCGTCGGGGACAAAACCACCCTGCCGCTGGCACCCCTGGTGGCGGTCTTCGGCGTTGCCGTGCCGCAGCTCTCCGGCCGCGGCCTGGGCCACACCGGCGGCACCCTGGACAAGCTCGAGGCGATCCCGGGCTGGCGGGCCGCGCTCAGCAACGAGGAAATGCTGGCCCAGCTCCAGGACGTCGGCGCAGTCATCTGCGCCGCCGGCGCCGGGCTGGCCCCGGCCGACAAGAAGCTCTACGCCCTGCGCGACGTCACCGGCACCGTCGAGGCCATCCCGCTGATCGCGTCCTCGATCATGAGCAAGAAGATCGCGGAAGGCACCGGTTCGCTGGTGCTGGACGTCAAGGTCGGCAGCGGCGCGTTTATGAAGGACGAGGCCCGCGCCCGCGAACTCGCCGAGACCATGGTGGCACTGGGCAAGGACGCCGGCGTCAACACGGTGGCCCTGCTGACCAACATGAACACGCCGCTGGGCCTCACCGCGGGCAACGCGATCGAGGTCGAGGAATCGGTGGAGGTCCTCGCCGGGGGCGGTCCGGAAGACGTCGTCGAGCTCACGGTCCGGCTCGCGGAGGAAATGCTCGCCTGCGCGGGCGTCCACGACGCCGATCCACGCGCCGCCCTCCGGGACGGCCGGGCCATGGACGTCTGGAACCGCATGATCGAGGCGCAGGGCGGCGACCCGCGGGCCAAGCTCCCGGTCGCCCGGGAATCCGAAGTGATCTATGCGCCGGCCGACGGTGTGCTGGTGGAACTCGACGCGATGGCCGTCGGCGTCGCGGCCTGGCGCCTCGGCGCCGGACGCGCGCGCAAGGAGGACCAGGTCCAGGCCGGTGCCGGGGTGCGGATGCACGCCAAGCCCGGCGCCATGGTCAAGGCCGGCGAACCGCTCATGACGCTCCTGTCAGACACCCCGGAGAAGTTCGACCGGGCCAAGGAGGCCCTCCAGCACGCCGTTGTGATTGCGCCCGAAGGTTCCCGGCCGGCGCAGCAGCTCATCATCGACCGAATCGCCTAGCTGCCGGCTTGCCCTCTCACTTGTGGTCCCCAACCAGTTGACTTTGCCCGGGGCCCAGCCGCCACAAGGGATAAGGACAAGCTGGGGCGCGGGCCCGCAGGTACACTGGCACGACAGCCGTACCCCCGTTGTTTGGTAGGAAACCGTGCAGGCAATCAACGACTTCATCCTGGCCGCAGCAGGGCAACCCTGGGTGCTCTTCCTTGTGTTCGCGTGCTGTGTGATTGACGGCTTCTTCCCGCCCATCCCGAGCGAATCCGTGGTCGTTGGACTCGCCGCGGTGGCCGCCGGCGCCGGCAGCCCCAACGCGGTGCTCCTGGCCGCGACCGCAGCCGCGGGCGCCTTCCTTGGCGACAACATCGCCTACCTGATCGGCCGCAACACCGGAACGCAGCGCTGGGCCTGGATGCGCGGCTACCGCATGCAGCGGGCCTTCCGGTGGGCCGGCACGGAGCTGCGCAAACGGCCCGCGTCCCTGATCCTCGTCGCGCGGTTCGTACCGATCGGCCGGGTGGCGGTCAACCTGACGGCCGGCGCCACCCATTTCCCGCGGCCACGCTTCGTCGGT
The DNA here is from genome assembly GCF_009928425.1 of Pseudarthrobacter sp. ATCC 49987. Lineage (NCBI taxonomy): Bacteria > Bacillati > Actinomycetota > Actinomycetes > Micrococcales > Micrococcaceae > Pseudarthrobacter > Pseudarthrobacter sp. ATCC 49987. Next base: position 2,681,494 of record NZ_JAABNS010000001.1, on the reverse strand, counting down.
CTGACAGTCCTCTCCGCGGTGCTCTGGGCCGCCTACTCCGTCGCAATCGGACTGTTCTTCGGCCAATGGTTCGAAGACAACCACCTGCTCGCCGTCATCGTCGCCGTCATCTGCGCGATCGGCCTGGGCATCCTGGTGGACGTCGTGATCAGCAGGCTGCGCGGGACCCTTCCCGAGGACGTCGAACAGCCCGTCCCGCCAGTGGAGCCCTCCTGACGAAGCAGCCCATCGTTAAGGGAGATTTATCCGGACGGAACGTAGCGCATCCCTTCCGGTCATGGGACACTGAAGAGCGCTTTTCATCACTTTCCTAGGAGCAACGCCCGCGTGGAATTTATCAATGAGGCAATTCTCCATGCCGCGGGACAATGGTGGATTTATCCGATTCTCACGATCTTCTGCTTCATCGACGGATTCGTTCCGATTCTGCCGAGTGAAACCCTGATCGTCGCCTTGGGTGCCCTGTCCGTCACGTCCGGCCAGCCGAACATGTGGTTCGTTATGGCGGCCGCTGCCCTCGGGGCTATCGCCGGCGACAACATGGCCTACCTGCTGGGCCGCCATGTCGGCGTCGAGCGCTTCCGCTGGATGCGCAAACCCAAGGTCCAGCGCGCCCTGAACTGGGCACGCTATGAGCTGGACAAGCGCGGCGCCATGCTGATCTTCACGGCCCGCTACATCCCGGTGGGACGAGTGGCCGTCAACTGGATCGCCGGCACCACCGCCTACCCGCGCCGGCGCTTCGTCATCCTGGACATCTTCGCCTCCGTCACCTGGGTGGCCTATTCCGCCGGCGTCGGCATCCTCGCCGGCAACTGGGTCCACGAACACCCGCTGCTTGGGGTCGGCATCGCCATCGCCTTCGCCATCGTGCTGGGCATCGTGATCGACCACCTGCTGACCTGGCTGCACCGCTGGCGCGACACCAAGGGCGCTGCCGCGGCGGCCAGCCGGGCCGCTTCAATGGCGGCCGAGGCCAGGGCCGGCACCCCGCCCACGGCCGGACAGGCCTCCGGCACCCCGCCCACGCCGCCGCAACTGGCAGCACCGGCCGACGTCGAGGCCTGATTCCGCCCGGCTGGTGTTGCCGGGCCTCCGACCCTAAGGTTGGAACGTGACTGAGATAATTCTTGACGCTGCCCCTGACCTCGACTTCGACCTGAAGGGCCTCCCCAAGGTTTCCCTTCACGACCACCTGGACGGCGGACTCCGGCCGGCCACCATCATTGAACTTGCCGAGGCCGTGGGACACACCCTGCCCTCCACCGACCCCGTCGCCCTGGGGGAGTGGTTCCGCGAATCCGCCGACTCCGGCTCGCTGGTCCGCTACCTCGAGACCTTCGACCACACCATCGCCGTGATGCAGACCAAGGACGGACTCTTCCGCGTCGCCAAGGAATTCGTCGAAGACCTTGCCGACGACGGCGTTGTCTACGGTGAAGTGCGCTGGGCGCCCGAGCAGCACCTCCAGCAGGGCCTGAGCCTGGACGACGTCGTGGACGCCGTGCAGGCGGGCCTCGAGGCCGGCGTCGACGCCGTCGCCGAGACCGGCCGCGACATCCAGGTCGGCCAGCTCATCACCGCCATGCGCCATGCCGACCGCGGCCAGGAAATCGCGGAACTGGCGGTCCGCCACCGCAACAACGGCGCCGTCGGCTTCGACATTGCCGGTGCCGAGGACGGCTTCCTGCCGTCCCGGTTCAGGGACGCCTTCACCTACCTTGCCCAGCACAACTTCCCGGCCACTGTGCACGCCGGGGAAGCTGCCGGACTCGAAAGCATCCAGTCCGCCCTGGTCGACGGACGCGCCCTGCGCCTGGGCCACGGCGTCCGGATCGCCGAGGACATCACCGTCGAATTCGACGACGAAGACGGCGACGCCGAATTCAACGGCAGCAGCGACGAGGCCAACGACAACATCGGCATGGTCACCCTTGGCGATCTCGCCAGCTGGGTCCGCGACCGCGGCATTGCCCTGGAGATCTGCCCGTCCTCCAACCTGCAGACCGGCGCCATCGCCGGCTTCGGCGAGGGAATCGAAAGCCACCCGCTGGACATGCTCTACCAGCTCGGCTTCAACGTCACCATCAACACGGACAACCGGCTCATGAGCGGCGTGACCCTCACGGACGAGTTCGAACTGCTGGTCGAGACCTTCGAATACGACCTCGATGACCTGCTGGAGCTGACGCTCAACGCGGCCGAAGCTGCTTTCCTGCCGCTCGAAGAGAAGGAAGCCCTCGTTGAATACATCAACGAGTTCTACGACGAGCTTGGCTAAAGAGGACATTCCACCCGTCCGGGGGCAGCTGGCAGAGCTGATCGAAACGATTGCCGCCCTGCGCGAACACTGCCCCTGGATGGGTGCCCTCACCCATGAATCCCTCGTGGAGTACCTCCTCGAGGAGGCCTACGAGGTGGCCGAGACCATCGAGACGGCCGGCGGCGACGCCGAGCTGAAGGCCGAACTTGGAGATGTCCTGCTCCAGGTGGTCCTCCACGCCCGGCTCGCCCAGGAGCGCGGCGCCTTCGACCTCGACGACGTCGCCCGCGGCCTCACCGCCAAAATGGTCCGGCGCAACCCGCACGTGTTCCGTCCGGACGGAACCCTGCAGGAGTCCTTCCCGGCGACGGTGGAGGAAATCGTCCAGACGTGGGACGCGGTCAAGCGCTCGGAGCAGGTCCTGCACTCCGGGGCCGCCGAGCCCGGCCCTGAACCCTCCCGCGCTGATCCTTCCCGGCTGGGGGCGCTCGGGGGTGTCCCCGCCGCCCTTCCGGCCCTGGCGCGGGCGCAGAAACTCCAGGACCGCGCCGAACGGGCCGGACTCCCGGCGTCCACCCGGCCGGTGGACGTCCCGTCCGCGGAAGAGCACCTCGGGGACCTTCTCTTCGCCATCGCCGCCGCAGCCCGGGACCGGGGCCTCGACGCCGAGCGTGCCCTCCGCGGCGCGAACCGCCGCTTCCAGGAGGGCGCGCCCCCGCCGCCGTCCCCATAATCGGCCAAAATGACGTCCGGGTGCTGGATAGGTTTCTGTAACTCATCCCACTCTCGACTACGCTGGGTAGCGACGAGGACGTCTGTTTTTCAGCGTGATTCCCAGCTTGATTTCCCATCAGATTCCCAGCAGATCGCTTCACCCAAAGGAGCCTATCCATGGCGCTTATCGATGCCATCCACGCCCGCGAGATCCTCGATTCCCGTGGCAACCCCACCGTAGAAGTTGAAGTCCTGCTCTCGGACGGCCAGATCGGCCGCGCGGCCGTTCCCTCCGGAGCCTCCACCGGCGAGCACGAAGCCGTTGAACTCCGCGACGGCGACAAGGGCCGGTACCTCGGCAAGGGCGTCCAGAAGGCCGTTGACGCGGTCATCGACCAGATCGCCCCGGCCCTGATCGGCTTCGACGCCACCGACCAGCGCAGCATCGACCAGTCGATGATCGACCTGGACGGCACCGCCAACAAGAGCAAGCTCGGCGCCAACGCCATCCTGGGCGTGTCCCTGGCCGTCGCCAACGCGGCTGCCGCCTCCGCCGACCTGCCGCTCTACAAGTACCTCGGCGGACCGAACGCACACGTCCTGCCCGTACCGCTGATGAACATCCTCAACGGCGGCTCACACGCCGACTCCGACGTCGACATCCAGGAATTCATGGTGGTCCCGCTTGGTGCCGAGACCTTCTCCGAGGGCCTGCGCTGGGGCGTCGAGGTCTACCACGCACTCAAGGCGGTCCTGCAGGCCAAGGGCCTGTCCACCGGCCTCGGCGATGAAGGCGGCTTCGCGCCGAACCTGCCGTCCAACCGCGCCGCCCTGGACCTCATCCAGGAAGCCATCCGGAACGCCGGCTACACCCCGGGACAGGACATCGCCCTCGCCCTGGACGTCGCCTCGTCCGAGTTCTTCAAGGACGGCGCCTACCAGTTCGAAGGCAAGTCCCTCAGCTCCACCGAGATGAGCGCCTACTACGCCGAACTCGTCGCCGACTACCCGCTGGTGTCCATCGAGGACCCGCTGGACGAAAACGACTGGGAGGGCTGGAAGACCCTCACCGACGCCATCGGCGACAAAGTCCAGATCGTTGGTGACGACCTCTTCGTCACCAACCCGGAGCGCCTGCAGACCGGCATCGATTCGAAGACCGCGAACTCGCTCCTGGTCAAGGTCAACCAGATCGGTTCCCTGACCGAAACCCTGGATGCTGTCTCCCTCGCCCAGCGCGCCGGTTACACCACCATCACCTCGCACCGCTCCGGCGAGACCGAGGACACCACCATCGCCGACATCGCCGTTGCCACCAACGCGGGGCAGATCAAGACCGGTGCCCCGGCCCGTTCCGAGCGCGTTGCCAAGTACAACCAGCTGCTGCGCATCGAAGAGGAACTCGACGACGCCGCACGCTACGCCGGACGCAGCGCCTTCCCGCGTTTCAAGGGCTAGTAACCGCAGGAACTGCCGACCGGTGGCTATGGTTGAAAGACTATGGCCACCGGTCCTTTTTTGGCACCTTCCTTGTGGCGCCGCGCTGTCGGCTCCGTGCCGGTGCCCGGCCCAGGCCACGGGGATCAGCACTGAACAGCACTGAACAGCACTGAACCAGCAAGCCGCAAGCCAGCCGGGGGAGAACCTGGCATTACAGGAGTGACATGGTTACCCGCCGACCCAAGGTTCCCCGGGCTACGCCTGCGGCCCCCAAGTCTCCGGACACCGACGGCGGCGGCGACGTCATCCAGGCTGATTTCGGCGGTTCCCGCGGAGCCCCGGGCCACACGGCCGGCAACCCGGCATCCACACCGGGCGGATCCCGGTCGGGCGCCGGGCAGCACAATGCCGCCCAGAAGAATGCGGCCCAGAACAATGCCGCCCAACACAATGTTGCGCGGCAGAGCGCTGCAAAGCCGAACGCTGCGAAACCAGGTACGAACACACAGGGCACCGCCAAGCAGGGCACCGTCAAGCCCAGCACCAAACAGTCCCGGGACGGCGCAGTGCCGGCGGGGGAGAGCCTCGACCCCGTCCCGGCCAAGGCCTTCTCCGGCCGCATGCTGGCACTGTTCGTCGTCATGATTGCGATCACCATCATGCTGGCGCCCACGGTCAAGATCTTCTTCGAGAAAAGGGCCGAAATTGCCGCCCTGCAGGCGGATATCTCCGCCAAGCAGTCCCAGCAAAACGAGCTCAGGCGCCAGGTCTCCCGGTGGCAGGATCCGAACTACGTGAAGCAACAGGCCCGCGACCGCATTAACATGGTTATGCCCGGCGAGACGGGCTACTGGGTCTTCGGCAGTGATCTTCCTGCCGGAACGTCCAGTGGCGCGGCCGGTGCAGGATCACAACAGGACCCGGCCGATCTGCCCTGGGTGGACTCCCTCTGGGACTCCATCCGGCGTTCGGCAACAGACTAAGAAGCGGCGCCCGCCGCAGGATTGTCCGCCGGACAAACCAGACAGGGCAGGAAGGTGCCGCGCCCGTGGACGAGAACCGAGTGGACGAGACCCTCACGGCAGAGAACCCGATGGCAGTGACGCCGGGAACCCCGGAGCCGGCCAGTTCCGTGGAGGAATCCCGCCGGCCCTCGCCCCGGGACCTCGATGTCCTGAGCCGGCAACTGGGACGCCCGGTGCGCGATGTCGTGGAAATCCCGGCCCGCTGCGTCTGCGGCAACCCGCTGGTGGCGGCCACCTCCCCGCGGCTGAGCAACGGCACACCCTTCCCCACGACGTTCTACCTCACCCACCCGGTGATCACGTCCGCTGTGTCGCGGCTTGAGGCGGCCGGACTGATGAACGAGATGAACGACAGGCTCGGCGAAAACGAGGCACTGGCAGCGGACTACCGGGCCGCGCACGAGGCCTATCTCGCGTCCCGGGCAGAGATCGGCGCCCGGTCCGGAATCGGCGCCGTCCCCGAAATCGACGGCATCTCCGCCGGCGGCATGCCCACCCGCGTCAAATGCCTGCACGTGCTGGTGGGCCATGCACTCGCTGCCGGACCGGGCGTGAACCCGCTCGGCGACGAGGCCGTCGCCGCCATCGGCGAATGGTGGACCAAAGACCGCTGCTATTGCGACGGCGCCTGGGACACCGGCGGCGAGGCCCCCTCGCAGGACCTCAGCCGGCACGGCCCGCAGGGGCTCCCGGAGATCGTGGGCCGCCCGGCCCCGGTCCGCAAGGCACGCGCCCAGGACGCCGGCAGCAGCACCGACGCCGGAGACGCCGGCACCAGCGGAGCGGACAAGTGACCCGCGTCGCCGCCGTCGACTGCGGCACCAACTCGATCCGCCTGCTCATCGCCGACGTGGAAACGGACGGTGCGGCGCCCCGGCTGAACGACGTCGTCCGCGAGATGCGCGTCGTCCGGCTCGGCCAGGGCGTGGACGCCACCGGCGAACTCGCCCAGGAGGCCCTGGACCGGACCTTCGCCGCCGCCGCGGACTACGCCGGGCAGATCCGCCACCACGGTGCCAGCAAGGTGCGCTTCGTCGCGACCTCCGCCACCCGCGACGCCCGCAACCGGCAGGTCTTCGTCGACGGCATCCGCGAGCTCCTCGGCGTCGAACCCGAGGTCATCACCGGGGACAGCGAGGCCGCCCTGTCCTTCGCCGGCGCCAGCAGCGTCCTGCCCTCCCGCGGCGAGGACCCCGTCCTTGTCGTGGACCTCGGCGGCGGCAGCACGGAGTTCGTGCTGGGCAACGCCGACGGCGTCATCGCCGCCAGGAGCGTCGACATCGGCTGTGTCCGGCTGACCGAACGCCACCTGCGCAGCGACCCGCCCACGGCAGAACAGATCGCCGCCGCGGAAGCCGACGTCGACGCGGCCGTCGACGAGGCGGCCCGGACGGTCCCGCTGGACCGCGCCGCCGCCGTCGTCGGGGTGGCCGGTTCCATCACCACCATTACTGCCCACGCCCTCGCGCTGCCGGAGTACTCCGCCGCGGCGATCCACGGCACGGAACTCCCACTCGACGCCGTGCGCCGGGCCTGCACCGAACTGCTGGAGATGTCCCACGCGGAACGGGCGGCCCTGCCTTACATGCACCCGGGCCGGGTGGACGTGATCGGAGCGGGCGCCCTTGTCTGGCGGCGCGTCATGGAACGGCTGTCCGAGGCGACGGACGGCAGGGTCGGCACGGCCGTCACCAGCGAACACGATATTCTTGACGGAATTGCCTTGAGTATCAGCTAGGCGGTAGCCCGGCTGGACTGCGTCAGCCAGACGCCCCGCCAGCCGGCACCCGGCCTCCAGCTCCCCGCCCAGAGCTCTCCCGGCGTTCCGCAGCGCCACCAAAACGCAGCACGCCCCGTTTCCCCAGCACCCTGGTGCCCCGCCGATCGGACCCGAATGACCAGAGCAACAGCCCGGCGCCGCCGGACCGCCTCCGCGTTGATGGCCTTGGCCCTTGCGGGAAGCACTTTGGCGGCCGCCCTGACCGCCGCCCCAGCCGCCCACGCCGACGCGTGGCGCGACAAGGAATACTGGCTCGCCGAATCAGGCATCACCAAGGCCTGGGAAGTCTCCAAGGGCGCCAACGTCAAGGTCGCCGTGATCGACAGCGGTGTGGACGGCAAACACCCCGACCTCGCCGGCGTTCTGGCCGGTGGCGTCGACATCTCCGGCGCCGGGGCCCCGGACGGCCAGAAGAGCATCGGCGCGAAACCCGAACACGGAACCCTCGTCGCCACCCTGCTGGCAGGCCGCGGCCACCAGCCCGCCGATTCCACGGCCAAGCCCACCCCCGGCGCAGGCCCGTCCGTCGGCCCGGACGGAATCGTGGGCGTGGCCCCCGAGGCGCAGCTGCTGTCCGTCTCCACGTGGCTCGGATCGGTTAACCCCGGCGGCAAGACCGACCAGGACCAGATCCCGCAGGCCGTCCGCTGGGCCGTCGACAACGGAGCCCGCGTCATCAACATCTCGCTCGGCAGCACCTCGCCGGAGTGGCCGCAAAGCTGGGACGCAGCCTTCCTTTACGCTGAGCAGAAGGACGTGGTGATCGTCGCTGCCGCGGGCAACCGCGGGGGAGGCAACGTCCAGGTCGGTGCTCCGGCCACCATCCCCGGCGTCCTGACCGTCGCCGGGCTGGACCGCAAGGGCGCAGCCAGTATCGATTCCTCATCCCAGGGCATCAGCATCGGCGTCGCGGCACCGGCGGAGAATCTGATCGGCGGCCTCCCCGGCGGCGGCTACGCGGAATGGGCGGGCACCTCGGGCGCCACCCCGATCGTGGCCGGCGTCGCGGCCCTGATCCGCTCCAAATGGCCGGAAATGACCGCCAGCCAGGTCATCAACCGAATCGTCAGCACCGCGAAGGACGCCGGCGCGCCGGGGAAGGACCCCCTGTACGGTTTCGGGGTCCTCAACGCCGAGGCGGCCCTTAAGGCCGACGTGCCCGAAACCCGGATCAATCCACTGGGCTCCATTTCGGACTGGATCCGCGTCCACCGGCGGGGCAACCTGGCCACCTCGCCCGCGCCCGCCTCGGCGCCCCCCTCCAGTGCCGCCCCCACCCTCCCGGAGGCCACCGTGCCCGTCGCGGAGCCCCCATCCGAGCTGGACAGCGCCGTGCCGGCCATGGTGGTGCTCGGCTTCGGCGGGCTGTTCCTGTGCATCGTGGGGGCCGCCGTCTTCCAGCTCCGCCGTGCCGCGCGGACGACCCCGGACGCAGGCCCCGACGGGCCGGAAAACCCGGACACCGGCGTGCTCGATTCGGTGGATTCCACCGGGAAACAGTAGTTAGTGAAGTTTTTCACAAAGTACGGTATTCTTGGGGAATGGCATCCTCCCCTCAGCTCCAGGACCGTCCCAGGGTACTCGTCGTCGGCGGCGGCTACGTCGGCCTGTACGTAGCCCTCAAACTGCAGAAGAAGATCGCGAATGCCGGTGGCATCGTCACCGTCGTTGATCCCCTGCCTTACATGACCTACCAGCCCTTCCTCCCCGAAGTTGCCGGCGGCAACATCGAGGCACGCCACGCCGTCGTCTCGCACCGCCAGCACCTCAAGCAGACCGAGCTCATCCAGGGCCGCGTCACCTCGATCGACCACGCAAACCGCACCGCCGTGGTTGCCCCGGCTGACGGCGGCGAGAACTTCGAGGTTCCCTACTTCGACGTCGTGGTCGCCGCCGGCGCGATCACCCGCACCTTCCCGATCAAGGGACTCGCGGACAAAGGCATCGGCCTCAAGACCATCGAGGAAGCCGTTGCGCTGCGCAACAAGGTCCTCGACCGGATCGAAGCCGGCTCGCTGATGACCGACGCGGCCGAACGCGCCCGCGCCCTGACCTTCGTGGTTGTCGGCGGCGGCTTCGCCGGCATCGAGTGCATCACCGAAATGGAAGACCTCGCCCGGGCCGCAGTCAAGAACAACCCCCGCGTCAAGCAGGAGGAAGTCCGCTTCGTCCTGGTTGAGGCCATGGGACGCATCATGCCCGAGGTCACCGCTAGCCAGGCCGAGTGGGTCGTCGAGCACCTGCGCAGCCGCGGCATCGAAGTCCTGCTCAACACTTCGCTGGACAGCGCCGAGGGCAGCCTGAAGCTCATCAACCTCCCGGACAAGACCGCCGCCCAGGAGTTCCAAGCGGACACCTTGGTCTGGACTGCCGGCGTGCAGGCCAACCCGATGGTCCGTTCCACCGACTTCCCGCTTGAGCCCCGCGGCCGCGTCCGTGTCCTCGCGGACCTGCGCATCGCCGGCGACGAAGGCATCATCGAGAACGCCTGGGCCGCCGGCGACGTCGCGGCCGTGCCGGACCTTACGGGCAACGGCCTGCCGGACGGCACCTGTGTCCCGAACGCCCAGCACGCGCTCCGCCAGGCCAAGCGCCTCGCCAAGAACCTGTGGGCCTCCCGCTGGGACAAGGAGCTCAAGGACTACAAGCACAAGAACCTCGGCGCCGTCGCCGGTTTCGGCGAATGGAAGGGTGTTGCCAACATCAACCTTCTGGGCCGCATCGGGCTCAAGGGCCCGCTGGCCTGGCTGGCGCACCGTGGCTACCACGGCCTGGCGATGCCGACCGTGGAACGCAAGATCCGCGTCATCTTCGGCTGGATCCTCGCCTTCTTTATGGGCCGCGACACGACCCAGCTGATGGACCTTGACAACCCGCGCGGCGCGTTCGTGGCCGCTGCAACACCGGCGCCCAAGCCGGCCGCGGCACCCGCCGCTCCCGCCGCTGAAAAGCCGGCGACAGAGGCCGGCAAGGCTGTAAACAAGGAAGCTGTGTCGGCCGACTCGAAGTAGCCCGCATCAGCGTCCGACGGCGGCCGTTCCCCTGCGGGGGAGCGGCCGCCGTCGTCGTTAACCCGGTGCGCCGTCACCGCCAGCCTTACCCGGGCGGGCCGGGGCCGCGCCTAGACTGGCTGGATGACAGCTGAAAAGGACCTCCACACCCTGCTGGCCACGATGCACCCGGAAGTCCGCGAGGGCGAGTTCGTCTACGTCCTCTGGCCGCACGGCCGGCCGCTCGCCGGGGCCGTCGCGGCCGCCGTCCGCGAAGCGGAAGGCCTGACCGTAGTGCTGCCGCGCGCCGACGCCGACAGCCTCGGGCTGCCCTACGACTTCGTCGGCGCCTGGATCACCCTCCAGGTCCACTCCTCGCTCGAAGCCATCGGCCTGACGGCGGCGGTCAGCGCGGCCCTGACCCAGGCCAAAATCAGCTGCAATGTCCTGGCCGGATTCCACCATGACCACCTCCTGGTCCCCGTCGCTGACGCTGACCGGGCGCTTGAGGTGCTGCACGAACTCGTCGCGGCAAGCGGGGAACCCAAACCCGCTCCGGAGCTGGTGCTGCGCAGCGAACAGCCCGCGGACCGGCCCGCCATCCTCGACCTCACGGCCGCGGCCTTTGCCGTCTCCCCGGTCACCGGGCTGCCCGTTGAGGGCGAACCCGAAGAAGTGGAACTCGTGCGTGCGCTCTTTGACTGTGAGGAGTGCCTGCCGGAGTTCAGCATCGTCGCGGAGCTCGGCGGCGAAGTCGTGGGGCACGTGATCAGCACCCGCGGCTGGGTTGGGGAGCTGGAGCTCCTGGGCCTGGGCCCGATCGGTGTGGTGCCGCGCCTGCAGCGCCACGGCATCGGCAGCGCGCTCATGACGGAAACGATTGCCCGGGCCAACGCCGCGGGGGAGCGCGGCATCGCGCTGCTCGGCGACCCGGAGTACTACTCGCGTTTCGGCTTCGTGCCGTCGACGTCGCTCGGGGTGGAGGCCCCCGACCCTGAGTGGGGCGTCCACTTCCAGCTGCTTCCGCTGGCCGTCTGGCGGGGCGGGGTGAGCGGAACGTTCCGCTACGCCAAGCCGTTCGGTATCGCCTGGCCCGCCGCCCGGCGGGATATCATGGACCGGGCCCCAGTAGCCCAATTGGCAGAGGCAGCGGACTTAAAATCCGCGTGTTGTGGGTTCGAGTCCCACCTGGGGCACTCTTCGTGGCGCCCGGCGGTCCTTCGGCCAGATTTCCTCTATGCAACGAGTGTTATAAGGATGTGACCGTAGTCACTTTGGATCGGGCCGGAATTGCACTAGCTTGAAGTTAAATCAGGAACACCTGATCTTTCGCATCAAAGGCCGTTCGCACCTTTAGATCGAGGAGATTGTAAATGACTTCACTCCCCCAGGTGGCGCCCCGCATCGCTAAGCTGACAGCGCTTAGCATCGGCGTCGCCCTTCTGGCTACGGCTTGTGGTGGCTCGTCCACCCCGACGTCGACCGGATCCGGAACCGCCAAGGCCGCAGGCATCGCCTGCCCGGCCCCCAGCGCAACCGGCAGCGCCACCTCTGCCGCCGGTGCCGGCGGTGCAGTGCCCCCCTCCGCCACCACCACCCCGACGGCGCTCAAGATCGGCTCGCTCCTGCCGACCACCGGGTCGCTGGCCTTCCTCGGCCCGCCCGAAATCGCGGGTGTCAACCTTGGCATCAAGGAAATCAATGACGCCGGCGGCGTGCTCGGCAAGCCCGTGGAGGTCATTCACCGCGACTCCGGCGACACCAAGACCGACATCGCCACCCAGTCCACCAACGCGTTGCTTGGCTCAGGCGTCAGCGCCATCATAGGTGCTGCCTCCTCCGGCGTGACGAAGACCGTGATCAACCAGATCACCGGTGCCGGTGTGGTCCAGTTCTCCCCGGCCAACACCGCCGCAGAACTGTCCGCATGGGACGACAAGGGCCTCTACTGGCGCACCGCCCCCTCGGACATTCTCCAGGGCAGGGTCCTCGGCAACTACATGGCCACCTGTGGGGCCCAGACCATTGGTCTGGTGGTCCTCAACGACGCCTACGGCACCGGCCTCGCAAAGAGCGTGAGGGCCGCTTTCGAGGCGGCGGGCGGCAAGGTTGTCGCAGAGGAACTCTTCAACACAGGCGATTCCCAGTTCAGCAGCCAGGTGGACAAAGTCGTGGCAGCCAAGCCGGATGCCATTGCCCTGATTACCTTCGATGAGGCGAAGAGCATCGTTCCGCTGATTACGGGTAAGGGCGTCAAGCCCAGCCAGCTGTTCCTAGTGGACGGCAACATGGCCGACTACAGCAAGGTTTTCCAGCCGGGCACATTGAAGGGCGCCCAGGGCACCATCCCGGGCACGTTCGCCAAGGATGACTTCAAGAAGAAGCTGCTGGCGATCGATCCCGCGCTGAAGGACTACAGCTACGCAGGCGAGTCCTACGATGCCGTGAACCTGATCGCCCTGGCCACGGAGGCTGCCAAGAGCACCAAGGGTGTCGATATTGCCGCCCAGCTCAAGGCAGTTTCCGAAGTCGGAGAGAAGTGCAACACCTTCCCGTCCTGCGTCACTCTGCTCCGCGGTGGCAAGGACATTGACTACGATGGCCAGTCCGGCCCCGTGACGTTCTCCGACGCCGGCGACCCGACGGAAGCCTACGTCGGGATCTACGAGTTCCAGGATGACAACACCTATAAGGCCGTCAAGGAAGAATTCGGCAAGCTCTAAGCTCGCCCCTTCCCTGACAACAGGAAACCCCCGTCCGCTCCGGATGGGGGTTTCCTGCGTGCGGGGCGAGGTGCAGGCGGGGCGGCAGCAAAGGGCCCCAGGCTACGCGTCACGCACCGCAGACTCTTGCCGGGCCGAGGAGCGCCAGACGCCGGAAATTCGGGGGGCACACTGGGACAGCCCGCCTCAAACCCTGCCAGGCGTGACGCTGCCGTCCTTCGGCCGGGGGAGCACGTGGCTGCGGAAGCGCCCGGAGCCTCCACGGGCCCGGGACCTGGAACCGCGCACCCCGGGCGCGCAGAAGGGCCGCCACCGGCTGGTGACGGCCCTTCTGCTGCTGTGGAGCTGCGGGGAATTACTCGACAGTGTCGGCGAGGGTGCCCAGGTAGAGCTGGATGACCTTGGGGTCCTTCATGAGCTCCCGGCCGGTGCCGGTGTACGCGTCCTTGCCCTGGTCCAGGACATAACCGCGGTCACAGATCTGCAGGCAGCGCCTTGCGTTCTGCTCGACCATGATGACCGAGACGCCCGCGCGGTTGATCTCGTGGACCCGGAGAAAGGTCTCGTCCTGCTTGACAGGGGAGAGGCCTGCGGAGGGCTCGTCGAGAAGCAGCACGGCGGGATCCATCATGAGGGCCCGACCCATCGCAACCATCTGGCGTTCGCCGCCGGAGAGCGACCCCGCCCGCTGGGCCCGCCGCTTGGCGAGTTCCGGGAACAGGCCCGTGACGAAGTCGAAGCGCTCGGCGAAGTCCTTGGGGCGCTGGAACATGCCCATCTGGAGATTCTCTTCGATGGTCAGCGCCGCGAACACGTTGTTGTTCTGCGGCACAAAGCCGATGCCCCGGCTGACCAGCTTGTTGGCCTTGAGCCCGGTGATGTCCTGGCCGCGGACCACGACGGAACCCGAGTGGACCTTGACCAGGCCGAACATCGCCTTCAGCAGCGTGGACTTGCCGGCGCCGTTGGGGCCGATGATACCGATCAGCTCGCCCTTGCGGGCCTCGATGCTGCAGCCGTTGAGGATGTTGACGCCGGGAATGTAGCCCGCCACCAGGTCGGTGACCTTGACGACCGAATCCTCATCGTGCACGGGCTGAGCGGCGGGTGCCGCGCTGGTGGCGCTCATTCTGTGTCCTTCTCTGTGTGGGTCGGCTCATCGGCGCTGCGCCTGCCGCGCGCCGGCCCGTTGCTGTCCGGGCCTGCCGGCTTGTCCGTTTCCGCAGCGACGACGTCGAGCGAGATGATGCCGGCATTTTCGGTGCCGACAATCGACTCCTCGTCGGCGACGAGTTCGGCCGCGAGTTCCTTGATGCCTTCCGAGTCCCCGAGGTCCACGTCGTGGTGGGCGCCCAGGTAGGCGTCAATCACGGCCGGGTTCTTCATGACCTCGGCAGGAGGGCCTTCGGCCACGATCTTGCCCTCGGCCATAACAACAACCCAGTCGGCGATGTGCCGGACCATGTGCATGTCGTGTTCGACGAACAATACGGTCATGCCCTCGGCCTTGAGGTTCTTGATGTGGTCCAGCAGCGACTGGGTCAGTGCGGGGTTGACGCCGGCCATCGGCTCGTCAAGCATCACGAGCTTCGGCCGCACCATAAGCGAGCGGGCCATTTCCAGGAGCTTGCGCTGGCCGCCGGAGAGGGACGCCGCATAGTCGTCCTTCTTGGCATCCAGCTTGAACTTCTCCAGCAGCACGTTGGCGTCGGCGGTGATCTTCTTTTCCTGGCCGCCCCAGATGCCTTTGAACAGGGCCTTGGAGAGCCGTTCGCCGGACTGGTTCGAGGCGCCGAGACGCATGTTCTCCATCACCGTGAGCTTGCCCATGACCTTGGTCAGCTGGAAGGTGCGGACCATGCCCATGCGGGCCACCTTGTAGGAGGAGACCCCGGCAAGGCTGTTGCCTTCGAATTGCCACTTGCCCGTGTTGGGTGTGTCGAAACCCGTGAGCAGGTTGAACAGGGTGGTCTTGCCGGCGCCGTTGGGGCCGATCAGTGCCGTGATTTTGTGCCGCGGGATCTCGAGGTACTCGACGTCGACGGCGTTGATGCCGCCGAAGCTGCGGGTGACGTTTTCCGCCACCACGATCGGGTCGCGCTTCTTGCAGCCGGGGGAAGTCTCCCCGGCGGCGATCGGACGCGTATCCGTCATGTAGTCGATGCCACTTTCTTCGCTCTGCGTGCTCATGCGAACGCCAGCTCCTTCTTATTGCCGAGGACGCCCTGGGGCCTGAAGATCATCAGCAGCATCAGTGCGACACCCACAAGGATGTACCGCAGCTGGCCGGCCTGGACAGTGTTCAGCCAGGTCACGGCGCCGGATTCGATGAGGCCGTACAGGATGCCTTGGGTGAGGGACAGCACGACCCAGAAGATCATGGCGCCGATGACCGGCCCCAGCACCGTGCCCAGACCGCCGAGCAGCAGGCAGGTGTAGAGGAAGAACGTCAGCTCGGTGCCGTAGTTCGCCGGCTGCACCGCGCCGCGGGGGAGGGTGAAGATCATGCCTGCGAGGGCGCCGAGGACGCCGCCGATGATCAGGGCCTGCATCTTGTAGGCGTACACGTTCTTGCCGAGCGAGCGGACAGCATTCTCGTCCTCGCGGATGCCCTTGAGGACACGGCCCCAGGGGCTGCGCATCAGCAGCCACACGAGGGTGCAGAACAGGGCCACGACTGCCCAGGCGACTATGCGGATGAAGAAGTCCCGGTTGTTCATCCCCATGTAGGAGCCCGGGGGGAACGGGTTCATGGAGTAGAAGTCTCCCTCGAATGCGGCGAGGCCGTTGGCCGAACCCGTGACGGCGGTCAGCTGGTTGGTCGTGACGATGTAGCGCACGATTTCCGCCGCCGCGATCGTAACGATGGCGAGGTAGTCGGCCCGCAGCCGGAGGGTGGGAATACCGAGCAGCAAGGCGAAGATGGCCGAGCAGACCACGGCGATGAGCAGGCCGACGAAGAACGGCACGCCGAACGACAGGGTGGAGATGGCGAAGCCATAGGCACCCACCGCCATGAAGCCGGCCTGGCCGAAGTTGAGCAGGCCGGAGTAGCCGAAGTGAACCGCAAGGCCGAGGGTGGCGAGGGCGTATGCCGCCGTCGTCGGGCTGAACAGTTCACCGGCAGCGCTGGAAAATATGAATCCGAAGTCCATGGCTGTCTCCTAACCCACGCGCTCGCGCCGGCCCAAGATGCCTTGGGGCCGGAACAGAAGGACAATAATCATGATGAACAGTGCTCCCACGTATTTGAGGTCTGCGGCGAGGCCGAACACGGTGGTCAGCTCCACGAAGATACCAACGATGATGGATCCGATCAGGGCACCCCATACGGTGCCGAGGCCGCCCAGGGTGACGCCGGCGAAGATGAGCAGCAGGATCTGCGATCCCATGTCGAAGGTGACGCCGGGCCGGTAGTACGCCCACAGGATGCCGCCGAGGGAGGCCAGCATGCCGCCGGTGACCCAGACAATCCGGATGACGGAATCGACGTCGATGCCCGAGGCGGCAGCCAGTGCGGGGTTGTCGGCAACCGCGCGGGTGGCTTTGCCGAGCCGGGTCTTGAGCAGGACGATGCCGAGGATGGCGATGACGACAGCGCTGATCACGAGGGACCAGAGGTTGTTGGGGGAAATGGAGATCGGGCCGAGCTGGATTTCCGCGCTCTGGGCGAAGGGCAGCTGCTGGGTGGCGCCGCCGAAGAAGAACTGGATGACGTAGCGCACGGCCAGGGCGAGGCCGATGCTGACGATCATCATCGGTACCAGGCCGGTGCCGCGGCGCCGGAGCGGTTTCCACAGGCCGGCGTCCTGGACGTAGCCGAATAGACCGCCGCCGAGCAGCGCGAGCAGGATGGCCAGCCAGAACGGGAGGTTCATGGCGTTGAAGGCGAAGACCAGGACGGCCCCGAGGGTGACCATTTCACCGTGGGCGAAGTTGGTCAGGCCGGTGGTGCCGAAGATCAGCGAGAGCCCCACCGAGGCCAGGGCCAGCAGCAGGCCGAAGCTCAGGCCCGCCACGAGGCGGTTGATCAGGTTCTGGCCGAAGTCCTGCTGCTGGATCACGATGCCCTTGCCGAAAGCGAAGATCACCGACAGGTTGGAGGTCTGGCTGAAAGTGACCTGGCGGGGGTTTTCCTGGCCGTCGGCGAGCTTGATGCCCTCCGGGAGCGTGGATTCGTCGAGCTTAACTTCGTAGGTGCCCTGGGTGGGTACCCCGATGGTCCAGGATCCGTTGGCGCTGGATTTGGCCGTTCCGGTGAAGTCGCCGCTCTTGGCGGTGATGGTGACGTCAGCGATCGGCGCGCGGTCGTCGCCGCGCAGGAAGCCGCTGATGCTGTTCTGGAACGTTGTTGCCGACGGGGATGGTGTCGGCGAGGGGCTCGTGGCCTGGGATGCCGGCGCGACGATCAGCAGTAGCGCGGCCACGGCGGCGAAAACAGCCCCCACAGCTTTCAGCAGTCTGCCGCGCCGTCTCTGCGACAGGCCTCTCGGTGTGCTTCTCAAAATGAAACCTCCACATGGGGGTGGTGTGGGTTGCGCCATTGCAACCGCTGCGAACAGTCCGGGTGACGGGGGTGGTACCTGATGCGATGCGGTGGTGAAGTAATGCTTGGTGAAGTAATGCTTGTGATATCCGTCACCCTGTTTGGCCCATGTTACAGCCCGCTTGGGGCAATGAATGCCGTCGCGAGCAGGCAAAATGTCGCGATCGGATAACGACCGTGAAGCGCAGGCTACTGGGTGGTTTACCTGTCCTAAAGTAAACTTTTGTTGTTCCGGAGTATGCCTAAACAGTCGCCGGTCCCGGTCGTGGTGCAGGACGCGGTGACGGGGCGCAGAGGTCACGGTTGGGTTGCGGCCCGGACGTCCCGGGAACTAACGCTGCCCGCCGGCTGTTGGAATTGGTAGCGTGTTGTAACAAGGCACGACCAGATCACCACCCACCCCCGTTATATGGAGGACACCCGCAATGGCACTTGGCGGAAACCCAGTCTTCAACGGAAAGAACTTCCGTGGAGCAACCCAGGCACCGCCTGCCCCGCAGGCTTACGGACAGAACGCGTACGGCCAGGCCCAGTACGGCCAGGCCCAGTATGGACAGACCCAGACCGGCTGGAACCCTGCCCAGCAGGGCATGAGCCAGGACCAGCTCCAGGACTTGTACAACCGGCCCGCCGCCGGACCCGCCGACACGGGCCGCATGACCTACGACGATGTCATCATGAAGACCGCGGCCTGCCTCGGCGCCGTCGTCGCCGGTGCGGCCGTCACCCTCGTGGTGGCACCGGGCCTGGCCAACCTGCTGATGATCGTCGGCGCGCTGGGCGGCTTCGCCCTCGCCCTCGTCAACACCTTTAAGAAGCAGCCCTCACCGGCCCTGATCCTCGCCTACGCGGCCCTCGAGGGGCTTTTCCTCGGCGGCCTGACGCGCATCCTGGACGGCATGTTCCCGGGCGTCGGCCTGCAGGCCGTGATCGGCACACTCTCCGTGTTCGCCGTGACCCTGCTGCTCTTCCGGAGCGGCAAGGTCCGGGCCACCCCGAAGGCCATGCGCTTCTTTATGATCGCGACGATCGGCTACGCCGTCTTCGCGCTCATCAACATGGTCATGATGTGGACCGGCGTCGTCGATTCCCCGTTCGGACTGCGCACCGAGGTGGAGATCTTCGGGATCCCGCTGGGTGTCTTCATCGGCCTGCTGGCGATCGGCCTCGCCGCTTTCTCGCTGATCATGGACTTCACCAGCATCGAAGCCGGCGTCCGCAGCGGCGCCCCCCAGCGCTTCTCCTGGACCGCGGCCTTCGGCCTCACGGTCACGCTGGTGTGGCTCTACGTGGAGATCATCCGCCTCCTGGCGATCCTGCGCGGCGACGACTAACAGCTTCAGCCCGCAGCCGGTCGCTGACGACCAAAACCAGAGGAGCCCCGCCACATTGGCGGGGCTCCTCTGGTTTTTGGCCTGCGCTCCGGCTATGCCAGGCGCATGGCCCCTGCCGAGGGCCGGACGCTGAAGATGTCCGGCGCCGGGTACCCGGCTCCCGCGAAGGCGTGTTCGACGGCGGCACGCACCTGCTGCTCTTCCGACGCCGGGGTGAGCGCGATTGCGGAGCCGCCGAAGCCGCCCCCGGTCATCCGCGCACCGATGGCGCCGGCAGCGCGGGCGGCTTCCACGGCGAGATCCAGCTCGGGGCAGGAGATCTCGAAGTCGTCCCGCATGGAGGCGTGGGAAGCATCGAGCAGCGGCCCGATCGCCGCCGGCCCGGCGCCGTCGAGGAGCCCGACCGTCTGCAGGACCCGGTCATTCTCAGTGACCACGTGGCGCACCCGGCGGAACGTCTCCTGATCCAGCAGGCCGCACGCCTCGTCGAGCTCGCCAATCCCGACGTCGCGCAGCGCCTTGACCCCGAGGACCTCGGCGCCCAGCTCACAGGACGCCCGCCGGGAGGCGTAGCCGCCGCCGGCATGGGAATGCGACACCTTCGTGTCAATCACTAGCATCACCAGCCCGGCGCTTTCGGCGTCGAACGGGACCAGCCGTATGCTCTGGTCGCGGCAGTCCAGGAAGAGGGCATGCCCGGCAGCGGCGCGCAGGGACGCGGACTGGTCCATGATGCCGGTGGGCGCGCCGACGAAGTCATTTTCCGCGCGCTGGGTGGCCAGCACCATGTCCCGGGCGTCCAGGCCCGCCGCGGCGAGCTCGTTGAGCGCGGAGATGACGGCGCATTCGATGGCATGGGACGAGGACAGCCCGGCGCCGCGGGGAACATCGGAGTCCAGTAGGAGGTCCAGGCCGCGGACGGGGAGTCCGCGCTGCTGAAGCGCCCACAGGACACCCAGCGGGTACTTGGTCCACCCCCTCGCCGTGCCGCGGTTCAGGGACCCGGCATCCGCCGTCGTCAGCCCCTGGTTTCCAAACGTTGACAGCAGCCGGACCCGGGAGTCCGGACGCAGGCGGACGGCGACCCGGGCTGCCTTGTCGATCGCAAAGGGCAGCACAAAGCCCTCGTTGTAGTCCGTGTGCTCACCGATCAGGTTGACGCGGCCGGGTGCCTGCCAGACGCCGTCCGGCGCCGCGCCGAAGACGGAATCGAACCTGTCAGCCAGCTGCCCGGCGCTGAGGGGGCGTGTCATGCCGTGCCGTCGGCGGCGGTCCGGGAAGTGCGGGTCATGGATCCACGGTATACGCCGCGGCATGCGGCTGGGTACGGTGGTGACCATGAACCTGCTGCCCCCTGCTTCCCCTCACCCCGACGGCCCCGGGCCCGACGCCGCCGCCCGGCGCTATGCCTCGGGCCGGCAGTACGAGCTGCGGCGCGGCGACGCGCTCGCCGTCGTCACTGAACTGGCCGCCGGGCTGAGGCTGTACAGCCGAGGCGGGACGCCGCTGACGGAAAGCTATGGGGACGCGGAGATTTCGCCCGGCGCGGCCGGCATCACACTGGCGCCATGGGCGAACCGGGTAGAGGACGGCGTCTGGTACCTGAACGGCAAGAAGCAACAGCTGGATATCACGGAGGTGTCCCGCAACAACGCCAGCCACGGGCTGCTGCGCAACGCCTCCTATGAGCTTGTCGACGAATCCGAATTCTCGGTCACCCTCGAAGCAGCCGTGTTCCCGCAGCACGGCTATCCCTTCCTGCTGCGTCACCGCGTGCGCTACGAACTGGCCGCGGACCTGGGCCTTGTGGTCCGGCAGGAGCTGATCAACGACTCCCAGGAGCAGGCCCCGTTCGTCCTGGGCGCGCACCCGTATCTCCGGCTGGGGGAGGTGCGCAGCGAGGAGCTGACCATCACCGTCCGTGCCGGCACGCGGCTGGTGACGGACGGGCGCCTGATCCCGCGCGCGACGGAGCCGGTCAGCGGCGACTTCGACCTCCGCACCGGAAAGTCCGTGGCCGAACTGGATCTCGATTCCGCCTACACGGACCTGGAGTTCGACTCCGGCGCGGCCCGCCACACGCTGACCGCGCCGGACGGCCGGAGCGTGAGCCTCTGGCAGGACGGGAGCTGCGGCTACGTCCACGTTTTCGTCACCACGCAGTTCCCGGGCCGGACCAAAGCGGTGGCGATCGAACCGATGACCGGCCCGGCCAACGCCTTCAACAGCGGCGACGGCCTCCGCTGGCTGCCGCCGGGCGAGAGCTTCGCCATGAGCTGGGGGATCAGCGCGTCCCTGGAACCTTGAGCGGGCACAGAGTTTCGCATCAGAGTTTCCCATCTGAGTTTCCCATCCGAGTTTCCCATCCGGGGGGTGCTGGTGAATCATGGGGCTATGACGCCAGCTGACGATCCCGCCCCGCGGGACCTCCCGTACGCCTCCCGCCCCGCCGACAGCGTCTCCGCCGGAATTTCCGCACAGGTGCGGACTGTCACGGACCGGGAAATCGACCAGGACATCCCGTACGGCGTCCGGATCGCCGCGTCCTGGTCCTGGCGCCTTGGACTCATCATTCTCGTGGCGGGCGCCCTCGTGTGGCTGCTCAGCCGGGTCAGCTTCCTCCTCATTCCGGTGATGGTTGCCGCGCTGCTGGCCGGGCTGCTGGCACCGGTGAAGAACTGGCTCAAAAGGAACCGCGTCCCCAACGGGCTGGCCGTCGCCATCACCGTCCTGGGCTTCATCGGCGTGATTGGCGGGGCCTTGGCCCTCGTGGGGCGGCAGCTTGTGTCCGGCTTCTCCGAGTTGTGGAGCGAGGCGCTGACCGGAGTCCAAAAAATCCAGGTCTGGCTCGCCGACGGCCCCCTGCACCTGACAGCGGCCCAGATCGACCAGTACCTCAAGGACGCCACCGAAGCACTGCAGAACAACAGCAGCAGCATCCTCAGCGGAGCACTGTCCTTCGGCAGCACCGCCGGGCATTTTGCGGCCGGAATGATCCTGGCGCTGTTTATCCTCATCTTCTTCCTGCTGGAAGGAGACCGCATCTGGGCCTTCCTTGTGCGGCTACTGCCCAGAAAGGCCCGTGCCGCGACGGACGGGGCCGGCCGGGTGGGCTGGTCCTCGATGGTGAGCTACGCCCGGATCCAGATGTTCGTTGCTTTTGTGGACGCGGTCGGGATCGGCGTGGGGGCCGCAATCATCGGCGTGCCCCTGGCGCTGCCGCTGGGCGTGCTGGTGTTCCTGGGCTCCTTCATCCCGATCATCGGCGCGCTCGTGACCGGCGCCGTCGCCGTGCTGCTGGCCCTCGTCGCCAACGGGTGGGTGAACGCCCTGATCATGCTGGGGATCGTCCTGCTGGTCCAGCAGCTGGAGAGCCACATCCTGCAGCCGCTGGTGATGGGCAAGGCCGTCTCGCTGCACCCGGTGGCCGTCATCCTGGCCGTCGCCGCCGGTTCCTACCTCGCCGGCATCCCCGGAGCCCTGTTCTCCGTTCCCATCCTCGCCGTAGCAAACTCGTCGATTCGCTACATTGCCGGCAGAACGTGGGAACATGAAAGTGCGCTGGCCGCCGCGGGCCATCAGGACGTCCTTGCCCCTGCGTCCGGCGCCGACCACACCGTGAGGGACGCCCGCCTGCCGGGTGAAACCTCCGGGCGCAGCAACGATGCCAGGTCCGAAGACTGAGCCGTAGAAGGAGACTAGTTCGTGAACACCCTTGAGAGCCTGCCCGTCACGCTGGACGATGTCCTGGAGGCGCAGAAGCTGCTCGACGGGATTATTACGCGGACCCCGGTTGAATCCTCGCGTGCCCTGGGCGCCATGGTCGGCGGTGAGGTCTTCCTCAAATGCGAGAACCTGCAGCGGGCCGGTTCCTTCAAGGTCCGTGGCGCCTACGTCCGGATGGCCAAGCTCAGCGCCGAGGAAAAAAGGCGCGGCGTTGTGGCGGCCTCGGCCGGCAACCATGCCCAGGGGGTGGCCGTCGCGGCCAAGAGCCTGGGCATCAAAGCCCGCATCTACATGCCGCTGGGCGTCGCCCTGCCCAAACTCGCCGCGACCCGCAGCCACGGGGCCGAGGTGGTCCTGCACGGCCACAACGTCGACGAGGCCCTCGCTGAAGCGAAGCGCTACGCCGACGAGACCGGCGCCGTCTTCGTCCACCCCTTTGACGACGTCGACGTCGTCGCAGGCCAGGGCACCGTCGGGCTGGAAATCCTGGAACAGGTCCCGTACGTCGACACCATCCTGATGGGCGTCGGCGGCGGCGGGCTCCTGGCCGGAGTCGCCGTGGCCGTGAAAGCCAGGGCCAAGGAACTGGGCCGGGAGATCCGGATCATCGGCGTCCAGGCCGAAAACGCGGCCGCCTACCCGCCGTCGCTCGCCGCGGACGCCCTCGTGCCGCTCAAGCGCGTCTCCACGATGGCCGACGGCATCGCCGTCGGCCGGCCCGGCCAGTTGCCGTTCAGCATCATCCGGGAACTCGTCGACGACGTCGTCACCGTCAGCGAGGACGCCCTGGCCCGGGCGCTCATCTTCCTGCTGGAGCGCGCCAAGATGGTCGTCGAGCCCGCCGGCGCAGTGGGCGTCGCAGCCCTGATGGAGGGCAAGATCGAGAACCCGGGCACTGTCGCCGTGGTCCTGTCCGGCGGCAACATCGACCCGATGCTGATGCTCAAGGTCATCCAGCGAGGCCTCTCCGCCGCGGGCCGGTATATGACCGTTCGCATGATGCTGGACGACCGGCCCGGCTCGCTGGCCACCATCGCCCGGATCATCGCAGAGAACGACGCCAACGTGACGGGACTGGACCACACCCGGGTGGGCGGCTCGATCAGCATGGGCGACGTGTCCATCACCGTGAACCTGGAGACCAAAGGCCACGAGCACTGCGAGCAGGTCCTCGCGGCGCTCCGGGCCGAAGGCTTCCAGCCGATCGTGGTGCACTAGGGGACCATGATGCTGGACTCCACCCGGAACGGCAGGCCACGAGCCGGCGAGACCGCGGCGGGGCGCGCCCGCACGGGACTGCTGGTGGTGGGGTCGTTCGTGCTGGTGCTGTACGTCATCGAGATCATCAACGCCCTCATGCTGCATTCGCTCAACGGCATGTTCGGCCTGCGCCCCCGCAGCCTCGACGGGGTCCTGGATATTCTGACGTTCCCGCTGCTGCACGCCAACCTGGCGCACTTGTTCTCCAACACGCTTCCGTTGATCATCTTCGGTTTCCTGGTGCTGCTGTCCGGCCCGCGGGTGTTCTTCACCACCCTGGCCCTGAGCTGGCTGGCCTCGGGGGTGGTGGTGTGGCTGATCGGCGGCTTCAACATCACCGTCGGGGCGTCCGGACTGGTCTTCGGGCTCTTCGCGTTCCTGCTGGTGCGGGGCTTCTTCAACCGCAACTGGTGGCAGATCCTGCTCTCCGTGGTGTTGTTCCTGAGCTACGGCGGGATTTTGTTCGGCGTCCTGCCCACTGTGGTGGGCTTCGTGTCGTGGCAGGCGCACCTCGGCGGCGCCATCGGTGGAGTGCTCGCCGCCCTGCTCCTGAGCGCGCCCCGGGTGGGGACCCAGCCCAGCAGGCCGTAACCGGCGCCCGGAACGCAGAAAGTCCCCGCCGTGGCAGGGACTTTCTGGTGGGACCGTTGCGGCTGGCTGCGCCGAAGTCCTGTGTTAGCCGGCGTACGGCTTGGCGGAGATGATCTCCACTGTGATGACCTTGCCGTTCGGAGCGGTGTAGCTGAGCTTGTCGCCCTCCTTGTGGCCGACGATGGCCGCGCCCAGGGGGGACTTCTCGCTGAAGACATCCAGGTCCGAGTCGCCCGCGATTTCGCGTGAGCCGAGCAGGAAGGATTCCTCGTCACCGGCGATTTTGGCAACGACGATCATGCCGGGCTCGACGATGCCGTCGTCCGCCGGGGATTCGCCCACGTGGGCGTCCCGGAGCAGCGCGGTCAGCTGGCGGATGCGGGCTTCGATCTTGCCCTGCTCCTCTTTGGCCGCGTGGTAGCCGCCGTTTTCCTTGAGGTCGCCTTCCTGGCGCGCGGCTTCGATTTTCTGGACGATTTCCGCCCGGCCGGGGCCGGAGAGGTGGTCCAGCTCTGCCTTCAGGCGGTCAAAAGCTTCCTGGGTAAGCCAAGCTGCAGTTGCGCTGTTGGTGGTAGACACGGACTTCTCCTTTATGGTCAAACAAGCAAAGACCCCGCCACGGTGGCCACTTTTGGGACTCAGTAACCAGCTCAGCGGGGGAAAGGTATTGGTCCATTGTAGTCAATCCTGTGGATAAACCAAAGATGGCTGCGGCGTGGATCACACCGTGTTCCCGCACCCCGGCCGGCTGCGCGGCGCCGGGCTACTTGCCGGCGTCGGGGATCCAGCAACTGTCTACGATGCCGGACACGGCCTGGGACTCGGTGCGCACCGTCGCCCGGTGTGCGATGGTGCGTCCGCCGTCGGGGCCGGCGTCGGCGGCGTTGGGGGTGATGTCCACGACTTTCCAGCCGACGACGGCGAACTTGGAATCCAGCGCCTTGACGGAACATTTGGCGGCAGTGGCCGGCTCCTTGGTGACCTGGAAATCCACCTCGGCCAGGGTGGCGTCCGGCGTGCTGTAGCCGATGTCCTTGAACGTAACGCTTTCCGTCGCGTTGGACGTTGAAATCCAAGCCATAAAGCCCATCCCGGCAGCAAGGGCAACGACCAGTGCGGTGCGTTTGGCTTTGCGGCTCAGCGTCCGCTTTTGACCGCCGTAACGATTGGCTAGGCTGGGAGATGCCGATGCGGGCGCGGCAGGCTGATCCTTGGAAGTCACTAGTCCAGTTTAGTGTGGATCGGGACGGGTATTCGCCGCTCCGCCGATCCGGCCGGCGGCGCCCGCCAAGAGTTCTGTACCTGTAGATGAAACCTGTAGATGAAAGAGGAGCCGTCCCACGATGACAGCGTCCACCAGCCCGTCAGCGCCGCTTCGGATGTTGGCTGTCCATGCTCATCCCGACGACGAATCCAGCAAGGGCGCCGCCACGATGGCCATGTACGCCGCATCAGGCGTCGACGTCCTGGTGGCCACGTGCACGGACGGCTCGCGCGGCGACATCCAGAACCCGGCGATGGAAGGCGTGCCGCACCCCAAACGCGACATGGCTGGAGCGCGCAGGCTCGAGATGGAGCACGCCGCCGCGGTACTGGGCGTCCGCCAGCGCTGGCTGGGCTTCGTGGATTCGGGGCTGCCCGAGGGCGACCCGCTGCCGCCGCTGCCGGCCGGCTCCTTCGCGACACTGCCGCTGGAACGGGCGGCCGCGCCGTTGGTCCGGCTGGTCCGCAGCTTCAAACCGCAGGTCATCCTGAGTTACGACGAGAACGGCGGCTACCCGCACCCGGACCACATCATGGCGCACCGCGTCGCCGTCGAGGCTTTCGAAGCCGCGGGGGACCCCGCCCGCTACCCGGGAACCGGCGAGGCCTGGGCGCCGAGCAAGCTCTACTACGACCGGGCCTTCAGCCCCGAACGGTTCCGGGCCCTGCATTTTGCGCTGGAGGAATCCGGGCTCCAGTCGCCCTACGCCGAGCGGATCGCCGCCTGGCTCGAAGCCGACGCGGAAGGCCACACCCCGCCGGCGTCGACCCACGCCACCACCACCCAGATCGAGTGCGGGGATTTCTTCGAAGCCCGCGATGACGCACTCCGTGCACACCGCACCCAGGTGGACCCGGAGGGCTTCTTCTTCGCCGTCTCGCCTGCGATGCAGCGCCGAGTCTGGCCGTGGGAGGACTACTCGCTGATCCAGTCCAGGGTCCCCGCCGACCTGCCTGAAAAGGACTTCTTCGCCGGGCTAAGATAGACCCAACAGGCCAGTTCTATGACGCGTAGAAGACGTCGTGGAAACAGTTCCAACTCCGCAGCCAGCCCCGTCGGGCCGCCATTTAGCCCCCATAGAAGGTCCTCACCGTGCAATCCTTGCTCACCGCCCTGGCAACCACCCCGGCGCCCGCTCCCTCGCCGTCGCTCCGCGAGGGATTGTCCCAGGACCAGGTGACGCCCGGCCTGCTGGGCTTCCTCCTGACCGCCTTCATCGTGGTGCTGACGGCGCTGCTCATTGTCGACATGGTCCGCCGCATCCGCCGCGTCCGCTACCGGGCCCAGGTGGAGGAGGAACGCGCGGCCGCCGCCGGGGCTTCCGTCAACGAGGGCGCTGCGCAGGCCACAGGGACCCAGGATCCGGCCGGCCAGCCCGGCGCCCGTCCGGACGCCGACGGTGATGCAGGACCCGGAAACCGCTGACCGCGGCACACCCCCGCCCTTCCCCGAGGCCGCCAATGCCCTGGGTGGAGAGCCCTCTGCCTACCTCCGGCAGCACGCCGGGAACCCCGTGCACTGGCGGCCCTTCGGCGACGCGGCGTTCGCTTTCGCCGCGGCCCGCGATGTGCCCGTCTTCCTTTCGGTCGGCTACGCGGCCTGCCACTGGTGCCACGTCATGGCCCGGGAATCCTTTGAAGACCCGGACACCGCGGACTTCCTGAACGCCAACTTCGTGGCCGTGAAGGTGGACCGCGAGGAGCGTCCCGACGTCGACGCCGTCTACATGGCCGCGACCCAGGCCATCAGCGGTGAAGGCGGCTGGCCGATGTCCGTCTTTCTGCTGCCCGATGGCCGGGCCTTCCACGCCGGCACCTACTACCCGCCCCGGCCGCAGCCGGGCCGGCCCTCCTTCCACCAGGTACTGGAAGCCGTGGCCGATGCGTGGCGGGAGCGCCGCGACACCGTGGAACAGAACGCCGACGCCCTGGCCCGCGGCCTCGCCGCTTCGCAACCGCGCGCCGCCGTGCGGCTGGACGGTGTGCCGGAGGCGCTCGACCCGTCCCTGCCCGGGGATGCCGTGCGGGCGCTGGCCGGCGACGAAGACCCCGTATACGGAGGCTTCGGCACCGCGCCGAAGTTCCCGCCGTCGGCCGTGCTGGAATTCCTGATCCGTCACGCCGCCGTTCCCGTCCGGGCTGTTTCCCGGCAGGCCGGGCCCTCGCTGGCCGGGGAGGCAGAGACCCCAGCCATGGCCCGGGACCTGGCGGGCCGGACCCTCGCCGCGATGTCCCGCTCGGCCCTGTTCGACCAGCTCGCCGGCGGCTTCGCCCGCTATTCCGTGACCCGCGACTGGTCCGTGCCGCACTTCGAGAAAATGCTCTACGACAACGCCCAGCTGCTGCGCGTCTACGTCCATTGGGTCCGGCTGGGCGGCACCCCCGGGTACCCCGCCGCGCAAGCCGCCGACGTCGCTGGCCGCACCGCCGGCTGGCTCCTCGCCTCACTGGGACTGGGGCACGCCGGTTCGGGCCCCGGAGCGGTGCCCGAGGCCCTGGCCTCGTCACTCGACGCCGATACTGTCGTGAACGGTGTCCACGCCGAGGGGGGCAGCTACCTGTGGACCCCGGCAGCCCTGGCCTCCGTGCTGGGACCCGCCGACGGCGCCGCCGTCGCCCGCCTCCTGAACGTCCACCCCCGCGGCACCGTCACCCCGGAGGGATCCCCCTTGCACCCCGGCCAGGCGTTCAGCGCCGACGAAGCGGGACTGTGGCAGCGGGTCCGGCCGGTGCTGCTCGCCGGGCGCTCCCGCCGGCCCCAGCCTGCCCGGGACGACAAGGTGGTGGCCGGCTGGAACGGGCTGGCGGTCGCGGCGCTGGCCGAGGCCGGCGCCGTGCTGGGACAACCCCGGCTGGCCGCCGCGGCCGGGAGGATTGCCAACTACCTGGAACGGGTGCACTGGCGTCCCGGTGCCGATGGCCAGCCCGGCACACTCATGCGGATCTCCCACGGCGGCGCCGCCCGGGGGATCGGCGGGCTCCTGGAGGACTACGCCTTCTGCGTCGAGGGCCTGATCGCGCTTTACGCCGTCTCCGGCCGGACACGCTGGTACCGGCTGGCCGAGGACATCCTGGCTGCAGCCTGCGCACGGTTCACCTCGGACGGCACGCTCAAGGACACCGCGGTGGAGCCTGCACAAGTCGCCAACGCCCACGGCGGACGCGCGTCGCTGGAGCTCTTCGACAATGCCACGCCGAGCGGCGCCGCCGCCTTCGCGGGCGCGCTGCTGTCCTGTGCGGCACTTTCAGGCTCCTCTGAATACCGGGCCCTCGCCGGCAACATCCTTTCGCTGCTGCCACCGCTGGCCACCCGCGCGCCGCGGGCGGCGGGCTGGCTCCTCGCGACGGCGCAGGCCGCGCTCGCCGGCCCGGTGGAGGCCGCCGTCGTCGGGCCGGACACGCCGGAACGGGCGGCACTGCACCGGGAGCTGCTGCTCTCGCCCAGCCCCGGGCTGGTGGTCGCCCTGCAGGACGACGCCAGGCCGGACAACGCCAGGCAGGACAACGACGCTGCCGTGCCCCTGTTGCGCGGCCGGGAGGCAGCGCCCGACGGAAGGCCTGTGGTCTATCTGTGCCGCGGGATGGTCTGCGGGCTTCCGCTGGGTTCTGCCGACGAGGTGCGGGACCGGCTGGCTACACTGGCGGAATGACTCCTCACCCCGGACCTGCTCCCGCACGCCGGGGCCCCGACCGGCGGGCCCTGACGCCGGAAATTCCCCACGTTTGAAGTCGGAGCCCGGTGTGTCGGGCAGAAGAGCCGGTGAGTCGCGGCGTCCTCCTCTCAAAGGTGGGGTGAGTCCGCGGAGGCAGGACGTCAGCTCAGGACGGCGATGGCAATCGCAATGTAGTGCGCGGCGAAGGCGAAGACCGTAAGGGCGTGGAAAAGTTCGTGGAAACCGAAGTGTTCGTAGCTGAAGTTTGGCTTCTTCAGCGCGTAGAAGATGGCGCCGGTGATGTAGAGGGCGCCGCCGACGCAGATCAGCACGGCGGAGGCAACATTGGCGGCGAAGAAGTCCGGGAGGTAGAACAGCGCGCCGCACCCCAGGGCGATGTAGATCGGCACGTAGAGCCAGCGCGGGGCATGGGTCCACAGCAGCCGGAACAGCACGCCCAGGATGGCGCCGGTCCAGATCACCCACAGGAGGAGTTCGGCCTTGGGCCGGTCCAGGAGTGCCCAGGCCAGCGGCGTGTAGCTGCCGGCGATCACCAGCATGATGTTCGTGTGGTCCAGCCGCTTCAGCACGATCTTGACCCGCGGCGACCAGTTGCCGCGGTGGTAGATGGCACTGATGCCGAACAACAGCACCCCGGTGAACGCATAGATGGCGCAGGCGATCTTCAGGTCCGGTGTCGGCGCCAGAATCACCAGCACCAGGCCGGCGGCCAGCGCCAGCGGAGCCGTCACGGTGTGGATCCATCCGCGCCACTTGGGTTTGATCATCAGGAGCTCGGCCAGCCGGACGGCAGCGTCGTCTATCGGGCCGGTTCCACGGTCCGGGGGATGCTCGGGCCGGGGCTCGGGGGTGTTGCTGTCCATGCCGCCATAATAAACTACGGTCCGGTAAGTTACCTGCGAGTAATAACGCCCGGGGGCCACAGTCGTCTCGTTCCTGCGCCCCGGCGGCCCCTGCGGCGGGTAGCCTAGGATGTGCACAGCAGTCGCACTTCAAGGAAGCCAGGTGAATCTCCGGATGGAAATGCCCGGGTTCCTCTATGGCTTCTACGAGCGCAAACTCCAGCGCTCGCTGGACCCGGAGCGCATCCCCCGGCATATCGGCGTCATGGTGGACGGCAACCGCCGCTGGGCCCGGCAGTTCAACGCCCCCACCAGCCAGGGCCACCAGGCCGGGGCCGACAAGATCCACGAGTTCCTTGGCTGGTGCCAGGAACTGGGCGTCAAAGTGGTCACCCTCTACATGCTCTCCACGGACAACATGAACCGCTCGAGCGAAGAACTCGACCTCCTCATGGCGATCATCGCCAACACGCTGGACCGGCTGGACGAGGACGCCGAAATCTCGGTCCATGCCATGGGCGCCCCGGAACTGCTGCCTGACTACCTCGCCGCACGGCTCAACCGGCTCACGGCCCGGACCCCGACGCGCGAGAAACTCCACGTCAATGTCGCCGTCGGCTACGGCGGACGCCGCGAAATCGTCGACGCCGTCCGCGAACTGCTGCACGACGCCGTCGCGCGCGGTGCGGACATCGGAAAACTGGCCGACGAACTGAGCGTCGACGACATCTCACGATTCCTCTACACGCGCGGCCAGCCCGATCCGGACCTCGTGATCAGGACCTCCGGGGAGCAGCGGCTCTCCGGCTTCCTGATGTGGCAAAGCGCGTACAGCGAGTTCTATTTCTGCGAAGCCCTGTGGCCCGCCTTCCGGAAAGTGGACTTCCTCCGGGCCCTCCGCGACTACGCCGGCAGGCAGCGCCGTTACGGTTCCTGACGCGTCATGAGCTGTTCACACGATGGCAACAAGAATCGCCGACGAATTGGCACAGAAACGCCGCGCCCCGGACGTACGTTAATCCCATCAGCAGGCAAACCGCCGGCTGATCGGGGAGGCCAGTACATGGAGCGGAAGTTCGCACCGGGTGTATGGGAGGCCGCGTCCGGCCTCCAGGCCGAGCCGCCTCACCACTAACAATTCCGGGCATGCGCCCCGGGGCTGGAGTCGATGTGGCTATTTCTGAACAACTGCCCGACGTCGTGACCGACCAGGGACAGAAAGCTACCTCTCGCGCCAAGCGAGCCACCTCAAAGACCGGTGCAGCGGAGATTGACGCTGCGGCCGGTCTTGCTGTTTCCGGGGAAGGGACAGCAAGTATGGAACCGGCCCGGAGCTTCGTGATCGACACCTCGGTGCTGCTCTCGGACCCGCGGGCGCTGCTGCGCTTCGCGGAGCATGAAGTGATCCTGCCGATCGTCGTCATCACCGAACTCGAAGGCAAGCGGCACGATCCCGAGCTCGGCTATTTCGCCCGCAAGGCACTCAGGCTCCTGGACGACCTGCGGGTGGAACACGGCGGGCTCGACCGCCCCATCCCCCTCGGGCACGACGGCGGCACGCTCATGGTGGAGCTGAACCACATCTCCGCCGAGGTGCTCCCCGCAGGCTTCCGCGGCGGGGACAACGACAGCCGGATCCTCGCCGTCGCCAAGAACCTCGCCAACGAAGGGCGGGACGTCACGGTGGTGTCCAAGGACCTTCCGATGCGCGTCAAGGCCTCGGCCATGGGGCTGCAGGCCGACGAGTACCGCAACGAACTCGTCAAGGACTCGGGCTGGACCGGCGTCGCGGAAATCGACGCGAGCGAGGAGGAAGTCTCCACCCTCTACGGCCACGAGCCCGTCTTCATCCCGGAGGCGGCCGAGATGCCGACGAACACCGGCCTGGTGCTCCTCTCTCAGCGGGGCTCTGCGCTGGGCCGGGTAGGCGCCGACAAGCAGGTCCGGCTGGTGAAGGGCGACCGCGACGTGTTCGGTCTGCACGGGCGGTCGGCCGAACAGCGGCTGGCGATCGACCTGCTGATGGACCCCTCCGTGGGCATTGTGTCCCTCGGCGGCCGCGCCGGCACGGGAAAGTCCGCGCTGGCCCTGTGCGCGGGCCTCGAAGCCGTCCTGGAGCGCCAGGAACACCGCAAGGTCATCGTCTTCCGGCCGCTCTACGCGGTGGGCGGGCAGGAGCTCGGCTACCTGCCCGGCTCCGAGGCGGAGAAAATGAACCCGTGGGCGCAGGCCGTCTTCGACACGCTCGGCGCCCTGGTCAGCCAGGAGGTCGTGGAG
The DNA here is from genome assembly GCF_009928425.1 of Pseudarthrobacter sp. ATCC 49987. Classification (NCBI taxonomy): domain Bacteria; kingdom Bacillati; phylum Actinomycetota; class Actinomycetes; order Micrococcales; family Micrococcaceae; genus Pseudarthrobacter; species Pseudarthrobacter sp. ATCC 49987. The sequence goes on along the minus strand of NZ_JAABNS010000001.1, from coordinate 2,649,046 downwards.
GAAGTGATGGACCGCGGCATGCTCGAGGTGATGCCGCTGACCCACATCCGGGGCCGGTCGCTGCATGACGCGTTCGTGATCGTGGATGAGGCCCAGTCGCTGGAGAAGAACGTGCTGCTGACCGTCATGAGCCGGATCGGGCAGAACTCCAAGATCGTCCTGACCCACGACGTCGCCCAGCGCGACAACCTCCGGGTCGGCCGGCACGACGGCGTGGCCGCCGTCGTCGAGACGCTCAAGGGGCATCCGCTCTTCGGCCACGTCACCCTCACGCGTTCGGAGCGCTCGCCGATCGCTGCGCTTGTTACGGAGTTGCTCGAGGGGGCGGAGATCTAAGCCGGGTTCTTCGACTCGCCTCTGCTGGGGGCCGTGGCCGGGTTCGCCGGGTCGCGGCCCTTCGCCGTCGCTTAGCGCAGAGGTCCCTTCCCAAGGCTCGCAAGCTCGCCTCGGGGCCCTCGGGACGCTGCTTACGTCGCATGGGGCCCACTGCGGTCGCGGGGCGACCTCCGCTTCGCTTTGGTCGGCAATGCGCTCCTACGCGAAGGACCGCGACCCGGCGTGCGGCTCTGTCACCTTTGTTGCCTTTGTCGCCTTTATTCCTGGATCCCCAGGTATTTTGCCGTGGGGTCGTGGCCTTGCACTTGCAGGTGCCAGTCGGGGCGGTTGAACGTGGCGGGGGTGAGGCGGACTTTTTGGGCTTCCTGGCGCTGGCCGCCCCAAGTGACGCGGGTGACGCCGTTGAGTTCGTAGCCGAGAGAACGGGAGACGCCGAGGGACTGCTGGTTCCAGGCGGCCGCCTCGGATTCCGCGACCTCCGCGCCGAGCCAGTCGAAGGCATAGAGGGCGACGGCGGCGCGCATCTCCTTGCCGAGTCCGCGGCCGTGCACGCTTTGTTTGAGCCAGGATCCGGTGCTCACCGTTTTCAGGGTGGCGAAGTCCCTGGCCTCGATGTCCTGGCAGCCGATGAACTCGTCCTCGTGCCAGATGCCCAGCAGCAGGGTCCATTCCTGCGGCGACATGTTCCCGCGGCAGCGCCAGTACCACTGCGCCATATTCGGACCGAGCTCCTCCGGCGGGGCCTCGGCCCAGGGCCGGCTGAACGGGCTGCGGCCCGGCTCGTGGATGCCGCTCAGGGCCGCCTGCACCGCCACGGGGATCTCCTCGTCGCGGATGGGCCGCAGCGCCAGGCGTGGTGTGGTCAGGGTGAGGCCGAAGGGCGGCCAGTAGCGGGCGAGTTCAGTCATCCGGGAAGCCTAGCCGCGCAGCCGGGGCCCAGCCAGTCACACGCGCCTTCAGCCCGCCGGGAGTTCCCAGCTGATGTGCCGGCGGACATCCGTGAGGTTCATGGACTCGGCGAGGAACAAGTCATCCAGCATGTACTCATCCACGGCCAGGATCCGGATCCAGTGCCCATACCCGTCCGGTCCGTCCCCTTCCTGCCCGCCCTCCAGCCAGCGGCTCGCGACGCAAACGCCCGTGCCGGCGTCGATCCTCACCAGCGTGCGGCCCGGCCGGCACAGCGGCGACCCGGGGTCGCTGGGACGGTAGCCGGGGTTCGGAGTCACGGTGGCTTCCAGCGCGGGTCGGCCTTCGTGCAGCACTTCGGTGATGGTGCCCAGTTCCACAGCATTTGAATTGGGGAATTCGAGCGGGACGGGGGCGTTGCCGGCCAGTTCCACCGGGTCCAGCGCGGCGGCGAACCGGCCGTTGCCGAAGCCGGGCTCGCCGTAGGCGGCTTCGGGGCGGCGCCGGACCAGGCCGCGGTCGTCGTAGACCGGGGTGACGAGGTGGGGCGGCAGTAACCAGGTCTTCCTGGTGGAGCGGACGTAGAACACGTCACGGGAATCATTGATGCCGGTGGTGCTTTGCAGGACCAGGCCGTCGGCCGTCTCCAGCCGCAGGGCCCCGGGGCGGCGAAGCCAGGCACGGACCAGGTCCGGGGGCGGTGCCGTTTCAGGGGCACCGGAACCGGCGGCGAGGGGCCGGTCAAGGTACTCGAAGCGCAGGGAGTGCCATTTCCACGGCGAGGAGCGGCACAGGTTCCGGAAAGCGGCCGCCTGTTCCGCGGGGTCCCCGGGCGTGCGCGGCCCGCGCGCGTTTGCGTTGTCCCATGCGGCCATATCCACAGTTTACGCGCGGGCCCCGCCACGCCAGCCGGAAATTCCAGTAGCATCCGAGAGTGATCCAACGACTCGGTGGACTGGGCGAAGTGACCCCGCTGGCCTTCTGGCTGGTGCTTCTGGCGTGCACCTACCTTGCGGTCACCGCCGTCCGCCTCGCGGTCATCGACGTCAGGCACCATCTGCTGCCGGACCGGATCGTCTTTCCGGCCTACGCCGTCGCCGGGGTGCTGCTGCTGGGTGCAGTGGCGGTCCACGCGGCGTCGGGAGCCCCGGCCGCGGCTGCCGTGCCCGACGGCGGGGCCGGGCTCTTCGGGGTGCCCGGACTGCGCGTGGTGGCCGGGGGAGCGGCGTTGTGGCTTTTCTACTTCCTGCTGCGGGCCGCGTACCCGCCGGGGATGGGTTTTGGCGACGTCAAGCTGGCAGGCGTGCTCGGAATGTATCTGGGCTTCCTCGGCTGGCCGCACGTGTTTGCCGGGACCTTCGCCGCGTTCCTTTTCGGCGGGCTGTGGAGCCTGGGCCTGCTGGTTTCGCGGCGCGGCAACCTGAAATCGAGCATCCCCTTCGGGCCGTTCATGCTGGCCGGCGCCGCCGCGGCCATGCTCCTTCTCCCGGCGGCCTGAGGCGGAGACCCCCGTGCCCGTTGGCTAGGCTGGCGGGATGGCTACCCCCGATTTCATTCTCAAGCTCCGTGCCAAGGTTGGTCACGAGACCCTCTGGATTCCCGGCGCCCGGGCCGTCGTGTTCGACGACGCCGGCCGGGTCCTGCTCGGCCAGCGGGCCGACAACGGCCGCTGGGGGCTGATCACCGGGATTCTGGAGCCCGGCGAAGAGCCGGCGACGGGCCTGCTGCGGGAGGTCCTGGAGGAGACCGGTGTCGTGGCCGCCGCCGAACGGCTCGTCTCGGTGGACGCCGTCGGGCCCACCACCTATCCGAACGGCGACGTCTGCCACTTCCTGACGCTCGTGTTCCGGTGCCGTTATGTCTCCGGGGAGGCGCGGGTCAACGACGACGAATCCCTCGCCGTGGGCTGGTTCCGGCCGGAGGAGTTCCCCGAGCTGATGCCCGGGCACCTGGAGAGCATTAAGCGTGCCGGGCAGGCCGACGGGGCTGCCCACTTCCGGCGCTAGCTGTACTCAGCCAGCAGGTTGGTTACATCTGCTGATGGGTGGTTGCGGCGGTGGTTGTAGAAGTCTAGCCAGCCCGTGAGGGCCTGTGTGCGGTCGTCGCTGGAGTCATAGGCGTTCTTATAGGCCCAGCCTTCCTGGAGAGTGCGGTTGAACCGCTCGGCCTTGCCGTTCTGCCACGGGCTGCGCGGTTTGGTGCGCCGGTGTTTGGCGCCGAGATCCGCGATGGCCGTAGCGAAGTCCGCGGACCGGATGTAGGCCAGGGCGTTGTCGGTCATGACTTCGCGCACCGGTGCCCCGTTCGCGGCCATGAACGCCGCGGCGTTGGTCAGGAACCGGGCGCAGGTCGGCCCTTTCTCGTCGGGCAGGACCTCAACGTAGGCCAGGCGGGAGTGGTCATCCACGGCGACGTGGACGTAGTCGTACCCGATGCCGCGGCCTCTGACGGCTTCGCTGCGGCCATGGACCCGCCAGCCGCCGCCGTTCGCTATGCCGCCGAGTTTCTTGACGTCGATATGCAGCAACTCTCCGGCGGTGTCGCGTTCGTAACGGTGGTCGGTGGCCCGGCCGGCCCGGATGCGTTCGCCGCTGATCGGGTCCAGTTCCCACAACCGGGGCAGCCCGGCCCTGGCGATGATCCTAGAGACCGTGCGGGCCGGGACCTTGCAGCGTTCGGCCAGCTCGACCGGGCCTTCGCGGTGCTTCTCCCGAGCCGCGAGCACGTCCTCGATCTTCGCCTCGGGGGTGGCGTGCGGGCACGAATGCGGGCGTGAGGACCGGTCCTCCATCCCGTCCCAGCCGTGTTCGACATAGCGCTTGAGCCACCGGTGGGCGCATGCGCGGGAAACACCCATTTCCTTCGCCACATGCGCCACGGGACGGCCGCCCAGAAGACGCTGGACAAGGATGCTTCTACCGGCAGGAGTCAGACGGGCATTACGGTGGACCATGAAGACCTCTTAGTCGTTAGGTGTGTGTGGTAACCACCAACCTAAGAGGTCTTCACCCTTTTCAACATGTAACCAACGTCCTGGCCGAGTACAGCTGATATGTAGTTGTTCCTTGTCAAGAGGGCAAGGGTGAGCGGTCCAAGACTGGATGTCTTGGACCGCTCACCTGTGTTCGTTCCCTGCCTGGTCCGGCCGGCCGGCGCGTCATGATCGACGGCGCTGTCAGACTGATATGCGCGGGTTGGCTGCCGCAGGACGAGGTGTTCGGCTGGAGGGGTGCCGCTGGTCTAGCAATGTCGGGCGTCACCGGGGATTGCCGGTTGTCCATAGTTGTATCGCGGGTCTCCTCCACGCTGCCGAGCCATCCAGGCCGGCCGGGAACGGCACACCTCTATTCATCGGTCCATGGCTGCTCCCGTTGGACTTGGGCGGCGAGAGACCAGCACCAGCCAGCCAGTTCGCGGGCGACGGCGACGTTAGCGATGACCCGGCGTTTGTGCCTGGCTTCGAACTGGTCCCACCTGTGATGCAGCCGGTGGTTGCCTTGATGGCCGCGGACCCGGGAGACCTCATCGGCTGCGTCCCAGCGGGCGCGCATGTCCCGGCTGGCATGGGTGTAGGGGCGGCGATGGTGCCAGGCGGCCTCGACCAGCAGGCGGCGGGCATGGATGTTGCCGGTTTTAGTGATCCCGCCCTGGGACCGGGAAGCGCCGGATGAATGCTCCGAGGGAACCAGACCCAGATACGCGCCGATCGTAGAGCCGGTGAAGCGGGTCCAGTCACCAATCTCCACCGCGAGGCCGAAAGCGGTGAGCACCGAGATCCCGCGCAGGCACATCAAAGCGTGGACCACGGGGGCGTAGCGGTCGGTCGCAGCGAGGGCCGTGATCTTCGCGTCCAACCTGTTCCTGCGGTCCAGTGTCAGTTCTGCCGCTTCCAGACAGGCCTCGTACGCGGCCTGCAGGGCAGGGTCATCGAATCGTTGCCGGTGCAGCCAGGTGTGGTGGGCGTCGGTCCAGGCATGGCCGCCGGAGTAGACCAGGCCATGGCGCAGCAGGAGCTTGGAAACGCGGTTCCTGGCCCGCATCAAATCCGCGCGGACGTCCTCACGGGCACGCACCAGATCCCGGGCTGCTTCATCCGCACGGCCCGGAACCCGCACGGACGTTATCTGTCCGAGCAGGGCCAACCGGGCCAGATGCTCAGCATCGCGCGCATCGGTCTTCACCCGGTCCCCGGGCGGCCGCTGAAGCTTCGAGGGCGCCACAACCAGGCACTCGATCCCTGCACCGACCAGTAACCGGGCCAATCCGAATCCGGTTGGCCCTGCCTCATAGACAACGAGGACCGGGCCCGGCAACCCGGAAACCCACTCGGCGACCCCGGCATCGTTGGCGGCCAGGCTCTGCCTCAGGATCTCGCCCGTTTCACGGTCGATCGCGCAGCCCTTCACACTGCGCGCATGGACATCCAAACCGACGTAAGTACGCTTATTCATGGCTGGAACCTCCAGACGTTCAAATGTGGCTCTGCCAGTCCACACCCCCGCAGGTATGCGGGGGAAGACCCGGACCGGTAACCCACGAACCTCTTTGAACCCGAGGTTCCAGTCCTACATCAGGACCGGCCCACCACACTTCATATCGTCTAGCGGTGCAGGCTGTGGAGTTCGTCGTCTGCCGGCGCGTCTGGGACCGGCTCCGGAGGCGAGGTGACTCCGGCGTGGCGTTCGGCCTCAAGGCGTTCGGCCTCCTCGCCGCCCACGGCCTCGCCGCGGGCCACCATGCCGGCGGTGTCCGAGAGCGGGATCTGCTTCAGGGTCAGCGCGAGCACCAGGGCGATCCCGAGGAACGGCAGCAGGTACCAGAACACGGGGGCCAGTGAATCGGCGTAGGCGTTGACGATTGCGTCCTTGAGCTGGGCCGGGAGCTGGCTGAGGGCCTGCGGGTCCAGGGTGCGGGTGGACTGCGACGCCTGCTCCGCCGTGGCGCCCGCTCCGGTGAACGCCCGGGACAGGGACTCGGAGAGCCGGGCGGTGAAGATGGAACCAAAGACCGCGACGCCGAGCGAGGCGCCCACTTCACGGAAGTAGTTGTTGGTGCTAGTGGCCGTGCCGATCTGTTCGGCGGGAACGGAGTTCTGCACCACCAGCACGATCACCTGCATGATGGAGCCGAGTCCGGCCCCGAAGATGAACAGCTGGACGCAAATGATCCAGATGGGGGTCGCGGCGGTGAGCGTGGTCAGCCACAGCATCGCGGCAATGGTGAGGACGGCCCCAAGGATCGGGAACATCTTGTACTTGCCGGTCTTGGAGATGCGGATGCCCGAGAAGATGGCCATGCCCATCAGCCCCACCATCATGGGCAGCATCAGCAGGCCGGACTCCGCCGCGGAGGTCCCGGAGGACATCTGCAGGAACGTGGGGACAAAGGCGATGGCGGCAAACATGCCCAGGCCAAGGGTGAAGCCGATCGCCGTGGAGTTGACGAAAATCCGGTTCCTGAACAGGCTCAACGGGATGATGGGGTCCTCGGCCCTGCGCTCCATGAGGACGAAGGCGACGGCGGCAAGCACCATGCCGGCGCCGAAGGCCCACGTCAGCGGGGAATCCCAGCCTTCATCCTTCTTGCCGCCGAAATCAGTGAAGAAGATCAGGCAGGTGGTGGCCGCGGACAGCAGGAGCACACCCAGGATGTCGATCCGCTTTTCGGCCTTCTTGTTGGGCAGGGTCAGCGTGAACCAGGCAATGGTGAACGCCGCGATGCCGATCGGGATGTTGATGTAGAAGGCCCATTCCCACGTCAGGTGGTCCACGAAGTAGCCGCCCAGGAGCGGGCCGGCGACGGCGGACAGGCCGAAGATGGCGCCCAGCGGGCCCATGTACTTGCCGCGGTCCTTGGCCGGGACGATGTCGGCGATGATGGCCTGCGAGAGGATCATGAGCCCGCCGCCGCCCAGGCCCTGGACGGCGCGGAAGATGACGAAGCCCCAGAAGTCTGTGGCGAAGGCGCAGCCGATCGAGGCCAGCGTGAACAGGGCGATGGCAACCAGGAACAGGTTCCGGCGGCCCAGGATGTCGCCGAACTTGCCGTAGATCGGCATCACGATGGTGGTGGCCAGCAGGTAGGCGGTGGTGATCCACGCCTGGTGTTCCACGCCCCCGAGCTTGCCGACGATGGTGGGCATGGCGGTGGAGACAATCGTCTGGTCCAGGCTGGAGAGCAGCATGCCGGCGATCAGGGCGGAGAAAATGATCCAGATGCGTTTCTGGGTCAGCAGCAGCGGCTCGGCTGCCGGTGTGATGCTGGCGGTGGAACTCATTGGGGTCCTTCGGTGGAGACGGACGGGGCGATGTCCAGGGGCTGGCAAAAAAGTGAGCGGGCGGCTGCGACGTTTTCGAGCAGCATGTCCTCGTAGGGGCGGGTGTTGTCCGCGGAGAAGTAGGCGGCGCTCGTCTTCCGGGCGATGTTGCCCAGGAGCAGGACGGCCATACGGACCACCGGGTGGTCCGGCGGGACGCTTTCCCGGGCCGCGAGCATTCGGGCGAATTCGGCTTCGCGCTGTTCCGAGGCGCCGATGATCCGCAGCATCAGCTGGGGTTCCTTTTGGATGACGCCGATCAGCTGGCGGGTTTCTTCCTCGCCGGCGGTCATCTGTTCGGACAGGTCAAGAGAGAGCTGCACGAGGTCCGACAGCAGGGTGGGGGAGATCGCGCCGGCCGGGGAGCCGGCCCCGCCCGCCACGAAGCGACTGACGACGGCGGCCGGGAAGTCGTCGTCGACGTGTCCGATGATGGCGTCTTCCTTGGTGGGGAAGTAGTTAAAAAACGTCCGGCGGGAGATTCCCGTCCGTTCGCAGACCTCCTCCACCGTGTAGCCGTTCAGGCCATGCGCTGCCGTCAGGGAACGTGCGACGGCGGTGATCGCCGCCCGCGTCGCGGCGCGCTTGCGCTCGCGGAGTCCGCCCTCAATAATTGCACTTTCATTCACAAAGTAAATATTTGCACTTTGTTTTGGTAAGTGCAACATTATCGGCCGGTGCCGGTACCCGGCCCCAGGGCGGCCGGAACATCGGCGCCACGAACGACGCCGGCCGGCACCTTTCACGCAAAGGTGCCGGCCGGCGTCGGACGTTCTGGCGGGAGAGCGGGCGTCCCGCCCGCGGGGACCTAGGCCTTGTGCGGCGGACGGGTCATGGACATAACGTCCAGGGCGGTGTCCAGCTGCTCCTCGGTCAGTTCGCCGCGCTCCAGGAAGCCCATCGCCACCACAGTTTCGCGGATGGTCAGGCCCTCGGCCACGGACTTCTTCGCGATCTTCGCGGCGTTCTCGTAACCGATGAACTTGTTCAGCGGCGTGACGATCGACGGCGAAGCCTCGGCCAGGAAGCGGGCGCGCTCGACGTTGGCGGTGATGCCGTCGATCATCTTGTCCGCCATGACGCGGCTGGTGTTGGCCAGCAGGCGCACGGACTCGAGCAGGTTGGCGGCCATCACGGGGATGCCGACGTTGAGCTCGAAGGCGCCGTTGGTGCCGGACCAGGCGATGGCGGTGTCGTTGCCGATGACCTGGGCGCAGACCATGATGGAGGCCTCGCAGATCACCGGGTTGACCTTGCCGGGCATGATCGAGGAGCCCGGCTGCAGGTCCGGGATCGAGATTTCGCCGAGGCCGGTGTTGGGGCCGGAGCCCATCCAGCGAAGGTCGTTGTTGATCTTCATGAAGGAGATCGCGATGTTGCGCAGCTGGCTGGACGCCTCGATCAGGCCGTCTCGGTTGGCCTGCGCCTCGAAGTGGTCGCGGGCCTCGGTCAGCGGCAGCCCGGTGTCGGCGGCCAGCAGTTCGATGACGCGCTCCGGGAAGCCGGCGGGGGTGTTGATGCCGGTGCCGACGGCGGTGCCGCCGAGCGGAACCTCAGCGACGCGGGGGAGGGAGGCATTGATGCGCTCGACGCCGTAGCGGACCTGCGCGGCGTAGCCGCCGAACTCCTGGCCCAGCGTCACCGGCGTGGCGTCCATGAGGTGGGTGCGGCCGGACTTCACGACGTCCTTGAACTCGACGGCCTTACGCTCCAGGGACTCCGCGAGGTAGCCCAGTGCCGGGATCAGGTCGTTGATCAGTGCGGACGTGGCAGCCACGTGGACCGAGGTGGGGAAGACGTCGTTGGAGGACTGTGAGGCGTTGACGTGGTCGTTGGGGTGGACCACCTTGTCGCTGCCGGCGGCCTTGAGCGCGCGGGTGGCCAGTTCGGCAAGCACCTCGTTGGTGTTCATGTTGGAGGAAGTGCCCGAGCCGGTCTGGAAGACGTCGATCGGGAAGTCGCCGTCGTACTTTCCGGTGGCGACCTCATCGGCAGCGTCCGCGATCGCCTGGGCGAGCTCGCCGTCGAGCACTCCGAGTTCGGCGTTGGCCTGCGCTGCGGCCTTCTTGACGCGGGCGAGGGCTTCGATGTGGGCGCGCTCGAGGGTCTTGCCGGAGATCGGGAAGTTTTCGACGGCACGCTGTGTCTGGGCACGGTACAGGGCGTTCACGGGGACGCGGACTTCGCCCATCGTGTCGTGTTCAATGCGGAACTCTTCGGTGTTCAACTCTTCTGTGGAAGTCATGGGGCTAGCTTATTGGGCGGAGGCGTTCCATCGAAAACCGTGAAGTGCTTGCTACCCGGAGGCGGCAGGAGTGCTGCGGCGGGAACTCAGAGCTCGCCGATTCCGGAAACGAGGTCGGCCCTGCCATCGGACAGGCTGTAGGCAAGGCCGATTACCGCGGCCCGGCCGCCTTCAACTGCCTCGGAAATGACCCGCGAGCTGTCCACGAGCCGCTGCGACGTCTGTTTGACGTTCTCGACCACCATGTCGTTGATGTCGTTCTGGTTGTTGCGCAGCGAGGTCAGCACCGACGGGGTGATGCGCTCGACGAGGCTGCGCATGAAGCCCACGGGCATCAGCCCGGTCTCCATGGCGTTCTTGGTGGCCGTGACCGCGCCGCAGCTGTCATGCCCGAGGACGACGATCAGCGGCACCGACAGGACGCTGACGCTGTATTCGAGCGAGCCGAGGACGGCGTCGTCGATCACATGGCCTGCGGTGCGGACCACGAATGCATCGCCAAGGCCGAGGTCGAAGATGATTTCAGCGGCCAGCCGGGAATCCGAGCAGCCGAAGATTACCGCAAAGGGGTGCTGGTTCTCCACGAGGGAGGAACGCCGGGACGCATCCTGGTTGGGATGGGAAGAATTGCCTGAAACGAAACGCGCGTTGCCTTCGCGGAGGCGGCGCCAGGCAAGGGCGGGGGTGAGATAGGTGGCCACGGCCTTACCTTACGACGAAGGGACGGCGGAGGGCGAAACGGTGGCTTCCGCGGTGCTCCCGGGTGACGCGCCGCCGGCCGCACCGGACGTGCCCTCAAGGGACTTCACCACAGCGGCTGCCAGCAGCGCGAATTCGTCAAGCTGCGCGGATCCGGTCAGGATAACGGTGGTGCCGCCGGCGTCGGCAAGCACCATGCTCTTCTCGCCCTTGCCCGTGTCACGGAGTTCCCAGTCGCGTCCTCCGGCGCTGCGGGTGCCGGTCACGGGTGCGCTCTTCACCTGCTGCAGGAGCCACGTGGGATTGGACTGCCGGGCCTGCACCAGGGCGATGAAGGACTCCTTGGGGGTGAGGTAGCCCACCTCCCACGTCGGGACGCCGCTGCCCGCGCCGGATTCCCAGCGGGCGTAATTTGCGCGGAATGTGTCGCCGGTTTCCGGGGCCGCGGGTGTGAATCCCGCCACACCGGCCGCGTTGCGCGCCACAGCGCTGACGTCGATGTTGGGCCGGTAGCCGTCGGTTTTGGGCGACGGGTTCATCAGGACGATCGGCAGGAAGGCCGCGATGCTCACGACCAGCGCAATGATCATGCCGATTACCGAGGCGTTCGCGCGCTTCGCCGCTCCCGCGGTCAGGACGGGCTTGACGGGCGGCTGGCCATCCGCGCCATGCGCTTCCGGGCCGGCGGTGCCGGCAGGGGAAGCGGGGGCTGAGGGGGGCGTTTCCTGCAATTCACTCACCCCTCTATAGTCGCCCATTCCCGGCCGATCTCACATTCGGCAGTGCCGGGCGGCCCGACAGGCGGGCGTTCACGGATTGGTCATTCCAAGACGCGGCTTTCCGCCGCGACTATGATCAGTAACAGACGAGATCACAAACAAACGAATCACCGCGACGGATCGATCCTGTCCGTACGGCTTCAATGATCGCCACTCGAAGAAGAGGTTCACGTGACACCAGCGCCAATGACCCAGAAGTACTCCACGCTCTCCCCGTCTCTTGCCGTCGGCATCGACGAGCCGGACCGCAACCTTGCTCTGGAACTGGTCCGCGTCACCGAAGCCGCCGCCATCGCCGGCGGCCACTGGGTGGGGTTCGGGGACAAGAACAAGGCCGACGGCGCCGCCGTCGACGCCATGCGCTCCTTCCTCCAGACCGTTCACTTCAATGGTGTGGTGGTGATCGGCGAGGGCGAGAAGGACGAAGCCCCGATGCTCTTCAACGGCGAAAACGTCGGTGACGGCACCGGCCCCGAGTGCGACGTCGCCGTCGACCCCATTGACGGAACCCGCCTGGCCGCCCTCGGCATCAACAACGCCCTCGCCGTCCTGGCCGTCGCCGAGCGGGGCTCCATGTTCGACCCCTCCGCGGTGTTCTACATGGAGAAGCTCGTGACCGGCCCGGAAGCCGCCGACATGGTGGACCTGCGCCTGCCCGTCAAACAGAACCTGCACCTGATCGCCAAGGCCAAGGGTGTCAAGGTCAACCAGCTCAACGTCATGATCCTGGACCGGGACCGGCACCGTGGGCTCGTGGAGGAGATCCGCGAGGCCGGTGCCCGAACCAAGTTCATCATGGACGGCGACGTCGCCGGCGCCATCGCTGCCGCACGCGCCGGGACGGGTGTCGATGCCCTGATGGGTATCGGCGGAACGCCGGAAGGCATCGTATCGGCTTGCGCCATCAAGTCCCTCGGCGGCGTCATCCAGGGCCGGCTGTGGCCCACGAGCGATGACGAGAAGCAGAAGGCGATCGACGCCGGCCACGACCTCGACCGGGTGCTGTCGACCAACGACCTCGTCTCCAGCGACAACTGCTACTTCGCGGCCACGGGTATCACCGACGGTGACCTGCTCAAGGGCGTGCGTTACTCCAAGGACAAGGTCCTCACCCAGTCCATCGTGATGCGCTCCAAGTCCGGGACCATCCGCTTTGTTGATGGCGAGCACCAGGCCAGCAAGTGGGAAGGCTACGCGCGCAAGAGCTAACGCCTGCCGCACCAGCCAGAACACCCGGATCCCGGGGCGCGAATCGCGCCCCGGGATCCGCCGTTTCCGGGCGGCGGTTTCCGGGCGGCGGGGCGGCATTAGGTAGGGTGGAACCATGACATGGCTCGTAACAGGTGGCGCAGGATATATCGGTTCACACGTGGTCTCCGCTTTGCGCGGGGCCGGGATCCAGGCGGTGGTGATTGACTCGCTCTCCAGCGGGCACCGCGAGTTCGTCCCGGAGGACGTGCCCTTCGTGCACGGCACCATCCTCGACTCCGAGCTCGTGGCCCGCACCATGCTGGACCACGGCGTGACCGGCGTCATCCACCTCGCGGGCTTCAAGTACGCCGGCGTCTCCGTGCAGGAGCCGCTGCTGACATATGAGCAGAACGTCACCGGGACGGCGGAACTGCTGAAGGCGATGGAGCTCGCCGAGGTGGACAAGCTGGTCTTCTCCTCCTCGGCCGCAACCTACGGAACCCCCACCGGGGACATCGTCACCGAGGAGACCCCGACGCAGCCGGAATCCCCTTACGGGGAAAGCAAACTGATCGGCGAATGGCTGATCCGTGACCAGGGGACGGCACGGGGGCTGAAGCACACCTCGCTGCGCTACTTCAACGTCGTCGGCTCGGGCTCGCCCGAGCTCTACGACACAAGCCCGCACAATCTCTTTCCGATCGTGCTCCGCGCATTGACTGCAGGCAAGACGCCCCGCATCAACGGCACCGACTACAACACCGCAGACGGCACCTGCGTGCGCGACTACGTCCATGTGGCCGACCTGGCGACCTCGCACGTTTCGGCAGCCCAGGCCCTCGCCGCCGGCAAGCCGCTGGAACGCGTCTACAACCTCGGGTCCGGCGACGGCCTCTCCGTACGGCAGATCATGACGGCCATGGCCAAGGTCACCGGCATCGACTTCGAGCCCGAGATCGGACCCCGCCGGGCCGGTGACCCGGACCGGATCGTGGCCGACGGCACCCTTGCCGCCCGCGACCTGGACTGGAAGATGCGGCACTCCGTCGAGGACATGGTCGCCAGCGCCTACGAGGCGCAGAAGAAAGCTGCCTCCGCGGCCCTCTAGACATGCCCAGTGGTCGGGCTCGCCCCAAGCCCACCCCAAGGGGGGACATGCCCAGTGGTCGGGCCCAGGAATGGACAGAGTGGGTTTATGTCCACCCGCCAGGGCTGACGCGGGGCATGTCCAGCGGTCAGACCCAGGTTGATCCTGCACGTGCGGGACATGCTCAGTGCTGAGGCCCAGGTTAGTGCTGCTGCCCGGGGGACATGCCCGGTGGCCGGGCCCAGGAATGGACAGAGTGGGTTTATGTCCACCCGCCAGGGCTGACGGGGGGCATGCCCAGTGGGGGAGGGTAGGCCCAGCCGGGGAGGGTAGGCCCAGCCGGGGAGGGTAGGCCCAGCCGGGGAGGGTGGGCCCAGCCGGGGCTGCGGGCTAGCGGCGGAGCGCCGCGGAGAGCCTGCGCGCCGAGGTGATGCCCCTGCGCGCAGCCTGAGCGCACTTCCGGGCCAGCTGGTAGGCGCCGTAGCGCAAGGTCCGCACCGGGAGGTCCCAGGTTCCGGGGTACGCGACTTCGCGGCCGCCGAAGGACTTCTTGAAGGCCGTGAAACCCGCCCACTTGTGGTCCGGCTGGTCCGCAGGTGCCACCCCCCAGAGATCCACATGCTTCAGGCCCCGGTCCCTGGCATCTGCCATCAGCGTGACCAGCAGCGGAATCCCGGCACTGAGCTTCCGGTGCGCGTCATCGAGCGCGGCGTGGGCATAGGTCCGTGTGTCCGCGGAGTCGTAGGCCAGGGCAGCCGCGATCGGCGCGCCCTCGAGTTCGGCAATGAAGAGCGTGGCAGCCCCGGCCGGCATCAGTGAGCGGGCCACCTGGGTGAGGTAGTCGTCGCTCTGCGGCTTGAAGCCATTGCGCGCCGCCGTCAGATGCAGGAACCCCAGCAGGATGGAGATCTCCTCCGGGTCCTGGCTGGAGCGGAACGTCACGCCCTTCTTGTGGATGTTCCGGTACAGGTTGCGGTTCGCCGGTTTCATGTCCGCGAGGACGTCCTTGAACTCCCGGTCCAGGTCCACGATCCAGCTCAGGTCCGGCTGCTGCTTGGCCGGGGCGCGCCGGAGGCCGCGCGTGCGCAGGACAGCGTCGGCGTCGGCGGCTGTGAAGCCGGCGTCGACCGGTTCAATCCGGACGAACACGGCCCCGCAACTGCGGGCCAGGTCCGTCAGCGCCGCCAGGGCGGCGTCGAACGCGACAAGGGATGCGGCGACCGGGCCATAGGGTGCGTAGAGGAGTTTCCCGGCCGGTTTGCTTTCCTCGATGGCCAGGAAACTCCAGCCGGGGCCGGAGCGTCGGTGCACGGTCCGGCCGAGGCTGCGCTGGAAATCGGCCCAGGCGGGGCTTTGCAGGAAGTGGTCCACGGGCTCAGGTTTCCAGGGCGGTGGTGACGGCAAAGGCCAGGGCGGGCCCGGTGGCGCCGGACGCGGCGTGCGCATTGACCGGGGCCTCGGCCGCGGGCAGGAACGCGCTTGAGCCGCGCTCCAGCCGCAGCTCGCCCTTGGGGGAGTCAAGGAGCACGGATCCGGACACCACGATGATGACTGCGGCTCCTGACTGCGCCAGCGGGACGGGCTCCGCGCCGGGCTCCAACACGATGCGCTGCAGCTGGAACTCGCGGAACGGCGGCCGGAAGACCTCCTGTCCCAGCATGGTGGTCTCGGGGCTCAGCATCGGCACGCCGGCCGACTCAAAGGAGATGGTCCGGAGGAGCTCGGGGACATCGACGAACTTCGGGGTCAGTCCGCCGCGCAGCACGTTGTCCGAGGAAGCCATGATCTCGATGCCGAGGCCGTGCAGGTAGGCGTGGACGTTGCCGGCCGGCAAATAGACAGCCTCGCCCGGTGCCAGCGAGATCCGGTTGAGCAGCAGCGAAATCAGCACGCCGGGATCTCCCGGGTACTGCGCGTTGAGGGTGACAACGGTGGACAGCTCCGCCTGGTAAGGGGCGGTCGGGGCGCCGGAGATGAGGGCTGACTCAATCGCGGCCGTCGCCTCAGCCACCTCCCCGCCACCGGCGATCAGCCGTTCGAAGGCCGAACGCAGGGCCGAGTGTTCGTCCGGCTGTGCCAAATCCTGCAGCAGCAGCGGAACAAGCGGCGGGAGTTCGAGGCCGGCCAGCTCAAAATCCGCCACGAGCCGCTCGAAGACGGCGCGGGCGTCCGCCGCCGGTTTGAAGCCGCACAGCGCCTCGAACGGTGTCAGCGCGAGGATCATCTCCGGCTTGTGGTTGTCGTCCTTGTAATTGCGTTCCGCAGCGGCGCGGTCGACGCCGGCGGCCTCCTCGCGGGCGAACCCCGCGCGGGCCTGCTCGAGCGTCGGGTGCACCTGGAGGGACAGGGGGCTGTCGGCAGCCAGGACCTTGAGCAGGAACGGGAGCCGGGGGCCGAACTCGGCCACACTGTCACTGCCCAGGTGGTGCTCCGGATCCTCCGCGATCAGCGCGTCCAGGGCCAGGCGTCCGCCGTCGTCCGCCACCGCAGCGTGGGCGCCAGCCGACCCGGCACCGGCCGGGCTGAGCGCCACGGACGGGGAGTCCGGGTGCGCGCCGATCCACAGCTCCGCTTCCGGGCCGCCGGATGCTGCCCTGCCGAGGAGCCCGGCAATGGCTGTTGTGGAGCCCCAGGCATAGGGCCGGAGGACATTTTCGAGTTCATACACTGCCGGGGTGTCCCTGTCTATTGTGGAATCCTGTTTACGGAATAACTGCTAGAGCGGCGCGCACTGGCCGTTCGTGGCGACCAGGTTGCGGATCGACTGTTCGTCGCCGTCGAGCTTGAACTGGTTCAGCATCTCTTCGGTGATCGGCTCGCCGTCCGGAGTGGTGGTTACCGGAGTGAAGTCCGACGACGGCGCGGGCTGGGTGCCGGGCTGGGCGAGCGGCACCCCGCCGGCCGCCGAGAGCGGTCCGGGCGCCGCGTCCTGCCGGCGGATGCCGTCGTCGGCGGGGCCCGCCGCGGGAGCGGGTCCGAGGAGGGCGTCGACCTTCTGGTGGATCTGGTCGAAGTCCGGGACCGTCGAGAAGGAGGCGTCGAAGTCGGGCGGTCCGATGGTCAGCCGCTTTGATTCCTGGCCCTTGGCCTTCATGGCCAGGTCCACAAAACTGCCGAGCTGGCTGGCGGAGACGTTGGAGTCGACCACCTTGGTGCCGGCCTTGGCGATGTCCTCGAACTTGGCCAGGAGGGTTGCCGGGTCCAGCTGCTTGAGCATGGCCTGCTGGACGCACTGCTGGCGTGCGATGCGTGCGTAGTCGTCCACGAATTCGCGCGAGCGGCCGTACCAGAGGGCATGGTAGCCGTCCAGGGTGTTCTCGCCAGCCGGGATCCAGCCCAGCGGCATTCCGTGGATTCCGTTGGCTTCGTCCACG
Organism: Pseudarthrobacter sp. ATCC 49987; assembly: GCF_009928425.1. Classification (NCBI taxonomy): domain Bacteria; kingdom Bacillati; phylum Actinomycetota; class Actinomycetes; order Micrococcales; family Micrococcaceae; genus Pseudarthrobacter; species Pseudarthrobacter sp. ATCC 49987. The sequence goes on along the minus strand of NZ_JAABNS010000001.1, from coordinate 2,632,110 downwards.
GTCTCGCCGCTGATCGGGACCCAGCCGCCGGCCTTGATCCGGATGCCGCCCATGGCGTCAATGAGCTTGGCGAAGCCGTCCATGTCCACCAGGACGTAGGCCTGGACCTTGATGCCCAGGGATCCCGACACGGCCTCCAGCGTGGCCTGCGCGCCGGGGTCCTCCACCCCGGGGTACAGGTCCTTGTGCTCGTTGGTGACCTCGGTGTTGATGGCGTTAATGAGGCATTCATTGCCGCAGTCGTAGCCGTCAGGATAAATCGTGCGCATCGGGGAGTCTTCGCTGAACTGCGCATTCTGGAGGTTGCGGGGCACCGAGATGATGGCGGTCTGGCCGGTCTTGGCATCCACGCTGATAACCGAGAGGCTGTCCGGCCGGCGGCCGGTGCGGTCGGCCCCGGCGTCGCCGCCCATCATCAGGAAGTTGTACCGGCCCTCCGAAGGCTGCATGGTGGGTCCGGTGGAGAAGATGTTGCCGATGGCGTCGCGGCTGACGTTGAGCAGGTAGGCGGCGTAGCCGAGCGAACCGCTGCCGAGGACCATCGCGAGCACCAGGGCAACGACGACGGCGGGGCGCACGCCGGGTGCCAGCAGCACGGGGCGGATCAGACGCAGGGTGTTGAGGAAGAGGGCCGCCCAGCCGATGGCCAGCGCCACGAGCCCGATGATCAGCAGCAGCGACGTAACGGGGCTGGTGAACAGGTTGATCAGCGTCGACCGTGAAACCAGGAGGAGCAACACCGCGAGGATGGCCAGCACCCAGACCGTGAGGGTGACGCGCAACGCCATCCGGCCCAGTCGCCGGTTGCCGGCGACAATCTGGGCGCTGCCGGGCACCAGCAGCGTCATCAGGACCAGCAGGAAGGCACGTTTGGTCAGGACCGGAGCTGCCGCCCCCGAGGGGTAGCGGACGGGATCCGTGAGGGTCCCGGCAGGCGTCGGGTTTCTCGGCGCCGGCTGACGGGAAGGGGCGTAACTGTTGGTCATCTGGTAATCCTTAACGGCTGCCCCGGGTGATGACGTTTGCGTCGGCGAACACTTCGCTCACCTTCTGCCGCAGGTTCGCGCCTTTCCGGGTGGCGACGTCATTGAGCTCCTGGGCGAAGTCGAGCAGCTCGGTCCGGAGCCGGGCGGCCAGCGGATCCGTGCCGGCGGCCAGCATGCGCACAGCCAGGAGGCCGGCGTTCCGGGCCCCGCCGATGGAGACGGTTGCGACCGGGACTCCGGCGGGCATCTGGACGATGGAGAGCAGGGAGTCCATCCCGTCAAGGGTCTTCAGTGGCACCGGGACTCCGATGACCGGCAAGGGCGTGACAGAGGCGAGCATGCCCGGCAGGTGGGCGGCGCCGCCGGCGCCGGCAATGACGACGCGCAGGCCGCGCTCATGGGCCGTCTGGCCGTAACGGATCATTTCGAGCGGCATGCGGTGTGCGGAGACGACGTCGGCCTCAAAGGGGATTCCGAATTCGGCGAGGGCCTCGGCAGCGGCCTCCATCACGGGCCAGTCGGAGTCCGAGCCCATCACGAGTCCGACGATGGGGGCGTCGTCGCCGGTGTCCGACGCTGCCGGGAACTGGACGTCGCTGGAAGGGGCTGTGTTGCTGGCGCTCATGGGTTCTCCTCGTGGGCTCCCGCTGCGGTTCGGGACTGGGCCGTTCCGTTCCGGATGATGTTGGCGACCGTAGTGGCGCGTTCGCGTACGGAGTCGACGTCGGCAACGGAGCCTCCGACGAGGTTGACGTGGCCGATCTTGCGGCCCGGCCGGACGGCCTTGCCGTAGCAGTGGACCTTCGCCGCAGGTTCGCTGGCCAGGGCTGCTGGGTATGCGGAGAACAGATTCTGGTTCGCGCCGCCCAGGAAGTTCTTCATGACCACAACGGGGCCCAGTAGGTCCGTGGCGCCGAGCGGCAGATTGAGGATGGCCCGGAGATGCTGTTCAAACTGGCTTGTCACCGAGCCGTCCTGTGTCCAGTGGCCGGTGTTGTGTGGACGCATGGCGAGTTCGTTGATCAGGAAGCCGGCACCCACCCCCGGGGTCTCGAACAGTTCCACGGCCATAACACCCGTGACGCCGAGTTCGCTGGCGATCCGCAGGGCGGCGTTCTCCGCCGCGGCAGCGACGTCCAGCGGGATGTCCAGGGCCGGGGCGATGACTTCGTCACAGACGCCGTCGACCTGGATGGTGTGCACCACGGGCCAGGCCCGCGCCTCGCCGTCCGGGGTCCGGGCAACGAGGGCCGAGAGTTCGCGGCTGAATTCCACTTTGGCCTCCGCGAGCAGCGGCGACATCGCTTCGAACCAGTCCGCGGTGTCCGCGGCGTCGGCTGCGGAGTCCACGATCCGCACGCCCTTGCCGTCGTAGCCGCCGCGCGGGGTTTTCAGGACGACCGGCCAGCCGGTGTCCTCGCCGAAGGCGATCAGCCCGGCGACGTCGTCGACGGGGGCCCAGCGCGGATTGGGCAGCTCCAGCCGGTCGATGGCCGCCCGCATCACGAGTTTGTCCTGGGCGTTGACCAGCGCATCCGGTCCGGGGTGGACGTTGACGCCGGCCCGCTGCAGGGACCGGAGGTGTTCGGTGGGGACGTGTTCGTGGTCGAACGTCAGGACGTCCAGGCCGCGGGAGAACTCAAGGAGATGGTCGAGGTCGGTGTAGTCACCGACCGGGGCCTGGGCCACGGCGGAGACGGCTGAGACGTCCTCACCTTCGGCAAGGACGCGGAGCTCGAAGCCCAGGGCGGTGGCCGCCGGGGCCATCATTCGGGCGAGCTGGCCGCCGCCAACCACACCGATCACAGGAAAAGTCACAAGTCCCAGCCTACCGAAAACCTCGCCATAACCCGGCTTTTGGCAGTCCCGGTGCTGGTACCGGGCCGTCGGCGGCCGCTTTTCGGCGCGGTTCGACGGGGGATATTGCCGGGCTGATGACCGCCGGCCGGCAGGCTTTCGACCCGGGTGGTTGCGGCCGGGGGACCGCGTGCCGGGGCGCGCGGATGGCAATCGGCGCTAAAATGGGCCCTTGGCCCAATGGCCGACAGTTCAAAGAAGGCCACGGAGGGTCATGATTACTACACTTACCGAGCGCTTGCGCGGGCTTGCCTCGCTCTTCTGGCGCGAAGTGGCCAAGTTCGGTGCGGTGGGCGGTGTCGCGTTCATCATTGACAACGGACTCACGTATTACCTGATGCACGGGCCGATGACCGACAGTGAGGCCAAAGCCCGCTTCGTCGGCGCCACCGTCGCAACCATCTTTTCGTGGATTGCTAACCGCTTCTGGACGTTCCGCCACCGCCGCCAGGACAATGTGATCCGCGAGTTCGCGATGTTCATCCTGATCAATGGCATCGGCATCGGTATCTCTACCGGGTTCACCGCCCTCGCCAAGTACAGTCTCGGTGTCACGGACAAGAACATGCTGTTCGCCGCCGGAATCGTTGGCATCCTGGTCGCCACGGTGGTGCGCTTCTTCGCCTACCGGTTCCTGGTCTTCAACAAGGAACTCGACGAAGAGCCGGAGTTCTCCCATGACCACGAAATCATCGAACTGCACCCGCACACCCACCCCGGCCCCGTCGCCGGGAGCCGCAGCGTGGACAGCCCAGTCGCCGGGAGCCGCACCGTCGAGGATTCCGAGCTGCCGGGCCCGCCGGCCTAGGGACAGTGCTCAGCTGCCATTGACGCGTTCGTCCGCGAGCAGCTTCGCCGTCACCGCGACGCCGGGGTGCACCAGAACCACGGAGCCGTCGCCTTTCCAGGCACCCAGGGCGTGGGCGAGGGCTGTTTCCAGGCCGTCGCCGGCGGGCACCAGCAGCCGCACGCCGTCTGCGTGCGCCGCCGCGAAGCCGTCAAGCAGTCCGCCGTGGGTGTGTTCCGTTCCCGCGGCGGCCAGCACGGCACGCCGCGAGGCTTCCGGATCCACGTGTGGCATAAAGACGTCGCCGTGGGAGCGCACCTCGGCGGCATAATCCACGACGCCGGTGGGCAGCTCGCCCGGCCACCGCATGGCCAACGCCGGCAGTGCCACTGCCAGGACAGCGTCGAAAGCCCCCTGCGCCGCCCCGGGACCCGGATCGGCGGTGGCCAGCAGGTCCGCCCCGGCGTCGTTGAACACGACCTCCATGCCAAGCTGCCAGGCGGCGAGGGCAAGGATTACTGACTTCCAGTGGGCCGGCAGGTCCAGCCGCAACCGCGTCCCGGGTTCGGCGTCGAGTTCGTCCTGCAGCAGGTTGGAAGTCTTCGCCACCCAGTTGTCCAGGACCCGGCCGGAGAGCTCAACCCGCTCCGAATCAGGCCCGTACCAGGTGAGCCGGGGGGAGGTCGACTGGCCGGAACGCAGGGCTGTCATCAGTTCGATTGCCGGGATGCTCATGGGTTCATCTTGCCACGGCGGCCGCTCGTGTGATCTCTGTCATACGCATCCCGGTCGCCGTCGGCGGGCAGCCCCGGACCGTGCCGGGAAGTTCCCCGTGAATTCAGCAAAAATTCTCCGAAGTGCTCAGTACCCTGATTATTCTGCGCGTTCTCCGGGGTGTGGCCGAAAAATCCCGGGCGTGGCGTGCCCCGGCTTTGGGTCTCAAGTTGATTATTATCTCCGCCGTGGCTTGACTCCTGGATACTTACACACGTGTAATTAGGTATCGAAGGCCAATGCGCGGAAACCGGCACTCAACCGAGTGTTCAAGGGTCAGGCAAGGGCTGCAAATCAGAGAGGGAACGCCAATGGGGCTAGCAGAGCGTATCCATGAAGAGGCCGTCGTTGCTGGGCAGGCCACGGCCAAGTACCGTTCACGCGGAGTGCCGAGCGACTGGTATGTAGATCCGGCCGATCCGGACGCAGCGGACCGCTATAACGAACACACCAAAGACTCGCTGCAGGACCAGGCGACCGCCTTCCTCGCGGCGCATGACGAACTACTGGCCCGTCCGGACCAGGACAACGACCTTCACGATCCACCGATGGAACTCCAGACCCTCCACGCGGGCACCACCACGCAGCCGGTATGGATCGGATTGCCCTCCCAGCAGGACTTCGACGATGAAGGCGAGCTGGGCTGGCAGACGGACGCGCTCTGCGCACAGACCGACCCGGAAGCGTTCTTCCCTGAGAAGGGTGGCTCCACCCGCGACGCCAAGAAGGTCTGCGGGGCGTGCAACGTCCGCTCCCAGTGCCTCGAATACGCTCTCTCCAACGACGAGCGTTTCGGAATCTGGGGTGGCCTCTCCGAGCGCGAGCGGCGCCGGCTTAGGAAGCGAGCGATCTAATTCTTCAGGAAGTACGAGTCACCGCCGTCCTGGTTTCCCACGACGGCGGTGACTTTCTCCCCAGGACCCTCGCGGCGCTGGCGGCCCAAACCCGGCCCGCGGACACCTGCATCGGGGTTGACACCGGTTCCCGCGACCAGTCCGCGGCGCTCCTCGAACAGACTTTCGGCGCCGCCAACGTCACCGTTTTCGACCAGACCCGCAGCGGCATGGGCGGGGCCGTGCAAGCAGGCCTCAGCGCGCTCGCCCCTTGGGGCGGCGGCACTTCCGGCGGCGGCACTTCCGGCGGCGGCACCGTTGCCGGTGCGCCGGCCGAGTGGATCTGGCTGCTGCATGACGACGCCGCCCCCGCTCCCGAAGCCCTGGCCGAACTCCTCCAAGCGGTGGAACGCGCTCCGTCCGTCACGGTGGCCGGCTGCAAGCAGCTGGACTGGTACTCCGAACGCCGGCTGATCGACGTCGGGCTCTCCACCAGCCGCTGGGCCGAGCGGCTGACCCTCATCGAAGCCGACGAGCTCGACCAGGGACAATACGACGGCCGCAGCGACACGTTCGCCGTCAACTCCGCCGGCATGCTGGTCCGCCGCGACGTCTGGGAGGACCTTCGCGGCTTCGACCCCGCCCTGCCGGGCAGCGGCGACGACGTCGATTTCTGCTGGCGCAACCGGCTGGCCGGACACCGGGTGGTGGTGGTCCCCAGCGCAAGGATGTTCCACGTCTCGCACCGCCCGCACGCCCTGGGCAACGCCACAGCGGCCCGCAAGGCGCAGGTGCACCTCCGGCTCAAGCACGCCCCGGCGTGGAAGGTTCCGCTGCACGCCGCCGGCGCCCTGCTGGGCAGCATTTTCAAACTGGTCCTGAGCATCGCGGTGAAAGATCCGGGCCACGGTTTCTCGCAGCTCCTGGCCACGTTCGGCGCCCTCGGACGCCCGGGAGCCGTGATCCGGGGGCGGCGAAACGCTGCCCGGACGCGCCGCATCCGGCGTTCTGTCATCAAGGGGCTGCAGACCCCACGGCGTGAGGTCTGGGCGCACCGCCGCTCACTGATGGAAGCCATCGGCGCGGACGATTCCGGGGAAGGCCTGACCGGGAACGACCCGCTGGCCGAACAGCCCACCGGCGACTCTTCCGACGACTTCGCCGCACTCACTACCTCCGATCGTGGCTGGGTGGGCAACGGCGCGCTGCTTGCCATCCTGGTCACCACCGCTGCCTCGCTGATCGGCCTGCTCAACATCTTCCGGGCAGAAGCCGTCTCCGGCGGCGCGATGATTCCCGTCTCGCTGCGTCTGGGCGAAATCTGGAACCATGCCTCCGGCTGGTGGATCACGCTCGGCGCAGGGCTTCCCGGCCACGGCGACCCCTTCGGCTATGTCCTGTGGGTCCTCGGCGTGCTCGGTGCCGGAAACGCCAACAGCGCACTCGGCTGGCTGCTGATCCTGGCCATGCCGCTTTCCGCCCTCGGCGCCTGGTTTGCCGCCGGCGCACTGACGCAACGCCGCCGCCTCCGCCTCGCCGCAGCCCTCGTGTGGGCCGGAGCGCCTGCCCTGCAGGTGGCGCTCAACCAGGGCCGCGTCGGGGCCCTGGTTGTCCACGTCGTGACGCCCCTGCTGGTGCTCGCCCTGCTGCGGGCCACCGGCACCGCCGCGGGACGCGGCCGCTACGCCGTTCCGGCCCCCGGGGAGCGGCGCTTCACCGAAGCGCCCCCGGCGAAACCTGGCATCAACGGCACACCCTCCTGGACCGCCGCCGCCGCGGCCGGCCTGGCACTGGCGGTCGTCACCGCGGCAGCACCATCGCTGCTGCTGCCCGGCGTCGTCCTCGTGGCACTCTGCGGCACGCTCCTGGGCCGTCGCGGGCGGACCGTCTGGTGGGCACTGCTGCCCAGTCTTGCGCTGTTCGTACCGTTCCTGGCCTCCACCATTGACCGGCCCCGCGCCCTCCTTGCAGACCCCGGCCTGCCGCTGGGCTTTGACGCCGCACCCCTATGGCAACAGGCCCTGGGCCAGCCGCTGCGCTTCGCAGCCGACGGCGGCCTCACCGGCCTCCCGGCGTTCGGCCCAGGCACTGCCGTGCCGTGGGCGCTCCTGCTCGCCCTCCTGATCGGTCTGCCCGTCGTGCTCCTGGCCGTGGCTGCACTGTTCCTGCCGGGCCGTGCACCGCGGAGTGCCCGGGCCCTCTGGGCCGCGGCACTGATGGTGCTGGCCGGCGGCTGGCTCAGCGGCCAGGTTGCCACGGGAGTCAGCGCCAACGTCCTGGTGACTCCCTTCACGGGACCCGCCGTTTCGGCCGCAGCCTTCGCCATCCTGGGGGCGTCACTGATCGGCGCGGCAGGCCTGCTGGACGCCGCGGACCGGGCCGCCGCCGCAACGATGGGCCGCAAGGTCCTCACCCGCGCCACCGCGGTCACGGCCATGATCCTCCTGCTGGCAGGCCCGCTGGCCGGCCTTACGGTGTGGGCCGCGCAAAACGTCCTGCCGCAGGCCACCGAGGCCGCAGCCATGCCCGGCGCGGAACGGGCCTCCGGGCTGGCCGGCACTGATTCACCGGGCACGGCCTCTCTGGGCGCCTGGAGGCTTGTGCAGCCGGCCGAGTCCCGGACCCTCCCGGCAACGGCCATCGACCGCGGCGAGGGGCCGGAACAGGCGCGCACCCTCATCATCTCGACCGGCGAAAACGGAACATTCGACGCCGCGCTGATGCGCGGTGCCGGCACCACCCTTGATGCCCTGTCCACGATTGCCGCCGCCCGCCCGATCATGGGGGAGCCGGGGCAGGAGACCGTGCGTGACGACGACGCCGTTGTGGCTTCCGTCCGCAATGTCGTGGCCACCATCGTGGCCGGCCAGGGCGTCGATCCACGCGAAGAGCTCGAGCGGCTCGGTGTCGGCTTTGTGGTTCTGCGGGCCGCCGATACCGCGGCCCAGCTGACCGCGAGCCGGATGGACGCCGTCCCCGGCCTCGTCGCCGTCGGAAAGACCGACGTCGGTTGGCTCTGGCGGATCAGTCCCCTTAACCAGCCGGTGATCCAGGCCGCCGACGTCGCGCACCGCGTGCGGATTGTCGACGGCGCCGGCGCAACGGTCGGGCTGGTCCCGTCCCAGGCCGTGTCCGCGGACGCCGGGGTTCCCGCCGGACCGGAAGGACGGCTCGTGGTGCTGGCGGAACGCGCCGATCCGGGGTGGAGTGCCTGGCTCGACGGCCGCCGCCTCACCGCCACCACGTCAGGGTGGGCGCAGGCCTTCACCCTGCCCGCCGAGGGCGGCCGGCTCAGCCTCCGCTACGAGGCACACTGGGCCGTCTGGACCGGCGTCGCCCAGGCCGTCATCATTGGCCTGACCGCCCTGCTTGCCATCCCCATGCCTGCCCGCCGGCCGAACACCGGCCTGTCCAGGGACGAAGGCTCCCTGCGTAAGGAACATCTTGATGCCTAGGGACGACAACCCCGCGAACGACGCTCCGGACGCCCAGGAGACCCCGGACACCCCGGACGACGCCGGCGTCCCTGGCCGGACCGGGCGCAGGACACGCGTGCCGCTCCTGTCGCGGCTGACGGCTACTCCGCGCGCCCGGCGGCTGGGTGGCGTCCTTTCCGCCGCCGTCCTTGTCGCTGCCGGCGGCGGACTCGTGTCCGCAACGGCGCTCACCCCGCAGGGTCCCGGCAGCAGCCGGCCCATCGCGGCGCCGCTGGCGGCCGTCCCGGCGGGCAGCAGCGTCGGCGTCTGCCCGGGGCCGGCCCGGCTGCTCGAAGGCGCGCCCGTGGGCACCGATCCGCAGTTCAGCCCCGAGTCCGCCACCGCCAAGACCGAGGTCAATGCCCTCGTGCTGGGCTCCGGTGCTGGCGTCCTGCCCGGCAGCAGGCTCGCTTCACTCACCGGCAGCACCCTGGTTGAACTCGCCAAGTCCACAGCGGCGTCCGCAAGCCCCGCCGCGGCGCCCAAACCCGCTAATTCCGTGCCACTGGCCGGCGTCGTATCCCAGCGCAGCGTCGATGGTGTGGGCGTCCTGAGCGCCGATGCACAGGGCGACCGCCAGCCCGCCGCCGGGGCCGTCCTGCGCTACACAGCAGAGGACGGTGACCTCCGGGGTTCGGCGGCCGCCGCCTGCCAGCAGCCTGCCAACGATCTCTGGCTCGTCGGTGCGAACACCGCGCTGGGCCGGACGGCCGTACTGAACCTCAGCAACGCCTCCAGCAGCCCGGCCACAGTCAGCCTCGATCTCTTCGGAGCCAAAGGCCCCCTCCAGGCCCCGGGCAGCCGTGGACTCCTCGTCGCACCGGGCACCACACGCTCGGTTATCCTGGCCGGGCTCGCTCCGGGGCAGGAGCAACTCAGCGTCCGGGTGCGCAGCGCCGGCGGACCCGTGGCAGCGGTTATCCAGCAGAGCGTGCTGCGGGGGCTGACGCCCGGCGGTGTGGAGTTCATCGCCCCCGCCACGGCCCCGGCGCTCCGCCAGGTGGTCTCCGGTGTCGACATCCAGGACCCCGCTGGGCTGTCGGACCTCACCGGGAAGTCCGGTTTCGCGGATGCCGGACCTGCCCTGCAGATCGCGGTGCCGGGGTCCGCCGACGCCGTCGTCGCGATCAAGTTGTTCGGACGGGACGGCCAGAAGGCCCTGCCCGGCGGCGGCGTGGTCACGGCGAAGGCTGGATCCGTCACCCAGGTTCCGCTCGCCGGCGTGCCGGCCGGGCCTTACACGGTGGCCGTCAGCTCGGACGTTTCCTTCACCGCGGCGGCGCGTGTCACCAGGGGCCTCAAAGCCGAAGACGCCTCCGACTTCGCGTGGTCGGCGGCGTCGGCGAGGCTGGGAAGCCAACACGTTGTGCCGGTCCCGGGCGCGGGGGACCGCTTCCTCATTTTCGGCGCTCCCGAGGGCCGCGCCACGATTTCCTACACTCCGATCACTGCGGATGGAAAGATCCGCGCGGCCGCAGCCGCCGACATCGCCGGCGGCACGACTGCCTCCATCAAGGTCCCCGCCGAGGTCGAGGGCTCACAGCTTGTCGGCTACCTGGTGTCCGCCGCGGGCGATCCCGCCTACGGCGCGGTCCTGCTGCAGCAGGACGGCAGGCAGGACATTTCAACGATCGCCATTGCCCCGGGAGTGGCGGGCCAGGAGCAGGTCCCGGTCACGCTCGGCTACTGATCACGCCGGGGCAGCGCAGTTCCGCCCGCGGCAGCCGGATAGCGGCGGCCCGGCAGTTGGGTCCAGCGGGGCGCCCTAGTAGCGGCGGCGGTAGACAGGGTCCAGTGACTCCGGCGGCACACCGAGCATCTCGGCCGTGTACTCCACCACAACGTCATGGACCAGGTCCTGAAGTTCCTCGCGGGTCACGCAGGCCTGCTCGACGACCCGGCGGTACAGGGTGATCACGGGACCTTCGTCCGCCGTGGCGGGGGAGTAGGAACCCATGGGGGCAGGAGCCCGGTCCGCCACGAGCTGTTCGAGCCCCGGCGGAATCTCATCGACGGCGAAACGGACGCCGTCCAGCGGCTTGCCCCAAATGTCGTGCAGCCGCTCGGCTGAGTCGAGGACGAAGTCGTCGAAGCGGTCGGAGCGGGTACGGTAGCCGGGCAGTGTGGGCAGCATGATCTCGCCGCGGAGCCCGCGGCCGTGCCGGTTCCTGCGCCGCTGGCGGAACCCCCGGGCCGCCGTGGGGCGCCCTGAACCGCCCGCCGGGGAACCGGCATCGTGACGTCCGGCGTCGCTTTCAGCCAAGCGGACCGTAAAACCCGGATCGTGGTGCGATGACTGCATATCTCGACTCTAAACCCGGCGAATGGTTTACGCGATACGGGCCGCCCGACCCGCCGTCAGCGCGCCGGGCGCCGTCCGGCGGCGCGGGGGAGTAGTCTGTGATGTCGTGGGTGCAATTCGTCTTTGTTCAAGGTCAGCCTGCCGCAACTCAGCGGTGGCCACTTTGACGTACGTGTATGCCGACTCCACCGCGGTCCTGGGACCCCTGGCAACCTATGCCGAGCCGCACTGCTACGACTTGTGTGAACAGCACGCCGGGTCCCTGACCGTCCCGCGCGGCTGGGAAGTGATGCGGCTGGCCATGCCGGCGACCCCCGCAGGTCCCGGCCCCGATGACCTCCTCGCCCTCGCCAATGCCGTCCGGGAAGCGGCCTCGCGGCCCGCCGCGCCGGAATCCGGCCAGGGCCAGCGCAGCGTCCATCCGGCCCTTGAAGCTCCTGCCGGGGCCGAAGGCACCCGCCGGGGCCATCTGCGCGTCCTGCGCGAACCTTCGTAGGCGGCAACTGGCGGTAGGCTGGGAACTGCAAAATCCGTAAGCCACCGGCGCCTGCTGCGGCGTCCACCAGGGAGCGTTCACCATGCCGAAGATCAGTCCCGAACTGTTGTCTGTCCTGAGATGCCCCGTGACCGGTTCGCCGCTGGTGCAGGACGGCGAGGAACTCGTCACCGCCACGGCCGGCCCCTCCGGAGAGAAGCTGCGCTACGCGATCGAGGACGGCATCCCCCTGCTGCTGCCGCCGGAACTGCTTCCGGCCGCCGCGGCGGCCCCGGCTTTCCAGCACGACGGCGGCCAGCCCGACGCAGCCAAGCCCGATGCAGCCTCCCGCCCCACTGGCGCTTAGCCCCCGGGCCCATCGCTTTGCCGCTCGGCTTCGAAGTACTTTCCAGCCACCGATAAGCACCTCTACCGACTTCACAGGCGGCCAGGTCCCGGACCTGCCCGCCGGCAACAACAAAGGATTCAAATGACTCTCGATTACAAGATTGCGGACATCTCCCTGGCCGAGGCAGGCCGCCACCAGATCCGCCTCGCCGAGCACGAAATGCCCGGCCTGATGTCCCTGCGCGAGGAGTTCGGCGCAAGCCAGCCGCTCAAGGGTGCCCGGATCGCCGGCTCCCTGCACATGACGGTGCAGACCGCCGTGCTGATCGAGACCCTCACGGCACTCGGCGCCGAGGTCCGCTGGGCCTCCTGCAACATTTTCTCCACCCAGGACGAAGCCGCTGCCGCCGTAGTGGTCGGCAACGGCACGGTTGAGGACCCCCAGGGTGTTCCCGTGTTCGCCTGGAAAGGCGAGACCCTCGAGGAATACTGGTGGACCGCGGAGCAGATCCTGACCTGGCCGGGCGCGGACAGCAACCCGGACCTCGGCCCGAACATGATCCTCGACGACGGCGGCGACGCCACCATGCTGGTCCACAAGGGCACCGACGTCGAGGCGCTCGGCGCTGTCCCGGCCACCGCAGAGGACGAGTCCGAGGAAGGCCGCGTCTTCCTCGACGTGCTGCGTGCCTCATTGCAGGCGGATCCGCAGAAGTGGACCCGGATCGGCTCCCGCCTGCTCGGCGTCACTGAGGAGACCACCACCGGTGTGCACCGCCTCTACCAGCTCGCGGAGCAGGGCAAGCTGCTGTTCCCGGCCATCAACGTCAACGACTCCGTCACCAAGAGCAAGTTCGACAATAAATACGGCATCCGCCACTCCCTGCCCGACGGCATCAACCGCGCCACCGACGTCCTGATGGGCGGCAAGGTCGCCGTCGTCTGCGGCTACGGCGACGTCGGCAAGGGCGCGGCGGAGGCCTTCCGTGGCCAGGGCTCGCGCGTCATCGTAACCGAAATCGACCCCATCTGCGCCCTCCAGGCAGCAATGGACGGCTACCAGGTCGCGAAACTGGAATCCGTCCTCAGCGAGGGCCACATCTTCATCACCACGACGGGCAACAAGGACGTCATCATGGCCGAGCACATGGCAGGGATGCGTGACAAGGCGATCGTGGGCAACATCGGCCACTTCGACAACGAGATCGACATGGCCGGACTGGCCCGGATCCCGGGCATCAAGAAGGTCGAGATCAAGCCCCAGGTGCACGAGTGGGTGCTCGACGCCGGGACCGCGGAAGAGCGCTCCATCATCGTCCTGTCCGAAGGCCGTCTGCTGAATCTCGGCAACGCCACCGGCCACCCGTCCTTCGTAATGAGCAACTCCTTCGCCAACCAGACGATCGCGCAGATCGAGCTCTTCACCAAGCGCGACCAGCCGGAAGGGGAGCGGGAGTACGAAAAGCAGGTCTACGTGCTGCCGAAGATCCTTGACGAGAAGGTCGCCCGGCTGCACCTCGATGCCCTTGGCGTCGAACTGACCGAGCTTTCGAAGGAGCAGGCCCAGTACCTGGACCTTGAGGTTTCCGGCCCGTACAAGCCGGACCACTACCGCTACTAGGACGCGCCGGCCGCCGCACCACACCTGCGCCACCACGGCCCAGCACCGGCGGGTGACTGCCACGAGGGCTCCGGACTGCCGTCGGGGGCCCTCTTCGTAACCTGATCGTGGCGGGGCCGACGGCGGGTCCCACCGGAATTTCCCTTATGCTTTCAAGGTAACTTCTGGAAGGACCTGAGTATTGTGAACGCCCCGAGAAGCCGGAGCACCGGCCGCAAGCTTGCCGTCCTCGGAGCGGTCTGCGCCCTCGCCGCGGTCGGCGGGGTGTTCGCGGCGGGACCAGGATTGGCCCATGCTTCCTTCGCCTCCGAGGCCGCCTCGCCGGAGCGATCGAAGCCGGGACTCGCCTTCCCCGTGGTGGCGCCTGCGCAGCTGGACGTCGTCCCGGCGAATGAGGCCAAGCAGGTCAACCCGGCCGCGCCCGTGACCCTGAAGGTCAAGAACGGCCGCATCGACCGCGTGTCGCTCACCAGCGGTTCCGGGGACGCCGTGGAGGGGACCCTCAGCGCGGATGCCTCCAGCTGGACGGCGACTGCACCGCTGAAGTTCAACACCCGCTACAGCTACACTTTCTCCGTGGTGGACGCCGCCGGCCGCAAGGAGAACACCACACGGACTTTCACCACAGTCTCCACCGCCAACGAAGCCGACGCCGCCATCTACCCGCTGGACGGCATGAAGGTGGGAGTGGCGCAGCCGCTGCAGATCACTTTCAGCGAGCCTGTCCTGAACCGGGACGCCGTCGAGAAGGCCATCAAGATCAGCTCCACCTCCGGGCAGCCGGGCGACTTCCACTGGTTCAGCAACACCATGGTCCGGTACCGTCCGGAGAGTTTCTGGACCGCGAACAGCACCATCACCATGGACATGCAGCTCTTCGGGGTCGACCTCGGGAACGGGCAGATCGGCAACTTCAACAAAAAGGTCACCGTCCACATCGGCGACAAGAAGGTCGCCGTCGCGAACGCGACCGCGCACACGTTCACGGCCAGTATCAACGGCCAGCAGGTCGGACAGTGGCCGGCGACCATGGGCGACACCCGGTTCCCTTCGGCCCGCGGGTACCTCGTGTTCATGGAGAAGTACCGCGTGGAGCATATGGATGCCTCCACCATCGGGCTCAAGCCCGGCGACCCGGCCTACTACGGCCAGCTCGACGTCAACTACGCCACGCGCCTGACCCCGAGCGGGGAGTTCATCCACCAGGCCACGGACTCCGCCATGCCGTATCTTGGCGTCGCCAACCTCTCCCACGGCTGCATCGGGCTGGGGCCGGACGGTGCGAAATGGGTCTTCGAGAACATGACTACCGGTGACGTGGTCCAGGTGGTCAACACCGACGGCGACTTCGCCGCTGTGGACGACGGCTACGGGGACTGGAACATCCCCTGGGCGCAGTACGCCAACTGAGGCCCGCGGGCAGCTCCGCGAACCGCGGTAAGACTTTTATTTGGGGGACAGGACATGGACGAGATGACAACGGACCTTGGCGCGCGGCGCCGACGCCGCAAACCCGGGTCCCGGCGGGAACCCGGAGGCAAGGGCCGCAGGAGAAGCGGGAAGATGCTGGCTGTGCTGGCACTCTGCGCCGCCGTCGGCGCCGGCGGAATCGGCATCGCGACGGCGCCCGGCCGGGCCGACGCTGAAATGCCTTCAGAGGCAGCTTCCCCGATGCGGAACGTCGCGGGCCTCGCGGCCCCGGTGGTGAAGGCCGTGGAACTGGGTGTGACCCCGACCGACGGGGCCAAGGCCGTCAACCCCGCCGCACCGGCTTCGGTCAAGGCCGTCAACGGCACGGTGAAGGACGTCGTTCTCGAGCGTGCCTCCGGCGGCGGCCGCGTCCCCGGAACCACGAGTCCGGACGGCTCCACCTGGACCGCCGGAGATCCCCTCGATTTCGATACGAAGTACAAGTACAGCTTTACGATTGTCGACCAGGCCGGCCGGGAGACGAAGAAGGCCCAGACCTTCGCGACTGTCGCCAAGGCCAACGAGGCCGACGCCGCCGTGTATCCGCTCAACGGCACGACTGTCGGGGCCGGCCAGCCTATCGAGATTGTCTTCAGCGAACCGGTGCTGAACAAGGAGGCCATGGAGAAGGCCGTCACGGTCACGGCTTCCTCCGGCCAGGCCGTGGCGTGGCGCTGGTACTCGGACCGGCGCGTCCGGATCCGGCCCGAAGCATTCTGGGCTGCCAACAGCGAGATCACCGTGGACCTGAAGCTCTTCGGCGTCGACTTCGGCAACAAGATGATCGGCAACTCCGACACGAAGGCCTCCTTCAAGGTGGGACCGCAGCGCCTCGCAGTCGTAGATGACATCACCAAGACCATGAACGTGTACTTCGACGGCCAGCTGGTCAAGACAGCACCGGTCACGCTGGGAGACGCTGAGTGGCTCTCTCCAACGGGCTTCGCCGTCATCATGGAGCAGGAACGCCACTCCAAGTTCAACGCCGGCAGCATCGGCCTCAAACCCGGCGACAAGGGCTACTACCCGCCCCTGACCGTGGAATACGCCAACCGCCTGACCAGCTCCGGTGTCTACGTCCACCAGGCCCTCGAATCTGCGTGGGGTGCCGTGGGCAAGTACAACGTCTCGCACGGCTGCGTCGGGCTGCTCCCGGCCGACGCGGCCTGGTTCTTCAACAACATGAAGACCGGCGACGTCGTCCAGACCCTCAACACCGGAGCGCCGGCCGTGGAACCGCTCGAAGGTTTCGGCGACTGGAACATCCCGTGGGCGCAGTACGCCAAACGATGACCGCAGGGCGGGGCCGGCCGCACCGGGATGCCGCCCGAATCCCACCGCCTGAATCCCGGCCCGCTTCGGGGTGGCATCTCGCCCACCCCGCGGCTCGGGCGGTAGGCTCGGAGGCAGATATGTAGCGTTGCCGGGCCCCGGGCCGGCGGCGTGGCCGCCTACGGAAGCGAAGCTGCAGTGACTGACTCAAGTCCCACCCCTCCGAACCGACAGGATCCGCAGCTGGATCCGGCCGATGATGCTGACGAACCCGCCTTCGACTGGATGAAGCCGAACCCGGCGGAGAAGCGTTCCGCTGCCCCTTCCGACCACTCACCCGCGACGGCTGCCGGCGCTGCTCCGGCCACGACGACGGACTCAACCGCGCAGGACACCACCACGCCGACGTCGCCGGACACGACGCCGGCGTGGCGCCAGGCCGGCAGCCGCGCCGACCGCAAGGCTGCCGAAGCCGCCGTCGAACCGGCACCCCGGGGCAACGGCAGCCACTTCAGCGAGCCGCTGCCAACGTCCGCGCTGCAGGTCCGGCCACCGGAGGAAGAGGTGCAGCGCCGGAACGCCGAGCGGGAACACGCGGCAAACGCCAAGCCCGTCGCCCCGCGCGTGATGCAGGTCCTGCTCGCCGTGTGCTTCCCCGTTATTTTGCTGGTGCTGGCCATCCGGGCCATCGCCAGCCCGCTGTTCCTCTGGGTCGAGTACAACCGGCCGGGCTTCCCGGGCGACGGCTACGGCTTCAGCACGGACGACCGCATGACCTACGGATCCTATGCCGTCGACTACCTCAGCAACTGGGCAGGACCGCGATACCTGGGCGAACTCGTCCACCGCGGGGGAGACAAACTGTTCAAGGACGGCGAGGTCAGCCACATGGCCGACGTCAAGGTCGTGATCCTGTCCGCCTTCGGCGCCGGCGTCCTGCTGATCCTCCTGAGCCTCATCGCCGTGATCTACCTGCGGCGCCGCAGTTCCGGCGGAGTCCGTCGCGGCCTGTTCGCGGGCTCCATCATCACGCTCGTTATCATCATCGGCCTCGGCGTACTGGGTGTGCTGGGCTGGGAACAGTTCTTCGCCCAGTTCCACAGCGTTTTCTTCGCCAACGGCACCTGGACGTTCTCCCTGCAGGACACCCTGATCCGGCTCTTCCCCGCCCAGTTCTGGGTGGACGGCGGTATTGCCATTGCCGGCCTGGTGCTGGTCGCCTCGCTCGCCACCTTGATCCTGACTTGGCCAACGCGCAAGAGGCGCGGGCTGCCGAAGCGCAACGCAGCGAAAGAGGACCCGGCCGGCGAGGACACCACCGAAACTGACGCCACCACAGACGCTGTTCCCGGTGACGCACCCGCCAGGCGCTCGCTCTTCCGCCGGGACAAGGCCAGCAAGGCCGATGCAGGCGCCGAAGATGAGCCGGCCGCCGATGATGCGGCCGCCACGGATTCAGCCGCCGGCAGCTCCGCCCCGCGTTCCACTGCCCCGGGGCGCCCCGGCGCGGCCGGGACCGGAACATCAGCGACCGGGACGACTGACACCGGCACACAGGACACCCCCACGCGGGGGCAGTCCAGCACCGTTTAGCAAGCCCGGATCACGGCGCCGGATCACGGCGCTGAATCCGCCCGGGACACCGGCGACGGACAGGCAACCGGAAGCGGCCGGCACCCACGGTGCTGGCCGCTTCCGTGCATCCCCGCCGGAGATGCCGCGGTGTCAGCCGTAGATGCGGTTGATCTGCGCCTCGAAGTCGCGCACGACGGCGGCCCTCTTGAGCTTGAGCGACGGCGTCAGGTGCCCGGACTCCACCGTGAAGTCGGCGTCCAGCACCACGAACGTGCGGATGGACTCGGCCTTGGAAACGAGGGCGTTCGCGTCGTCCACGGCCCGCTGCAGGGCAACCCGGACCAGGTCACTGCCCCGGGCCTCGGCGGGGCTCATCGCCGGAATCCCGTGCGAGGCGCACCAGTTCTCCAGGCCCTCCGGGTCCAGGTTAATCAGGGCTGACACGAACGGCCTGCCGTCCCCGATCACCACGGCCTGGAGGACCAGTTCGTGCTCGCGGATCTTTTCCTCCAGCGGCCCGGGTGCGACGTTCTTGCCGCCGGCGGTGACCAGCAGATCCTTTTTCCGGCCCGTGATGGTCAGGAAGCCGTCCGCGTCGAGGGAGCCGAGGTCGCCGGTGCGGAAGAACCCGTCCACGAACGCCGCCGCATTGGCCGCGGCGTTGTTGTGGTAGCCCTTGAAGACGCCGATGCCCTTGACCAGGATTTCGCCGTCCTCGGCAACCCGGATGGTGGTGCCGGGCACCGGGATGCCGACCGTGCCAACCTTGGTCCGCGCCGGAGTGTTGGCCGTGCACGGTGCCGTGGTTTCGGTGAGTCCGTAGCCTTCGAGGACGGGGATGCCGGCGCCGCGGAAGAAGTGCGCGTCGTGCGGACTCAACGGGCTGGCCCCTGAGACCGCGTAGCCCAGCTGGCCGCCGAAGGCCTGCCGGAGCTTGGGATACAGCAGCCGGTCGAAGAGGGCGTGCTTGGCGCGGGTCACCAGCCCCGGGCCGCTCCCGTCACCCCGGGCGGCGGAGTCAAGGGCCTTTGAGTAGTCGATCGCGACGGCGGCTGCCGACTCGAACAGGCGTTCCTTCCCGGCGAGGGCCGCCTTGTGGGCGGCGCCGGCGTAGACCTTTTCGAAGATCCGGGGCACGACGAGCAGGAAGGTGGGTTTGAAGCTGGCCAGGTCCTCCAGCAGTTCCTTGGCGCTGGCCGTGTGGCCCAAAGTGGTCCCGGCGCTCAGGCAGATCACCTGGACGGCGCGGGCGAGGACGTGGGCCAGCGGGAGGAACATGAGGGTCCGGGTGCGGGGCTGCATCAGGATCTCGGGCAAGAAGGGCACGATGTTGCGGGCGACCAGGGCGAAGTTCCCGTGGGTGATTTCGCAGCCCTTGGGCCGGCCTGTGGTGCCGGAGGTGTAGACGAGCGAGGCGACGTCCGTGAGTCCGGCCGCGGACCGGTGGCGTTCGAGCTCGGCGTCGCTGACTCCGCTGCCTGCCGCGGCGAGGCTGGCGAGGTTGGGGGCGGCGCCGTCGTAGTCCATCCGCACCACGGGGAGCACGGTGTCGCCGAGCACCCCGGAGCTGTCCAGCACCTGGCGGACAAGGGCCGCCTTTGCCTCGTTCTCCGCGAAGATCCGTCGGGCCCCCGAGTCATGCAGGATCCATTCGATCTGGCTGGGGGAGGACGTTTCGTAGATGGGAACGGGCACGCCGCCGGCGAACCAGATGGCAAAGTCGACCACGGTCCACTCATACCGGGTGCCGGACATGACCGCGACAGTTTCGCCGGGAGTGATGCCGCCGGCGATCAGGCCCTTGGCCAAGGCCCGGACCTGGTCCAGGAACTGCTGTGCGGAGACGTCGGCCCAGCCGGCCGGTCCTTTGCGGGAGTACAGCGCATGCACGGGATCCTTGGCGTGCTGCTCGAGCAGCAGGTCGGTCACGTTGCTGCCCGGGTCGAGGTCGACGAGCAGCCCGGTGCTTGCTTCTCTCACAGCCGTTCCTCCGTTCCGCGTCCGACTCGTGCCGGTGGACGTCCCCTGCAATCCTGCCCTAGATCCAGGACGGCATCCACATCCGGAACCGCCAATCCTGGTAGGTGATGGTCTCGGCGGTCCAGACCGGATAAAAGAAGGCCGAGACGGCGACGGCCGTGACCACAAAGATCGCCACGAGGTAGAGCCCGGAACGCCGCCGCCACAACGGATCCGCCCGCTGCCCCAGTACAAGGCCCAGGCAGTACACGAGGGCCAGTACCAGGAAGGGCTCGAAGGACACGGCGTAGAAGTAGAACATGGTGCGTTCCGGGTACAGGAACCACGGGAGGTAGCCGGCTGCCACGGCCGCGAGGACGGCCCCGGCGCGCCAGTCACGCCGTCCGGCCCACCAGAAGAGCAGTACGCCCAGGCAAACGGCGGCGCCCCACCAGATGAGGGGGTTGCCCACGGAGAGGATCGCCGTTGTGCAGCTGGTGGTATCGCACCCCGGGCTGCCCTGCTTGGGGGATTCGTAGAAGAAGGAAGTGGGCCGCCCGAGCACCAGCCAGCTCCAGGCGCTGGCCTCGTACGGGTGGTCCGCGCTGAGCCCCTGGTGGAACTTGTAGGCCTCCAGGTGGTAATGCGCCAGGGACCGGACAGCATTGGGCAGCCAGCCCCACTCCGCCGAAGGGACGGTTTCAGCCCAGTTCCGGAAGTACGCGTCCTTGGACCGGAACCACCCCGTCCAGGTGGCGGTGTACACCAGTGCAGCCACCGGCACGATGCTGAGGAAGGCGGGGATCCCGTCCTTGAGGATCCCGCCGCTGATCCAGCCGTGGATTCCAGCGATCCGGCGGGCGCTCAGGTCCCAGAAGACCGTCAGCAGCCCGAAACCGGCGAGGAAGAACAGCGCGGACCATTTGGTACCGACCGCCAATCCCAGGCACACCCCGGCCGCGAGCCGCCACCAGCGGATCCCCAGCCAGGGGCCCGACGCCAGCTGCAGCAGGCTGGGCCGTCCGTCCGGGGAGGCGGCGGCCTGCCGGCCGAGCCGCCCGGCAAGCCGGCGGCGGCCGTCGTCGCGGTCCATCAGCAGGGCCCCGAACGCGGCAAGGATCCAGAACATCATGAAGATATCCAGCAGCGAGGTCCGGGACATCACCAGATGGTGTCCGTCCACCGCCAGCAGCACCCCGGCCACTGCCCCGAGGGTCAGCGAGCGGAAGAGTTTCTGGGCGATGAGGGCCAGCAGGAAAATGGACAGCGTACCGGTCAGGGCCGCCCCGAACCGCCAGCCGAAGGGATTGTCCGCGCCGAAAAGCCACATCCCGGCCGCGATCATCCACTTCCCGACCGGCGGGTGGACGACATATTCGGGAGTGTCCAGCAGCACCCCGGGATTGCCGGCGATAAAGGAATCGTTGGCTTTGTCCGGCCACGCCCGCTCGTAGCCGCTGACCAGTAAGGAGTAGCCGTCCTTGACGTAGTAGGTCTCGTCGAAGACCAGGTTGCGGGGCGTATCCAGCCGGACGAAGCGCAGGACGCCGCCGAGGGCCGCGGTGATGACCGGAATGAGCCAGAACCACAGCCGGAGCGAGGGCGGGTAGTCCCGCCAGCTCCGGATGCCGCCGATCAGGCGGTCCTTGAGGGCTTCGGCGGTAAACGCCTCCGCCGGCCGGCTGACCCAGCGGTGCCCCTCCAGGTTGCGTCCGGTGCTGGGGGCTGGGGGCGCCGATCCGGGGGAACCGGCGTCGACAGTCCGCGTGGGGGTCTGCGTCACGATGCCCATGCTACCTTTTGCGGCCGGGCCATCGGCCCCGGCGCCGCCCCGGTTCGTGGGTCCGGCCAGTCTGCAGGGGCCCCGTGCCGGCAGTAGGCTGGTCGTGTGGACCCAAAACTGAGCACTTCCCCGAACCTTCCCGGCGACAACCTGGTCCCTGCGGACGATGTCGAAGAGGGTGCCGGTGCCGGGCCTGGCGTAATCCAAGGGACGGAGCAGGCGACGGAGCAGGCAACGGAGCCGGGCACGGCGCCGGCTGCGCAAAGCGGCGGACCCGGCCGGATCGTGCTGGCGGCAACCCCGATCGGCAACGTCGGGGACGCCACGTACCGTCTGGTCGAGCTGCTGACGACGGCGGACATCGTCGCCGCCGAGGACACCCGCCGGCTGCACCGGCTGGTCCAGAACCTGGGGATCACTGTTGCCGGCCGGATCATCAGCTACCACGAGCACAACGAGGCCGCCAAGACCGGTGAACTCCTGGAGCAGGTGCGCTCCGGCAAGACCCTCGTGATGGTGACCGACGCCGGCATGCCGTCCGTCTCGGACCCCGGCTTCCGCCTGGTCGAAGGGGGCGTGGCCGCCGGATTGACGGTCACCGCAGCACCCGGGCCGTCCGCGGTGCTCACCGCGCTCGCGCTCTCCGGTTTGCCGACCGACCGTTTCTGCTTCGAGGGCTTCCTGCCCCGGAAAGCCGGAGAACGCGCCTCCCGCCTTGCGGATCTCGACGCCGAGCGGCGCACCATGGTCTTTTTCGAGGCCCCGCACCGGCTCGAACCGATGCTCCGTGCGCTGCGTGAGCGGTTCGGCGCGGACCGTCGTGCCGCCATCTGCCGGGAACTGACGAAGACGTACGAGGAAGTCATCCGGGGCACCCTGCGCGAACTGCTGGAGTGGGCCGAGACCAACGAGGTGCGCGGCGAGATCGCCGTCGTTGTGGGCGGCGCCCCGGAGCGGGAGCCGGGCACGCCGGAGGACCACGTGGCCGACGTCAACGCGCTCATAGCCCAGGGAATCCGGCTCAAGGAAGCTGTCGCGGCCGTGGCGGAGGACGCCAAGGTCAGCAAGCGCGAACTCTATTCCGCGGTGCTCGCAGCCCGGTAGTCCCGCCCGCCGCCGGCCGGAACGGCGCTGTGCAGCTGCACAGCGAAGCCCGCCCGGCGTAGTGCGGACATGCGTAGACAGCCCCGAGAGCACAGCAGTACCGTGGCAGTAAATCCAGCGCGCTGAGACGGTCTTATGAACGGCGCTGAACCCGATCCCATCCACCCCGAATCGCTGACGAGGGAGTCAACCGTGACTGTAACTGCCCAGCCCATTGTTACCGCGGAGCGCGAGAGCGCCCTGCTGGCGTCTGTACCGACCGGCCTCCTGATCGGCGGCCAGTGGCGCCCGGCCGCGTCCGGCAAGTCCTTCGACGTGGAGGATCCCTCGACCGGCAAGGTCCTGTTGAGCATTGCCGATGCCGGGCCCGAGGACGGGGCTGCCGCCCTGGACGCGGCCGCCGCTGCGCAGGAGTCCTGGGCGAAGGTCCCGGCCCGGGAACGCGGGGAGATCCTGCGCCGGGCGTTTGACCTGGTCACCGCACGGGCCGAGGACTTCGCGCTGCTGATGACGCTGGAGATGGGCAAGCCGCTGGCCGAGGCCCGGGGCGAGGTCACGTACGGCGCCGAGTTCCTGCGCTGGTTCTCCGAGGAAGCCGTCCGGGCGTTCGGCCGGTATTCGGTTTCCCCGGACGGGAAGTCCCGGCTGCTGGTGACGAAGAAGCCGGTGGGCCCGTGCCTGCTGATCACGCCGTGGAACTTCCCGCTGGCCATGGCGACCCGCAAGGTCGCCCCCGCCGTCGCCGCGGGCTGCACCATGGTGCTGAAGTCCGCGAACCTGACGCCGCTGACCTCGCAGCTGTTCGCGGCCGTGATGATGGAGGCCGGGCTGCCGGCCGGGGTCCTGAATGTCATTCCGACGTCCACCGCCGGGGCGACCACGGGTCCGCTGATCAAGGATTCCCGGCTCCGGAAGCTTTCCTTCACGGGATCCACCGAGGTCGGCCGCCGGCTGCTCGCCGATGCCTCCGAAAACGTGCTGCGGACCTCGATGGAACTGGGCGGCAATGCCCCCTTCGTCGTGTTCGCGGATGCCGACGTCGATGCCGCGGTCACCGGGGCGATGCTCGCGAAGCTACGCAACATGGGCGAGGCCTGCACAGCCGCGAACCGGTTCATTGTGCACGAATCCGTCGCGGATGAATTCGCGGAGAAGTTCGCCGCGAAGATGGCGGAGATGACCACGGCCCGCGGCACCGAGGCGGAGTCCAAGGTGGGCCCGCTGATCGATGCGAAGAGCCGGGACAAAGTCCAGGAACTGGTCTCCGATGCCGTCGCCGCCGGTGCGGTCGCGGTAATCGGCGGCGCCGCCGTCGAGGGCCCGGGCTACTTCTACCAGCCCACCATCCTCAAGGGAGTCACCGAGGGCACCCGGATCCTGTCCGAGGAGATCTTCGGACCCGTCGCGCCGATCATCACGTTCGACACCGAGGACGAGGCCGTCCGGCTGGCGAACAACACCGAGTACGGACTTGTCGCCTACGTCTTCACGAAGGACCTCAACCGGGGCATCCGGATGGGCGAACGCCTCGAAACCGGCATGCTGGGCCTGAACGCCGGCGTCGTCTCCAACGCCGCCGCCCCCTTCGGCGGGGTCAAGCAGTCAGGCCTGGGCCGGGAAGGCGGACTCGAAGGCATCGAGGAATACCTCTACACCCAGTACATCGGCATCGCCGACCCCTACGCCGGCCAGTAACACCCCCCGGCTTACCGGGGGCGGCCTCAGCTCCGGCGCAGCCTACGCACCCGGCGCAGCGTTTCGCGGGCCCTTGACCAGGCCCTTGCGACGCCGCGCCGGGTGCTCTGTGCTGCGCGGCGGGCGGCGCGGAACGGCGCCCTGGCCGCATGCCGCCAGACAGCGAGGATGGAGGACGGCAGCCACTCCGCACGGAACCGCCGGAGCGGTCCGGCATGGGCGCGCAGCGAACTGCGGACCGCCGAGATCAGCGGTGCCGCCGATGTTCCGGGGCTGACCGTGCCGGGGGAACGGTCGGCGTCGGGCCCGGCCGGAGGACCGTATTGCCGGCGTTCGAAGTCCGCAGTCAAGGCCCTGACGGCCTTGTGGCTGTCCGCGTCCATGCCCTGCGGTTCGCCCAGGGCCCCCGAGGAGCGCAGCCTTTCGGAGTAATGCCGTGGAGTCTCGCTGGTCCGCGCCGCCACGCCGTAATCCATGGTGAGGTCGCGCAGTTCCGCCCAGGCCTGCAACGCTGCCGCACTCCGGCCTCGGGAACCGTTCAGCCGGCGGCGGCGGACTGCGCTGCGTGCCAGGTGCGGCGACGCCAGCAGGAGCCCCAGGAGCAGCAGTGCGCCGGTGCCGTACAGCACGGACCGCAGCCGACTTGCCGTGTCCGCCGGGGCGGCAGCTCCCGGGAGCGGCAGCGGCGCCACGCTGGGCGCGGGGGAGGGGTTGGGGCGGATGCTCGGAATGAGTCCGTCATTGTTCTCATTCGTGCTGGCGCCGCTGGGGGCTGCGGATTCCGTGGCGTAGGGCGGAACCACACCGCGCGACGGAGTGGGTTCGAAGGGGACCCAGCCCAACCCCTGGAAATACAGTTCAGGCCACGCGTGGGCGTCACGGGCATCTACCTCGTACTCCGGCAGGGCGCCCTGGCCCCCGATCGACACCGTGGAGCCGGTGGGCCGGCCCGGGGCGTAACCGATGGCAATGCGGCTGGGGATGCCTTCCAGCCGCGCCATCACGGCCATCGCCGAGGCGAAATGAACGCAGTATCCGCTCTTCTGGGTCAGGAAGTCCGCCAGCACAGACAACCCGTTGCCGTCATAGCCTCCCTGTACCGGGGACTGCAACGAATAGGTGAAATCGACGGAGCGCAGGTACCGCTGGATGGCCATGGCCCGGGCGTAGGGAGTGGCGCTTCCGGCGGTCACGGCCCCGGCGGTGGTGCGCACGATCTCCGGGACGTTGTCCGGCGGCCGGATGAATTGTTCGGCCACACCCTGCACCGGCCCTGTGGCCTGTGCCAGCAGGTCCGGGGTGAGCTGGGGGGCAACAGAGAGCGCGACGTACTGCTGGTCGCGGGAGTTGGTGTCGACGCCCTTGATGCTCAGTGTGGCCGGGTCCCAGCTCCAGCGGCCGGTAAGGCCGTTGACCGCCTCCGGCGCGTAGGGCACCGGCAGATACGGACTTGTGAACTGGCCGGTGTTGACCGCGGTGACCACCCGGACTTCGGTCGCGGCGGACTCGAGGCCCGATTCCATCCTCCCCGTGCCCAGCCGGCGGGTATCATCGCGATCATCGGGCGCCCAGTTGTCCCCGTTGAAACTGTCCACGGTCACGGAGCGAAGGTATGGGGTGCTCGGCGCGTTCGTCGCAAAGGTAATCCGGCCCGCACCGGCGGGGCTGCGCAGGCTGTTGCCCAGGCTGATCATCGGGTTGAGCCCCGAGGCCGGGCCGAAGGGATTCAGCCGGGAGCCCTGCGGGAACGTTCCCTGGTCGAAGCCCGGGATCACCAGCTGGAGCAGGAGGGTAACGGTCAGCGCTACGGCGCCTGTCAGCGCGCCGCGGCGGAACTGGCCCGGGTTGCGTACTGTGTCTGCCCCGGTCCGAGCGTCGGGCGCGAACCAGTGGCTGCAGCCGAGGATCATCAGGTAGCCGGCGGCAGCCGCCGCGAAACCCAGCGCGCCCACGCTCTGCGGCTTGATCATGGCGGGAACGATGAGGATGGCGAGGATCCCGACGCCGCTCGTCGCCGGCAATGCCAAAGGATAGGCGAGGGCATCGACCAGGATCACCATCAGCCCCAGGGCGGCGCAGACCAGCAGGACGATGCCGGCATTCGGTGCCACGGGCGCGCTTTCCGCGAGGACAGTCTCACTGGCCCGGCGCAAGTACCGGCCCAGCTGCGTCATGGTGGCGCCGGAGGGAATGAATCCCACGATGCTCTGCGGACGGAAGAAGGTAAATGTCAGGATCAGCACCAGTGCCGCCAGCGCACCAGCCGTTACGAAGACGCTGCGCCACCGGAGGGCGCGCAGACCGGCCAGGGTGAACGCCACCGTGAGGACCGTCGAGAGTACGGGGGAGTACCACGCCCATCCCCGCAGCACTCCGTTGAGGCTCAGGGCTGCACCGGCGACGGCGAGTGCCACCGCGAAGGCCATCAGCCACGGCTGTGCGCCCACCTTCGTCCGTACCTTCGGTTTCCCCGGGGGGACACCCGGGCCGGTGTCCGGGCCGCGCCGTGCACCTGCCCCGGACTGTCCGGCGCCGGCGGCGCTTCGCTGGGGCGTCAGTGTCATCGCCGGACCCCCGTTCCGCGCCGGACATCGGCGGCGGCTGCCAGTGGTGCGGTGCCGCCGTCGTCGAATGCGGTCCACGCTGCGGGCAGCGGCGTCGAGGGGGAGACGGCCACGGCCCGCCAGCCGCCGAGCCGGAGGGCTTCGAGCACTTCGTCGGGTTGGGCGGCCCGCTCCGTGGTCACCAGGGCAAACGCATTTGCCGCGAAGCCGGCAGCCGGGGAGAGCGCCCGGGCTTCGGCCGGCGTGAGATTTCCGAGGATAGCCAGGACGGGCCCGCGCATCCTGTGGGCGGCCAGCTTGTCCATGAGCCGGTCATCGAACGGCTGCGGACCGGCGCCCGCGCCTGAGGGATGCCGCCGGCCAGGAGTCCCGGGGGCGGCAGCCTCCCTGGCGTCCCGGCGGTTGTGGTGGGGGCTGGCGAGCTGGATCGCGGCCAGGCTTTCGGCGACGGACTGCAGCCCCGGTGCGCCGAGGTACTCTTCCGCGTCCGGCTCGGGGGCGGACGGCGAGTGCTGGAAGGCGGGCTCGCCCGCGGCGTCGAGGAAACGCAACGCATAGTTGCGCTCGGCGAGGTGGGCGGCGATGGACACGGCGGCCGTCACGGCCCACTCGAAGGCTTCGCTGGTCAGGGGTTCGTGGCCATCCGCGGGGGGAACGCCGCGGTGAAGCGTCCCGCGGTCCGTCCCGCGTGGGCTGCCGAACGGGTGGCGGGCGTGCGAATTCGAGCCGGCCGAAAAGGCGCCGCGGGTGAAGGCCGACAGCCGCTGGTCCAGGATGATGGTCGCTTCCGGCGTGGTGACGGACTCCTCCTGGCGGACCATCAGTTCCCCGTGCCGTGCCGTGGCCGCCCAGTGCACACGGCGCATCGGATCACCGTGGCGGTATTCCCGGGTCATGACGTCGTCGTCGCTCGGGTTGGCCCGGATGCGCGTGGCAGTGACGCCGTCGTGCCCCCTGGCGCCGGCCAGCCCGGTAACTGGAAGCTCGACGGCGGCGGGCGTCACGGTGAGGATGTCGCCGTCGTCGATGGCGTGGCGGTGCAGGGACAGCCCGAAGGGGTCGCTGAACTCGGCCGTGACCGGTCCGATCAGGAACTGGCCCCGTTTCCCGGAGCGCAGGTGATATTCGTAGCGGCTGGTCCCGCCCATGGCCGAACGGGCCGGGAACCGGAAAACAGGGGATTCGCCGAACCGGGCGGGAAGGTGCTCCTCCATGAGCGCGTGGCCGGCGCCGACGCCGGTCCGGGCCACGGCCAGGCGGACCGTGGCCGTGGCCGCCGTTTCGACGCTGGCAGGGGTGAACTCCCGGTAGACACTGAAGTTGGGCTTGAGTAGGCGCGTTCCGGCCAGCGAGAGCAAGGGCAGGACGAACAGCAGGATGGCCAGCGCCAGCAGGTCCCGGCGCCCCATCACCTGGGCTGCCAGCAGGAACACCGCGCCCGCCCCCAGCAGTCCCCAGCCGCGGGTCGTGAAGATGTGCCTCGGGAACCGGTCTTTCAGCGCCACGGCCGGGCCACCCCTAGCGGCGGTTCGGCAGCGTGGCAGCCGGGGCGGCCGCCAGGTCCGGGCTGACCGGGACCTTCGCCAGGAGGGTACGGATCACGCTCTGGGCAGTCTCGCCAGTGCTCGCGGCTCTGCGGTCCAGGATGATCCGGTGGGCCAGAACGGATTCAGCCACGCTGACGATGTCGTCGGGCAGCACAAAATCGCGGCCTTCCAGGGCCGCCGTGGCTTTGGCCGCGCGTAGCAGCTGGAGCATGGAACGGGGGCTGGCACCGAGCCGGAGCATCCCGCTTTCGCGCGTGGCGCGGCCCAGGGACACGGTGTATTCCTTGATCGACTGGGAGACGTACACCTGCCGCACCGTGGCAATCATGGACGCGACCTCGGCGGCGGTGACGACGGCGGTGACCTTGGCCAGGGGGGATGTGGCCTGGTGGGTTTCCAGCATCTCCATCTCGGCTTCCTTGTCCGGGTAGCCCATCGAGATCCGGGCCATAAAGCGGTCCCGCTGCGCCTCCGGGAGCGGGTAGGTCCCCTCCATTTCGATCGGGTTCTGCGTGGCCACCACCATAAACGGCTCGTCGAGCCTGTAGGACTTGCCGTCCACGGTGACCTGGTGTTCCTCCATGCATTCGAGCAGGGCAGACTGCGTCTTGGCGGAGGCGCGGTTGATTTCGTCGCCGATGACGATGTTGGCGAACACGGCTCCGGGCCGGAACTCAAAGGACCTCGACGCCTGGTTGTAAATGGACACGCCGGTGACGTCGGACGGGAGCAAATCAGGGGTGAACTGAATGCGGCTCACCGA
Organism: Pseudarthrobacter sp. ATCC 49987; assembly: GCF_009928425.1. Lineage (NCBI taxonomy): Bacteria > Bacillati > Actinomycetota > Actinomycetes > Micrococcales > Micrococcaceae > Pseudarthrobacter > Pseudarthrobacter sp. ATCC 49987. The sequence continues at coordinate 2,602,919 of NZ_JAABNS010000001.1, read as the reverse complement.
ACAGTCGATGGTGCGGGCCAGCGTCTTCGCGAGCAGGGTCTTGCCGACCCCGGGGACATCCTCGAGGAGCAGGTGGCCCTGGGCCAGCAGCACGGTCAGTGCCAGCTTGGCCGCTTCCGCCTTCCCGTCGATCACGGTGTTGATGGCGGTCAGGATCCGCTCGCTGGCGGAGCGGAACGCCTCCGCATCCATCGCCGCGGGGGCTGAGGCCGGGCGCAGCGCAGCCGGGAGCCCAGCCGCGGCGGAGTCGTCCCTGAGGTCCGGCTCCTCGGGGAGTGCTTGGCCTAGGGAGATGCGGTGGTAGTCCATCGGTAGCCTTTCAGCCCTGGTGGTTCCCGGGTCGGATCGGTATGGAGCCTGCCGGGCCACTCGTCGGGTGTATGCCTGTGTTCCTGACCGTTGATTCCTAGCCTCTCTGCTCCTGGCTGCTGGTTTTTCCGTGGTGCGGCAGCCAGTCTTTAGACCAGAGTACTAACACAACTGCCGGGCCTGACAGAGAGTTCCGGGGAAATCTCCGCCCGGCCTCCGGCCGGCTGGTAGCGCGGTCAGGTTAACTCCTGCGCGGGGCCGGTTCATCCGGCCGGGGGACCGCCGATAAGGTTGAAAGATGAGTACCCCCCTTACCCCCGTCCCGTTCCGTGCGCCCGGCAGCGATGGCACCGGCAGGCAGGGATATCCGCCGGCGCCGGAACCGCTTCCCGTGCCGGTCATGGACAACCACACCCACCTGGATTTCACCCACAACGAGCTGAAGGTCAGCATCACCGACGCCCTGGACGCCGCCGAAGCGGTCGGGGTGCAGGGTGCCGTGCAGGTGGGGTGCGACCTCGAATCGTCCAGGTTCACCGTGCAGGCGGTCGAGCTGGACCCGCGGCTGCTCGGCGCCGTCGCCCTCCACCCCAATGACGCGCCGGACTACGCCGCCCGGGGCGAACTGGAGGCGGCCCTGGCCGAGATTGAAGCCCTCGCGGCGCACCCGCGGATCAGGGCCATCGGCGAGACGGGCCTGGACTTCTTCCGCACCGAGGGCGAGGGGCTGGCCCACCAGCGCTACTCCTTCCGCCGACACATCGATATCGCCAAACGCCTTGGGCTGACACTGCAAATCCATGACCGTGACGCCCACGATGACGTGGTGCAGGTGCTGCGGGAGGAAGGCGCCCCCGAGCGCGTGGTGTTCCACTGCTTCTCCGGCGGCGAGGACCTGGCCCGGATCTGCAACAGCGAGGGCTGGTTTATGTCCTTCGCCGGGACGCTGACCTTCAAGAACGCCGCAAACCTCCGGGCCGCGGTGGCCATCGCGGAGCCAGAGCGGATCCTCGTCGAAACCGATGCCCCGTTCCTCACCCCGCACCCTCACCGGGGCCGTCCCAACGCCAGCTATCTGGTCCCGTACACCGTCCGGGCCATGGCCGAATTGACTGGATGGGAGCTCTCGGAACTGTGTTCCCGGATTGCCGGAAATACCGTGCAGGCCTACGGATCCTGGGACTGATGTGACGAAAACAAACCCCGTGGGGTAGATACTCGGTATGCACAATTTGTTGGACGGTTTATAACGCTCCGGTTACAGTGGACAACTATTAGCCGGGGTCGGGGAAGGCCTTCGGATAGTTTCACTCCTGCAGGGCGCGCATCGTGGCCAACGAACCATGGGCGCGCTCTCGTTTGTGAGTGTGGCGGTGCACACAGCTGCCGCGGACACACCGCACCGTTTCCGGTGCCGCCTCCGGGCTGTCTGCGGCGGGTGGGACTGTGCACTTTTCCCCGTGCCCGGATGGTCCAAAAGATACGGGCAATCGTGGTCAAGTTCTTTACATCGGATGGCAAGTTCAGCTTCGTCAAGGTCGGCACGCAGCTCGTGGTGCTCGTCGCCCTGGTGCTGGGGCTCGTCGCCTTCGTCGGCAACAACAAGACAGTCACCCTCAACGTCGACGGCAAAGTGAGTTCCGTCCAGACCTTCGGCGGCACTGTCGGTCAGGTCGTCAAGGGCGCCAGCCTTGAACTCCAGTCTTCCGACCGGGTCACGCCTGCTGCGGACTCCCATGTACAGGACGGCACCGTCATCAACGTCAACCTCGCCAAGGCCGTCAAGGTCAGCCTGGACGGCGCCGAGCGGACCATCAGCACCACCTCACCCACCGTCGAAGGCCTCGTGACGGAACTCGGCGTCGCCAGTTCCTCCGAGCTGTCTGTTCCGAAAGACGCGCAGCTCGCGGTCTCCGGTTCCTTCGTGTCCATCTCAACGCCGAAGACCGTGAGCATCGTCGCTGACGGCAAAGCCGACAAGACCACGACGACTGCCGCCAATGTGTCCCAGCTCCTCTCCGACGCCGGCATCTCCCTGGCCGCGAGCGACCGCGTTTCGCAGCCGGGCAACGCGCCCGTGGTCAATGACATGGTGATCAAGGTTTCCCGGGTGGACGTCAGCAAGACGGCAGATGCCACCGAGTCCGTGCCGTTCGAAACCCTCACCTCGGAGGACGCCGGGATGGCCAAGGGTGAAAAGAAGGTGACCCAGGCGGGCGTGGCCGGCACCATCAACAAGAGCTTTAAGCTGGTCCTGATCGACGGCCGCGAGGCCTCCCGCACCCTGGTGTCCCAGTCCGTCAGCACGCAGCCGGTCACCGAAAAGGTCACTGTCGGCACCAAACCTAAGCCTGCAGCCCAAGCCGCCGCCGCAAACACCGGCGCCGCGGCCCCCGCCATGATGAACGAAGCCATGTGGGACAAAATCGCGCAGTGCGAGTCGACCGGCAACTGGTCCATCAACTCCGGCAACGGCTACTACGGCGGCCTGCAGTTCGATATTCAGTCCTGGCTGGCCAACGGCGGCGGAGCATATGCCCCGAATGCCAGCCTAGCAAGCAAGGCCCAGCAGATCGCTGTCGCTAACACTTACTATGCCAAGGCCGGACTGCGGCCCTGGGGCTGCGGCTGGGCCGCCTCAAGCTAGTGGCGCCGGGCCGGGGCCTTGGCTCCGGCTGACGGGCATGAATCAGCGCGGGTTCCGCAGCGGCTGACCACGGCAGCGGAAGTCCGGCACGGGCCGGGTCCGGTTCTTCGGACCCGGCCTTCGCCATGCCCGGGGCGGGCAACGGGATAGGATACCAAGGTGACTGAACCGACCCCCTCCGCGCCAGGCAATGCGCCAACCAGCACGCCAACCAGCACGCCGGCGGGCGCCCCCGCACCCCTCATGGGCGCCTCGGACATCCGCAGGCTGGCCGAAGAGATCGGCGTCCGCCCCACCAAGACCCTCGGTCAGAACTTCGTCATTGATGGCAACACCATCCGCAGGATCGTGGCGGCCGCGGACATCCACCCGGACGAGACAGTCCTGGAGGTCGGGCCCGGGCTGGGATCCCTCACCCTGGGCCTGCTGGACGCCGCCCGCTCGGTCGTCGCCGTCGAGATCGATCCGGTCCTCGCTGGCAAACTCCCTGCCACGGTCGCCCAGTGGCGGCCGGACGCCGTCGGGAATTTCCATCTGGTCCTCGCCGACGCCATGCGGGTCACCGAGCTCCCCGTGGAGCCCACCGCGCTCGTGGCGAACCTGCCCTACAACGTCGCCGTCCCGGTGGTCCTGCACCTGCTTCAGCACTTCCCGAGCCTCCGCCACGGCCTGGTGATGGTCCAGGACGAGGTGGCCGACCGGCTGGCCGCCGGGCCCGGGTCCAAAACCTACGGCGTGCCCTCGGTCAAAGGGGCCTGGTACAGCAGCATGCGCAAGGCCGGCGTCATCGGCATGAACGTCTTCTGGCCGGCCCCCAAGATCCACTCCGGCCTCGTGGCCTTCACCCGCCGGGAACCACCCGTCACCACGGCCACCCGGGAACAGGTGTTCGCCGTCATCGACGCCGCCTTCGCCCAGCGCCGCAAGACCCTGCGCGCCGCACTGGCCGGCTGGGCAGGCAGCGCAGCGGAGGCCGAGCGGTGCCTTCGTGCCGCCGGTGTCGACCCCACCGCCCGCGGCGAAGTAATCGACGTCGCGGCGTTTTCCCGGATCGCGGAGGCGCGCGAGCGCCCGGCTCAATGACCTCCGCGGCAGCCCGGGAAACGTGAGGCAGGTCCGCGACTGTGCTTGGAGCCTGACCCCGCCATGCCATAGCGTGGAGCCATGAACGCAGTGAGAGGGCGCTTTGCCGCGAGGACTGTCCGGGTCAAGGCTCCCGGCAAAGTAAACGTCTCACTGGATGTCGGGCCCCTGCGTGCGGACGGCTACCACTCCGTGGCCAGCGTCTACCTTGCGGTATCCCTCTACGAGGAAGTCGCCGCCACCAGCACGGACACCGGGGACATCACGGTCAGCATCAGCCCGGCAAGCACCCTGGACCTCGACGGCGTCGACATTCCCCTCGATGAGCGCAATCTGGCCTACAAGGCCGCGGCCATCATGGCCGACGTCTCGGAGCACTCCACCGGCGTCCACCTCGAAATCACGAAGCGGGTTCCCGTGGCCGGAGGCATGGGCGGCGGCTCGGCCGACGCGGCGGCCACCCTGCTGGCCTGTGACGCGCTGTGGAACAGCGGCCTGTCGCGCGACGAGCTGGCCCAGCTGGCCGCCGAACTCGGTGCCGACGTGCCGTTCTCCCTGCTCGGCGGAACCGCCGTCGGGCTCGGCCTGGGCGACGAACTCTCGCCGGCCCTGGTCAAGGCGCAGACCGACTGGGTCCTCGTGGCCGCGGACTTCGGCCTGCCCACCCCGGAGGTGTACCGGACCCTGGACCGGCTGCGCTCGGCCGAAGGAGCGGTCATCGAGGAACCCACGGCGGTGGACCCGATGATCCTCCAGGCCCTGCGGGCAGGCGATGCCGATGCCCTGAGCCGGGTGCTGGTCAACGATCTCCAGCGCGCCTCGATTGAGCTGGCCCCCAGCCTCCGGGACACCCTCGGACTCGGTGAATCCCTGGGGGCGATCGCCGGAATTGTCTCCGGCTCCGGCCCCACGGTCGCGCTGCTGTCGCACAGCCCGGCAGCGGCTGAGGGACTGGCCAACGACCTGCGGCACCATGGCCTCGACGCCCTGGCGGTGCACGGCCCGGTTCACGGGGCGCGCATCATCTCCGATACGCTCCTTTAATAGGATTGTCGTCGTCCTCCGCACGACGTACCGGGCTTGGGTCAATCCAGCCGGACCAGATTTGCTCGACATTATTCTTCTCTAGGAAAGCAGTTCCCAGTGGCACACCTGCTCGGCGGCGAGAACCTCACGGTCTCGTATGCAACCCGCACCGTCCTCGACGGCATTACCCTCGGCCTTGAAGAGGGCGACCGGATCGGCATGGTGGGCCGCAACGGCGACGGCAAGTCGACCCTCATGCGGCTGCTGGCCATGCGCTCCACCCCGGACTCCGGCCGGGTGACCAAACGCAGCGAAGTCAACATCGGCTACCTGGACCAGAGCGACGTGCTCGACGGTGACCTCACCGTCGGCGCCGCGATCGTCGGGGATCAGGCCGACTACGAATGGGCCCGCAACCCGCAGATCCGCGAAGTCATGGGCGGACTCGTCTCCGACGTCGACTGGCACGCCAACGTGCACGCACTCTCCGGCGGCCAGAAGCGCCGTGTGGCGCTGGCCAAGCTGCTGATCGAGGACCACGACGTCATCATGCTCGACGAGCCCACCAACCACCTCGACGTCGAAGGCGTTGCGTGGCTGTCCCGGCACTTGAAGACCCGCTGGCGGCCCAACCAGGGCGCCTTCCTCGTGGTCACCCACGACCGCTGGTTCCTCGACGAAGTCTGCACCAAGACCTGGGAAATCCACGACGGCATCATGGACCCCTTCGACGGCGGCTACGCGGCCTATGTGCTGGCCCGCGCCGAACGTGACCGCTCAGCATCCGTGGTGGAAAGCAAGCGCCAGATGCTCGTGAAGAAGGAGCTCGCCTGGCTCCGGCGCGGCGCCCCGGCCCGCACCGCCAAGCCCAAATTCCGGATCGAGGCTGCCAACGCCCTGATCGCCGACGTCCCCGAACCCCGCGACTCGACGGCGCTGAGCAAGATGGCCACGGCCCGGCTCGGCAAGGACGTCCTGGACCTCGAGAACGTCTCCCTCGACTTCCTGGGCGGCGAACCCGGCCAGAAACTCTTCGACAACATCACCCTGCGGCTCGCCCCCGGGGAGCGGCTCGGCCTGGTGGGCGTCAACGGCGCCGGCAAGACCACCCTGCTGAAGCTCCTCAACGGCGAGATCCAGCCCACGTCCGGCAAGGTCAAGCGCGGCAAGACGGTGGTCACCGCGGTCCTGACCCAGGAGGTCAAGGAGCTCGACGACGTTTCGGATCTGCGCGTCATCGAAGTGATTGAGCGGGAGAAGCGTTCCTTCAACGTCGGCGGCAAGGAATTCACCGCCGGCCAGCTCGTGGAGCAGCTTGGCTTCACCAACGAGAAGCAGTGGACCCCGGTCAAGGACCTCTCCGGTGGCGAACGCCGGCGCCTCCAGCTCCTCCGGCTGCTCGTGGGCGAGCCCAACGTGCTGATGCTCGATGAGCCCACCAACGACCTCGACACCGACACCCTGGCCGCCGTCGAAGACGTGCTGGACGGCTGGCCGGGCACACTCGTCGTCGTCAGCCACGACCGCTACCTGCTGGAACGCGTTACGGACCACCAGATGGCGCTGCTCGGCGACGGCAAGATCCGCGCCCTGCCGCGCGGCGTTGACCAGTACCTGGAACTGCGTGAAGCGGCGCTGGCCGGCTCCACCATCACCGGCGGCGGCAACCCGGTGACCGCTGCCAGCGGCGCCTCTGCACCCGCGGCAGCCGGTCCGTCGGAGGGCGAAAAGCGGGACGCCCGCAAGGCCAAGAACCGGATCGACCGCCAGCTGGGCAAGCTCAAGCAGCAGGAAGACAAGATCCACGCCCAGATGACTGCAACGGCCGCCGACCCCGCCGCCGTCGGCCAACTCGCCGGACTTAACAAGAAACTCAAGGACCTCGCAGTCGAACGCGAAGCCCTCGAACTCGAATGGCTCGCCGCGCTCGAGGTGCTGGGGGAGTAGGCGTCCGGGCAGGTCGCCGCGGGACAGGCAAAACCCTTCGGACATGCAAACCCTCTGGACATGCCCCTTGGTGCAGGCCAGGGATGGGCAGGGTGGCACTATGTCCATTCTTGGGGCCAAGGGAGGGCATGTCCCGCGGGGCGCTAGGTTGGTTCGGTTGCTTCGTCGCCGGCGGGGCTTCGTCATGTCCCTGGGGTCCTGGCCCAGGCTGGACATGTCCCTCGGCCCACTCAAAACCCTTCGGACATGCCCCTTGGTGCAGGCCAGGGATGGGCATGGTGGCACTATGTCCATTCTTGGGGGCCAGGGGAGGGCATGTCCCGCGCAGGGCTCAGAACTCCGGGCCCGCCCCGGTGCCCCGGCATGCGAAGTCCGGCTAGTCGTCGCTGCGGAGTTCGGGGTCCTTTTGGAGGCCCGTGAGGCCATTCCAGGCAAGGTTGACCAGGTGGGCGGCGACCTCGCGCTTGTCCGGGGTCCGGCTGTCCTGCCACCACTGGCCCGTCATCGCGACCATGCCGACCAGCATCTGCGCGTACATGGCGCCGTCGGCCGATGTGAAGCCGCGGCGCGCGAACTCGTCGGCCAGGATGTACTCCACACGGGCCGTGACGTGGGAAAGCAGGGTGGAAAACGCCCCCTCGGGCTGGGTCGGCGGAGCATCGCGCATAAGGATCCGGAAGCCGTCCGCGCGGTCCTCGATGTAGCTCAGCAGCGCCAGGGCTGCGCGCTCGACCAGGACGCGCGGCTTCGCTTCCTCGGACAGCGCGTCGTTGATGGAACCCAGCAGGATCCGGAACTCGAACTCAACGACCTGCGTGTACAGGCCCTCCTTGGAGCCGAAGTGCTCGTAGATCACGGGTTTGGAGACGCCCGCGGCAGCGGCGATCTCCTCGATGGTGGTCCCGTCCAGTCCGCGGAGCGCGAAGAGTCCCCGGCCGATGCCGATGAGCTGGCTGCGGCGCTGGGGCCCCGTCATCCGGACCCGGGGTACGTAATCGGCAGACCGGACGGGCCGGCCGCTGCGGCCCTCCGCCCCTCCGGATACCCCTGCGCTGTTGGTCACAGCTCCATCATGCCCCAGAACATCCGCCAGGAGGGCTGCGGCCGGGCCACGGGCATGGCGCCAACACTTGGGGGCAACGCAGTATGGCAGAATTGACTCTCGTGCCACAGGCTCAACGCCTGGGCATGGTCCGCCCTGGTGTAATGGCAGCACCCCGGCCTTTGGAGCCGTGGAGTATAGGTTCGAGTCCTATGGGCGGAACTGTTGCGCATCGCGGGGCCGGGAATCGGCGCCGCCGGGCGCGGCCCGGCGTGAGTCCAGTAGGATGAATCTGGCGCCGCGACCGGAGTCTGGTCCGCCCACACCGCGCGGATCCGGCAACCGAGGTGCACCAGCTGGCCCCGGCCGCCGGACACCCAGATCCACCAAGCAGGGGCATGAGCTAAGCCGCTGAGCAAGGAGAGCCCGTACGTGAGCCCCGAGAAGACCGGCCCAGCCGCCGTCATCGTCCTAGCTGCAGGGGCCGGTACACGGATGAAGTCCCGTACCCCCAAAATCCTCCACGAGATCGGCGGCCGCTCCCTCGTTGGCCACGCGCTGCACGCCGCGCGCACCATCCGACCGCAGGAGCTGGCCCTCGTCGTCCGGCATGAACGGGACCTCGTGGCCGCCCACATCGCCGCCGTCGACCCGTCTGCCCTGATCGTCGACCAGGACGAGGTGCCCGGCACCGGCCGGGCCGTTGAGGCCGCCCTGGAGGCCCTCGACGCGCTTCACCCCGACGGCCGGCTCAGCGGCACGGTCGTCGTCACCTACGGCGACGTCCCCTTGCTCACCGGCCAGCTCCTCGCCGAACTCGTCGCCAGCCACGAGGCCGGCCATAACGCCGTCACCGTCCTCACCGCCGTCCTGGACGACGCCGCCGGCTACGGCCGCATCCTGCGGGCAGAAGACGGAACTGTCCAGGGCATCCGCGAGCACAAGGACGCCACGGACGCCGAACGCGGGATCCGCGAGATCAACTCCGGCATCTATGCCTTCGACGCCGCCGTGCTCCGCGACTCGCTGGCCCACGTCACCACCGACAACGCCCAGGGCGAAAAATACCTCACCGACGTGCTGGGCCTGGCCCGGGCCGCCGGTGGCCGCGTCGCCGCCGTCGTGACCGAAGACCGCTGGCAGGTCGAGGGCGCCAACGACCGGGTCCAGCTCTCGGCACTGGGCGCCGAACTCAACCGGCGCACGGTCGAGGCCTGGATGCGCGCCGGCGTCACCGTCGTCGACCCGGCAACCACCTGGATCGATGCCACCGTCATCCTCGACGAGGACGTCCGGCTGCTGCCCAACATCCAGCTCCACGGCACCACCGCGGTGGCGCGGGACGCCGTCGTCGGCCCCGACACGACCCTCACCGATGTCCAGGTGGGGGAAGGCGCCACGGTGATCCGCACGCACGGTTCCGGCTCAACCATTGGGGCCCGGGCGAGCGTCGGCCCGTTTACCTACCTGCGCCCCGGCACCGTCCTGGGCGAGACCGGCAAGATCGGCGCCTTCTACGAGACCAAGAACGTCACCATCGGCCGGGGATCGAAGCTTTCCCACCTCGGCTACGCCGGCGACGCCGAGATCGGCGAGGACACCAACATCGGCTGCGGCAACATCACTGCGAACTACGACGGCGAGAAGAAGCACCGCACGGTCATCGGCTCAGGCGTCCGTACCGGCTCCAACACCGTCTTCGTCGCGCCCGTCCGGGTGGGCGACGGCGCCTACAGCGGCGCCGGCGCCGTGATCCGCCGCGACGTGCCGCCCGGGGCCCTGGTCCTCTCGGTCGCCAAGCAGCAGAACGCCGAGGGCTGGGTCCTTGCGAACCGCCCGGACTCGATTTCCGCGTCCCTGGCCCAGGCCGCCGGCGCCACCACGACTTCCTCCAGTACTCCGGCATCTACAGAAGAGGGCTAGCAATAATGAGCGAAATTACGGCACGCGGCGAGAAGAAGCTGGTGCTTGCCGCTGGGCGCGCGCATCCGGAGCTGGCGAAGGAGATCGCCAAGGAACTCGGGACCGAGCTGCTGCCCCTGGACGCCTACGACTTCGCCAACGGCGAGATCTACGTCCGGGCCGGCGAAAGCGTGCGGGGCACCGATGCCTTCGTCATCCAGGCGCACCCCGCCCCGTTGAACAACTGGCTGATGGAACAGCTGATCATGATCGATTCGCTCAAGCGGGCCTCCGCCAAGCGGATCACGGTCGTTTCGCCGTTCTACCCCTACGCGCGCCAGGACAAGAAGGGCCGCGGCCGCGAGCCCATCTCCGCGCGCCTCATCGCCGATCTCTACAAGACCGCCGGCGCCGACCGCATTATGAGCGTGGACCTGCACACCTCGCAGATCCAGGGCTTCTTCGACGGCCCCGTGGACCACCTCATGGCCATCCCGCTGCTGGCGGACTACATCCGTACCCGCGTCGGCGCTGACGACATCACGGTGGTTTCCCCGGACACCGGCCGTGTCCGGGTCGCCGAACAGTGGGCCGAACGCCTCGGCGGCGCGCCGCTGGCCTTCGTGCACAAGAGCCGCGACCTCACCGTCCCGAACCAGGCCATCTCCAAGACAGTCGTGGGCCAGATCGAGGGCCGCACCTGCGTGCTGATCGATGACATGATCGACACCGGGGGAACCATTTCCGGCGCGGTCCAGGTGCTCAAGAACGCCGGCGCCAAGGATGTCATCATCGCGGCAACGCACGCCGTCTTCTCCGACCCTGCGGCCCAGCGGCTGTCCGAGTCCGGCGCCCGCGAGGTTGTCGTCACCAATACCCTGCCGATCGACGCCAGCAAGCGCTTCCCGCAGCTCACCGTGCTGTCCATCGCTCCGCTGATCGCCCGCGCCATCCGCGAAGTGTTCGACGACGGCTCCGTCACCAGCCTGTTTGACGGCAACGCCTAACCCGATCAACCCTGCAGCTGAGCCCGCTCAGCTGTCCGCCAGTACGGGGCCGTTTTCATGATTGCGGCCCCGCACTGGTAGCCTTGTACCGAAACCTTGGCGAGGGAGAGCGCCGGTATTCCGAACTATCCGTATTGAAGCGGAAATTAGTCGGTTACCGGAGTGCTGGTCTCCGTTATCGACTGGGTCTGAATCTCCCTTCGGAAGGGCGGCCTCACGGCCACCCGGCGTTGAAGGTCGCAAACAGACCTCCGCCCTTGCTGACCACCGCTAGTCCACACAGGAGATACCCATGGCTGAGCAGAAGCTCGCAGCAGAAGTACGCACCGAATTCGGCAAGGGCTTCGCCCGCCGCGCCCGCATGGCCAATCTGATTCCTGCCGTCATTTACGGCCACGGCGCCGAGCCGATCCACATTACCCTGCCGGCGAAGGCCACCACCCTGGCAGTCCGCAAGGCCAACGCCCTGCTGACCCTGGACATCAACGGCGAACAGCACCTGGCCCTCGTCAAGGACATCCAGCGCGACCCGATCAAGCAGATCATCGAGCACCTCGACCTCCTGACCGTCCGCACCGGCGAAAAGGTCACCGTCGACGTTCCTGTGCACCTCACCGGCGAACTGGCTCCGGGCAACGTGTACAACCAGGAAATGACCGTCGTTTCCCTCGAGGCTGAGGCAACCCACCTGCCGACCGCCATCGAGGTCAGCATCGAGGGCCGCACCGCCGGCGAGCACATCCACGCTTCGGACCTCGTTCTGCCGAAGGGCTCCGTCCTGCTCGCCGACGCCGAGTCCCTCGTCGTGCACATCTCCGAGGCCACTGAGGTCTCCGAGGAAGAGGCATCGGCCGACACCACTGAAGGCTCCTCGGTCGCAGCCGAGTAGCACCCACGATTCCTCCGGTGGCCGGGTCCCCTTGGGGCCCGGCCGCCGTCGTCTCCGCCGGGCAACGCCAGCCCCGCGCTGCCCGGAACCGGCCCGCCTTGCCGAAGGCCATACCGAAGGACTGACCCATGACTGACACCTGGTTGATCGCAGGCCTTGGAAACCCGGGGGCTGAGTACGCCCACAACCGGCACAACGTCGGACAGATGGTCCTCGACGAACTCGCTTCCCGGATCGGGAGCGGCTTCAAGTCCCACAAGTCCCGGGCCCAGGTCCTGGAAGGCCGCCTCGGCATCGGCGGCCCCCGGGTAGTGCTGGCCAAGCCGCTGAGCTACATGAACGTCTCCGGCGGCCCGGTCTCGGCGCTGGCCAAGTTCTATGACATCGATCCCGGCCACGTCATCGCAGTGCACGACGAGATCGACATTCCCTTCAACACGGTGAAGCTGAAGCTGGGCGGCGGCGAAGGCGGCCACAACGGGCTGCGGGACATCTCCAAGGCCCTCGCCACCAAGGACTACCTGCGCGTCCGGGTCGGCGTGGGCCGCCCTCCGGGCAGAATGGACACTGCGGACTTTGTGCTGAAGGACTTTTCCGGCCCGGAGAAGAAGGAACTGCCCTTCCTGATCGATACAGCGGCCGACGCCGTGGAAGCCCTGGTCCGTGACGGCCTGCTCGCGGCCCAGCAGCAGTTCCACCCGGCGAAGACGCCCTAGCCGGACCCGCCCCGGCACGTCAGCAGCGGACCACGGGGTATCGCGCCGTCGCCGACCCGAATTGCTTCCAAGCTTCCAGAAATGCCTATATGATCGCTCTACTCTCATGTCGGGGGATAGGGATACGCTACTTCTAGGCGGACGGTCTCAGGTTTGCTGTCCGCAAAGCGGTACGAAGGAAACTAGATGTCGAGGGAATCGCTGGGCTGGGGGAATGTTTCCACTACATTGGCACCCGCCGAAGAAGAACCTGTAACCGGTCCGCTGGACCGGCACAGGTGGTCCGGTCTCGCGCGCAATGCCGACGCCGACCGGGTTCGCAGTGCCCTGCTGGCCGAAGACCGCATGGGTGTGGTCATCACCGGCGACCGCGGGGTGGGCAAGACCCAGGTGGGACGCACGGTGATCGCGGGTTTCGGGCCCGACGTCTACACCCTCCAGCTCCGCAGTTCCGGGCCGGGCTCGGCCACCCCCTACGGCTGCCTGGCTTTCACCCTGGCCCGCCTGCCGCAAAGCTCACTAGGCTCGCCGACGGCCATCCTGCACGGTATTACCTCCCTGATCCGCGACGACGCCGCCGGACGCAAGTGCGTCATCCTGCTGGACAACGCCGGTGCCCTGGACGAATTGAGCACGGGCGTCCTGCTCAACCTGGTGCAGACCCGGACAGCGCGGCTCGTCGCCACTGCCCAGCGGACCACGGACCTTCCGCCGGACTTTTACTGGCTCATCACCTCCGGGCAGCTGGCCGAAGTCCGGCTTGCCAACCTCACGGAGGTCGAAACCCTCGAAGTGCTCAAGGCAGCCCTCGGCCACAGGGTATCGAGCGCACTGGCGAGCCAGCTGCACCAACTTGTCGGCGGCAGCCCGACCCTGCTGCAGGCCGTGGTCTCGGAACAGATCGAACGCGGCAACCTCGTGCTCGCCGGCTCCGTTTGGACCCTGGTGGACGAGGTGGTTCTGGACGGCCGCACCGCGCTGGAAGACATCGTCCGGGCCCGGTACGCCCGCGAAACGCCGGTGGCACGGGAACTCATCGAGGTGCTGTCCTGTGCCCGGACCCTGCCGTTGGCCCGGCTCGCACGGATGTACAGCCCCGGCGTCATCGCGGACATGGAGGACGCCGGCCAGATCGTCGTCGACCGGACGGACCGCCACCTTGTCTCGCTCGGCGACCGCTATCTGGGCGACACCGTCCGCAACTGGCTCAGTGTCGAGCGCAGGCTGGAACTGCGGGACAAGGTGCCCGGTCACCAGCAGGATGAGCTGAACGAGCTCACCGTGGAGGACCTGCTGGCCTATGCGGCATGGACCCACGACTGCGACGCACCCCTGGCACCCGCCCACGCCGTGGCGGCCGCCGGCGCCGCCGTTAAACTCTTCGACCCGAAGTTCGCGCTCAAATGCGCCGGCAGCCTGAACCCGGAGGATCCGGAATGGACCGAGGGGCAGCTGCAGAAGTCCGCCGCCTACCTTCAACTCGGGCTGCCCCTGCAGGCCATGGCCGCCCTGGACGATGTCTCGGAGGCCCAGCTCCGCTCGCTGGGTGCCGAAGCGTATGCGGAACTGATAGCCGCGAAGGTGGACTGCATGTCCTGGCTCAAGGACCGCACGGCCCAGGTCCCTGAGCTGATCGGGCAGGCCCGGCTGCGGCTTGAAGAACTCAAAGCCGGCCAGCCCGATGCATCGGCGCAGGAGCTGACCCGCGCCGGACTGTGCCTGGACCTCTGCGAATTCAACTTCCTCTCCTTTGTCGGTGACTATGAGCCAATGATGGCCCGGCTCAGCGTGGCGGCGAGCGCGGAAGTGGACGACATCAACGCCGTGCACCGGCTCAGATCCGCAATCATCCTGATGGAAGCCCTGTGCATGACGGGCAAGGAAGTCCAGGCCCGGAAGCTGATGCGCGAGATCGGCGGCCAGCTGGGGGAATGGTCGAACGTACCGCGGATCCGGGAAAACTTTGCCTGGCGATCTTTCAACGTGCTGCTGTTGTCCGGACAATGGCGCCAAAGCATCGACATGCTCAAGGACGCGAGCGGCCGGGCCGGCCACGGACTGCACTCCGGCAGCGCGCCCACTGACCTGGCCGTCGGACTCGCCTATGTCTACGCGGGCCGCGGCTACATGGCCCTCGACCCGCTCCTTGCCGCGATCGCGCAGCTGGAAGTCCGCGCGAGCCTTCACTCGTTGCGGCAGGCCTACGCAGCCACCGCCTTCGCCTACGCCCAGACCGGGAACTCCGTGCAGGCCTCCGTCTACTTGGACCGGGCCCGGTCAGCGGATGGCCCCGCACGCTTCGCGATCCGAACTTCTGCAGACTTCTGCATGGACATGGCCTCACGCTGGCTGGGAGATCCGGAGGCGAAGGACCGGCTGGTGCGCGCGGCCGAGGAACACTACCGGGCCGGCCGGTATACCCTGGCCGGAATCTCCATGCTCGGGGCGACGGTCAACGGCACCACCAAGGATTTCGAGTTCCTGGAGGAGATCGCGGCGTTCCGGCAGGGGGCCCTCGCGGAGCTGTCCCGGACCATCGCGGTGGGCAGCCGCAAGAAGGACGCCGCCATCATGCTGGAGGCCGCCGGCCAGGCCGCGGCCATGGAACTCGACGCCGTCCAGGCCAGGTGCGCTGCCCTCGCCTTCGACTTCGCCAAGGCTGCGGGGCTCAGCGGCAAGGCCAGCGCCGCACACGCCATCCTTGAGAGCCTCGCGGTCTCATTGCCGGCCCTGCCGATCATGCCAAGGAACAAGGGGCCGCTGCTCACGGACAGGGAGCGGCAGATTGCCGCCCTCGCCGGCAACGGCGTTTCGAACAAGGACATTGCCTTGGCCATCGGCATTTCTGTCAGAACAGTGGAAGGACACCTCTACCAGGTGTTCACCAAGCTGGGAGTTTCTTCGCGAAGTGATCTGCTTGGACTCATCTAGGAAGCGCGCAACCGCCCCCGACGCTGCGGAGGCATCCACGGTCCTGACCGGGCGAAAGGAGGACCTGCGTTCGGCGGTTGAAGCCATCCAAGGGAGCAACCACGTCGCCGTCCTCCTGCTCGGCGACAGCGGGATCGGCAAATCCACCCTCCTCGAAGCCGTGGTGGCCGAACTGCAGACAGCCGTGACGCCCGTCCGCATCCACGGCAGCCCGTCCCTGTCGAATGTGCCCTACGGCGTGCTGGGTCCCTTTATTGTCGGGCTGCCCGTGCAGGAAGCCACTTCGCAGCTGGCCGTGCTCAGGACTTTCTGGGCGAGGCTCGAAGACGAGCGCAGCGCCTCCCAGAAGCCCCTGCTGCTGGTCGTGGACGATGCCCATGACCTTGACGAGTCGACCGCCGGGATCCTGGTGGAACTCGCCGCCGCCGGCTGGGCGAAGCTGCTCGTGGCCTCGGCCACCCGGCCTGGCTTGCCGGAACCGCTGCTGCAGCTGTGGTTTGAGGGAATCGCCGAACGCCTCGACCTCCGGCCCCTGAGCCAGCATCAGACAAACGAGATACTCGAAGGCACGCTGGGGCCGCAGGTCCTGCCGAGCGTCGCCGAAACCCTCTGGGAGGTTTCCGAAGGCAATCCGCTCCTGCTCAACGGTCTCATCGCGGACGCGAAGAGCGACGGCACGCTGCTGCAACGCAACGGGGTCTGGCTGCTCGCGCGCCCGCTTAACAGCCACGGCGACCGCTTGACGGACGTCGTGCGGCGGCAGCTGCTCCGGCGTTCACCGGCAGAACGCCAGGCCCTGAACCTGATCGCCCTGTCGGAGCCGGTGTCCCGCGACGTCATTGAGTCCACGGTGGGCGAGGACCCGGTGGCGGCACTCATCGAACACGAGATGATCCGCGTCACGCCTGCGCCACACCCCCAATTGCGGCTGTGGCACTCCATCTACGGCGACACGCTGCGCAACCTGATTTCCCCGGCACGCAGCCTCCAGCTCCGGCAGAGCCTCCTGCGGCGCTTGGACAGCGAACCGACGTCGGCAGAAGGCCTCCTGCGTCAGGTGAGCTGGTCAATGGAATGCGGAGCGGAGATCGAGGACCGGCAGCTGCTGCGGGCAGCCGTCCTGGCCAGCCGGCTGTATGAGGACGAGCTGGCCCGCAAGGCCGCCGCACTGGTCAAGGACCCTGAACTGCAGGTGGCAGCGCGGGCCGTGACAGCGCGGACCTACTTCAACACCTCGGACTATGCGGCCGCCCGGGACATCCTGGAGCCCGACTTCGCCAAGGGACTCAGCGTGGCAGTGCTCCTGACGGGAACCCTGATGTGGGCTGCGGTCCAGGCCGCTCTCGGCCACTCGCCAGCGGACATCATGGACCGCGCCGGGGCCCTCCTGGAGGCAGGGGAGCGGCTGGGCAGGGAAAACCCGGACGACGCCGATGGCATCCTCAAGGCCACCAGGGAGCGACACGACACCATGCATGCCATGGTGTACGCCCTGGCAGGGGAGTACCCGGAGGGTGCCGGCACGGAAGCCGACGGCGAGGCCGTCCCCCCGGCCAATACCCTAGAAGCAGCGTTCAGGCTGGCACTGACATCGGAGCGGCTCCTGGTGCAGGGCAAGGCAGTCCAGTCCTTCGCCGCTGTCTCCGAGGCCCTGGAAACCGCGGGCTCAGGACACTACGAACTGTATTTCCTCGCGGAATTCCTGGTGGCGCGGGCAGCAGCTGCCGTGATCCACGGGGGCGACTGGGAAGCCGCCGAAAAGCTCCTGGCCGGAGTCGGCGCCGGGCAAGGGCCCAACCTCATCTCGTTCGGCGGGGGAGTCCACGCCGCGCACGGCATCATCCTGTTCTACCAGGGCAAGGCCGCCCAGTCCCTGAACACCCTCAGCGCGGCACTGGAGTCACTGCGGCTCGCGGATCCCCAACAGCTCTTCGCCCTGGTCTCCTCGATGGGGTTCGCCGCCGCCGCTGACGTCGGTGCCAAAGACAAGGCCGCGGCGTTCCTCGCCGACTACGAAGCCGCGCCCCGGGCGGTCTCACGCTACCTGCGCGTCCTCTCGCAGATGGCAGTCACGTACGGAAAAGCGCGCCTCGGCAATTACCCGGGGGCCGTCGACGAGCTCCGCGCGCTGGGCCGGCCCCAAGGGGACGGTTCCACCGCGGGCCTGGAATTTGATTCGCTTGCCTTCTGCCTGGCTTTGGGAGACCGCGACGCGGCTGTCCGGCTCCTCGAACTGCAGCCCGCGCTGGAAGGCCCCAGGCCGGCCGCTATCTGTCACTATGCGGCGGCGATCAGGACGGACCTCGCCACCGACCATCTGGAAGCAGGCAAGAGCTGCGAAGACGCCGAGCTGTGGGGCTTCGCGGCACTTGCCTATGATGCCGCTGCGAACGGGTACCGGGCGGCCGGTGACACCCTGCGCGAGCGTATGGCGCTGTCCCAGCGGAAGCGGTGCCTGGACCGGGCAGACAGCCTCGCCGGCCAGGAACAGGAAGCTGAAGCTGACGCCCTCGGCCTGCTGACCCGCCGCGAGCGCGACATCGTGGCGCTGGCGGTCCGCGGCCTCAGCGACCGCCAGATTGCCGCCGAGCTGCAGGTTTCCATCCGGACAGTTGAAGGCCACCTTTACCGCAGCTACGCCAAGCTGAACGTCAAGGGCCGCGATCAGCTGCCGGGAGTCTCCTCCTCCTAGCCTCCGCCCGGGCGTTCCACGGGCAGCCGGTTCTTCCGGTCCTCCGGCCCCTGACTTCTGCACGGGTGAAGGCAACACTGCCTTTTCCCCTTCGGGCGTGCGTAACTCCGGGGGGCCGGCAAGTAGGCACCACGCCGCCCGGGTATGGGGACCGCGTAGCCGGGACGCACAACTGTCGGAAGCCGGCTGCCGTGGCAAGTACCCTCTATCCCGGTTTCGTCGGAACCCGTCACGAATTCGAGTACGGACTACCGGTGTGCGGGTGCCGTCGGGTTCGCTAGATTGTAGTCAGCACCAGGAACAAAGGACTCTGAACAAGGACTCTGAACCAGGAGACTGAATCAGGGACTCCGAGCAAAGGACTTTTGAACGTGGAGCCATCAACGCGGAAGCGGTCCAGGCAATTCGAAGACGCTGCCAGGATCGCCGGCGTGGGGAACGATGGTCCACTCTGGTGCAACAGACATTGAATTATCTCCGAAACGGTCTCCCGAATGGTTCCCGCCGAGTGCGTGAACCCCTTTGACGGAGCCGACGGCGTCGGAACCTTCTGAGACCGAGGTTCCTCCCCCCAGCCGCCGTCGGCTCCCTAAGTTTTCCGTGGCCCCAGTCCTGGCTCGGCCGCCCGATAGCCGGGCGGCCGTGCCAGAACTGTGAAGCCCCAGCGTGGCATTGCGCCCGCACTGTGGGGCCCTGCGGTGGCACTTGGCAGCCCAGGCGCGGCGGCCTCCGGACCTGCTGCTGCACCGAGACACCCGTGAAAAAGGGTCCCCGTCGGGCTGGAACTTCGAGTCGAACTACTTGGTTTGAGGCGCGGAACGGCCGGAAGATTATGAGTACAACTACGTAGCCCAGGGCTGGCCCCTACGCCCGTAATCGAGTAGCGCATACGCATCCCGAAAATTCCCTATATCAATAAGTTGGACCTATCGGTAGTCATAACTTTGATTGCGAAGGTCTCTCTCATGTATCAGCAAGAAGCCGGTCTGCCTGCGGGCAGCGGCAGAACAGATGTGATGTCAGCCGCCCAACGTCCGGGGAAGGGGCGGCCCGAGAAGCACTACACACGCCACAAGACCGTTGCGGAGGTGGTAGCGGCCCTGACCTCGGGATCGGGCTGCGGGGCCGTGATTGTTGGGGAACACGGGGCAGGAAAGTCCTTTGTTGCCCAGCGGGCCCTCGAGAAGCTCGGTGAAGACTACCTGGTGGTTCAGGTCCGGGGCAGCTCCATTTCCTCCAAACTTCCTTACGGGGCGCTCAGCGTACTGCTCAACGAACTTGATGCATCCCACCTTGAGCACCCACTGATGGTGCTGCGTGGCTTGACCCAATTGCTTCACAACCGGGCCCAGGGCCGCAGCGTCGTCCTCTTTGTCGACAATGCACATGACCTCGATGAGCTCTCCACCATGATGGTTGCCCAGCTCTGCGCCGGTGGACACGTCCTGTTGCTCGCAGCGTGCGTTGACCTGCCTAATCTGGGGAGCGACATCATGGGGCTCTGGAAGGACGACCTGCTGCGCAGGGTGGATCTTGGGCCCTTCGATTTCAGCGAAACGGCGGACAGCCTTGCCCATGAGTACGGCGGACACTTTTCCCACACAGCGGCACGTGCCCTCTGGAACGCCAGCGGCGGCAATCCGCTCTTCCTGCACTCCCTGGCCCGGGAGCAGATCAAGCTCGGCACGATTGTCCGCCACGAGGATTCCTGGGTTTTGGGGGAGAAACCGGTGGCTCTGGCCGGTGAAATCAGGGATGTTCTCAAGGCCCGCCTGAACCGGCTCAGCCCTGGCCAGCGCGATGTTTTTGAGCTTTTGTCGCTCGCCGGAGCGCTGCCGCTGCAGACCCTCATGAGCGTGTCCAAGGCGCAGGACATCGATACGCTCCAGGAGCGCGGGCTGATCCACGTCAGCCATGACCATCCGCCCATGGTGAGCATCGCCAACCCGGTCACGGCCGGAATCGTTGCCAGTGTGGTTCCGCCCGGCCGCAGTGCAGAGCTTCGCCGCCGGTTGGGTGCTGTTCTCCAGGACCAGGACCTCGACGCGTTCACGGGATCCACCGCAGTGGCGTGGGCTTTGGACTGCGGGGAAGACGTGGAGCCCGGGCTGGCCCTGGCCGCGGCCCGCCTCGCGAACAAAGCATCCGATCCGCAGTCCGCCCTCAGATTCACCCGGGAAATCGCGGGCAAGGAGAAGCTCGCCGAAGTGGCCGTCGAATCTGCCAGAGCGCATATGTCCTTGCACAATGACGAAGCAGCACGCCGTGTCCTGGCTGACGTTGAACTGCGCGCCGGCGATGGACTTGCCCTGGATGAGTGGGCCCCCCTTCAACTGCTGTGGGCCGAGCTGGACAGGCGCAGCCCGGCAGCGGCGGCAAGCGCACTGGCCCGGCTGCAGGAGATTGAACTGCGGCTGACGGCGTCAGGGGACCCCGGGGCTGGGCTGACGATGGTTGGTGAGCGTGTCCGCCTGGCTTATGCCGAGCTGGCCGCCTTCGAAGGCCGGTACGGTGATGTCCTGCAAATTTTCCAGAATGTGGATGCCACGGACTTGGGCAGCGAAGCAAAGGTCATGGCCGCGAGCCTTGTGAGTGAGGCGAAGGCGGTCACCGGCGACATCCTGGGTGCGGTCGGACTCGGGAGGCAAGTCATTCTGGCCGCCGGCACGCTTGACCTGTCCGACGGTTCGATCCGGGAAATCCGGGGTCGGTTCCTGCTGCTCCTGCTCCTGTCGGCCAAGTACCGGGAAGCCGCAGACTTCCTCGCGGGCACCTCGGAGTCGTGGGACGAGCAGGCCAGGCTCGGCGGGATGTTCGAGATCGGACAGGGAATCGTCGACCTCCACCGTGGCCACCTCACGAGGGCACTTCAACGCCTGGAGTCCGGGGTTTGGCAGCTGAGGGTAAACGATCCGGATGCAGTTGCCGGACTCGCAACCGCAGCCTGTGCCTATGCATTCGCGCTCCAGGGCGATGAGGAAAAAGCGGGTGCCCTGCTGGTGGAAATCGAGGAGCTGCAGCGCCGGGCACCGTGGCTGGTGAACCGCATCACACGGTACTTTGAACTCTCTGCCAAGGCGGAAATCGGCCAAAAGACTGAGGCCCTGCGCGCACTGAAGCTGGAAGCCGACATGGACACCGAGGCCTCGGCGCTTGCTACCGGCCTCCAGTTCCTCTCAGCGGTGGCCCGGCTGGGTGACCGTCAGGCAAGCCAGAAGCTCAGCGATCTCGCGGGCCAGGTCACCGGGCAGTTCGCCGGCCTGTGCTCCCGGCTTGCGGAAGGGCTGAAGGACGCCGACAGCGAGGAACTGCTGGCAACGTCCAAGGACGCCGATGCGGCCGGCAATGCAGTTTTCGCCAGGGATGTGACCAGGAAAGCGGTCAGTTGTGCCAACGACGCCGGCAACCGCATCTCCCTCAGGATGGCCCAGCGCACGCAGCAGTCCCTGGAGGACCGGTTCGGCAACCCAAGAAATGGCGTGCTCTCACTTTTGAACGCGACGTTGACAGCACGGGAATCCGAGGTGGCGGTCCGGGCAGCCGCAGGTACGTCCAACCGGAAGATCGCTGACGAGATGCACGTTTCCGTCCGTACCGTTGAGGGACATCTCTACCAGGTATATGCGAAGCTCCACGTCGCGAGCAGGTCGGAACTCAAAGATGTCATCTCCGGACCAGTGGAACACGCCCGCCTCGGCTAACCGACCGGGCCCCCCTTCCTCCGGGCGGCCCGGGACGTCCGGGAACCGCCGCAGGGAGGGCTGCGGGTGGAAAGTCTGACTGAGTCCGCCACGCTGGTTGGCCGGTCCGGCGTCGTCAAGGATATCGTCAGATGCCTGCGCGACGACGGGATGTCCGGCGCACTCGTCGTCGGCAACCCGGGCACGGGAAAGACGGCCATTTCCAGGGCGGTCATCCGCGAACTCCGCCCGCACACAGCCGTGATCCGGCTCGCGGCAACGCCGGCATTGTCTGCCGTGCCGTTCGGCGCGCTTTCGCCCTATCTCGGCCAGCTGCCCGCCCACGACCTGGATTCATTTTCCGCGGTCGTGAAGGCCGTGACGGACAGCATCAAGTCCGAACCCAGCAAGCCGCTTTTTGTGATCGATGACGCCCAGTGCCTGGACCGCGGGACGACGCAGCTTGTAGCGCAAGCCGTCGCCACCGGTGCGGCCAGTGTCCTGGCGACCTGCCGGCCGGGTTTGTTGATCCCGGAGGAATTCCTGGCGCTTTGGGATGACGGAA
Organism: Pseudarthrobacter sp. ATCC 49987; assembly: GCF_009928425.1. Lineage (NCBI taxonomy): Bacteria > Bacillati > Actinomycetota > Actinomycetes > Micrococcales > Micrococcaceae > Pseudarthrobacter > Pseudarthrobacter sp. ATCC 49987. The sequence goes on along the minus strand of NZ_JAABNS010000001.1, from coordinate 2,580,483 downwards.
TCCTGACCAAATTCGACCTGGAGCCGCTCACCCGTGCCGAGGTGCATCAGCTCTGCGAGCAGGTGCTCCGCGCCGACGTCTCGCCCTGGGCGAGTGCGGTGTTCGCAGATGCCTCCGCCGGCAACCCGTTTATGCTGCTGTCCCTGATTGAGCACGCCCGGAACACGGGGGCCCTGGGGCTGCGCCATGGAATCTGGTTCCTCATCTCGCCTCCCGGCTTGTCCGATGTCCCGGTGGCTGATCTGATCGGTCACGAACTGCGGTCCATGTCACCGGAGGAGAGGACAGCTGCCGCGATAGTGGCCCTCGCGGGGCCGCTTCCGCTCGGCCAGCTCTTGGGATTCGGTGGCCCCAAGGCTGTCGACGCCCTGGAAAGGGCCGGGATCATCAGAGTGTCCCGGGGCACCGACCGGACCGTCCGGCCAGCGAGTCCCCTGATCGGTGAGATCATCCGCCGTTGGGTTCCGGCGGGTCGAAGCGCCGGATTGCGTGCCAGTTTTGTCTCACTGCCCCCGGGAGCGTCGGTGCCTCCCGAAGCCTTCCTGAACCGGGTCCGGTGGGCGCTGGACTGCGGAGCCGCAGTGCCGGCGGACCAGCTCCTCAAGGCGGCCAGCATCGCCAACGTTGGCCTCGACGCGCAGACAGCGTTGAGGACCGCGGCCGCGGTTTCCGAGGATGCGATGATTCCGGAGGCACGGTTGCAAATGGCATATTCGCGGTATCTGCTGGGGGACCGCCAGCAGTCCGCACAGTTCCTGCAGCTCGCGGGACCTGTCCCGAACCAGGACGCCCGGTACCTGGCGGCCCTGTTGTCCGCCCGCCTGAGGGGGCCGGCAAAGCCGCTGGCAGGCGGCGCCGCACCCGCCGGCCCGGGTGTTCCCGCCGGCGGAGCAGCACCGGCCGCAACGGGGCCGTCGTGGTTGGATGTTGCCGCGATCGCCGTGGCGGCGGAGCCCCTCGGGAGCCAGCCCCGCGGCGGCACCGAGGACCGTGAGGGCGGTCTGAGCCAGCTGGTTGTGGCCGCCGGGGATCGGCACGACATTAAGATTCCGGCGGAGTCACTGCTCGCCGAGTTGCTCTGTGCCAAAGGCAAGGTGGCGGAAGGCCTGGGGCTGGCCCGCGAGGCCTGGCACGGGGCGCGCAGCGCCAGCCAGGCGTTGCCCCTCGTCTACGAAGACCTCCTGGTGCGCTACAGCCTGAGCCTGAACTGGGCGGGGGAGTGGGAGGCGCTCGCCTCGGCCCTCGATGAGTACGAGGCTGACTTCCCCTCGAGGCTGCTGCTCAGCGGCGGCATCCTGCACTTGATGAGAGGACTCGCCCGTGTCCGCCAGGGGCGCATGCCCGAAGGCATTGCCGAACTCGTTCTCGGCGTCGAGGAACTCACCATCGCCGATCCCTGGGAGTTGCTGCCCTTCGCCCATTCGGTCGCCGCGTACGCCAACTCCGTGGTGGGCCACACGGGGGAGGCCGAGGAGCACGCGGCGGCATTCCGGCTTTCGCGGTACCGCGGGCCGGGGGCGCTGCCCCTGCTCGCTGACGCGTACTCCACCGCGGCCGGCGGGGCACCGGGCGGCGGGGAGGTCAGCAAGAGGCTCGCCGGCCTGGCCGCGGAGGCCAAACGGCAGGGATTGCGGGGGATTGAGACGGACATCAGACGACTGGCCTTGCGCCACGGGGACACCGGGGCCGCGGACGGTCTTGCCCGCAGCAGCCTCGCGGTCGAGGGACGGGAGGCCAGTATGCTGCACGATTATGCACTCGCGGTGCTGCAGGCTGACGACGCCGAACTGGTCAGGATCAGTGACCGGGCGCTGCGTGCCGGCTATGTGTTACTGGCGCTCGAGGCGGCCCAACAGGCGGAGCGGTGCCTGGCCGAAACCACGGACAAACGGAAACTGCTGGCCGTCCAGCGCAAGATCCAGAACCGGATGACTGCTGCCGGAATGGCGGCCCACATTGACCTTGTCCGTCCCGAGCAGGATGCGGAACTCACCGCCCGGGAAACCGAAATCCTCGACCTCGTGTCCGGCGGAGCCACCAACGCCGAGATCGCCAGCAGGCTCTGCGTGTCCCAGCGGACCGTGGAAGGACACCTCTACCGGGTCTTCGCCAAACTGGGCGTCAGCCGGCGGGTCGACCTCATCGACACGGGCGGCGATTCACCCCGGCCCTGAGGCCCTCCCAGCGGGAAACACGGGGAAACACGGGGAAACACCGGGAAACACGGGGAAACACCGGGAAACACGGGGAAACACCGGGAAACACGGGGAAACACCGGGAAACACGGGGAAACACCGGAAAACATTGGATAGCCCAGAGCCGTCCGCAGAACCACCCGCCGATCAGGGGCGTGCCGTTCCGTGGGATGATGGGTAGTAGTCCATTCGACCCGATCCGAGGAGGCCAGCGTGGCTCTTGTGCCCACGTCAGAGTCCCAGGCCCTGCTCTTGCCTGCACTGACCGACGACGAGGTGTTGCGGATCCGCAATGACTTCCCCATCCTCTCGAGGTCCATGGGCGGGCACCCCCTGATCTATCTGGACTCCGGGGCCACGTCGCAGAATCCGCTCAGCGTCATCGAGGCCGAGCAGGAGTTCTATGAGCAGCGGAACGCCGCCGTGCACCGCGGGGCCCACCTTTTGGCCGTGGAAGCCACGGAATCCTTCGAGGACGCCCGCGAAACCCTGGCTGCGTTCCTGGGGGCCGGGGCCGACGAGATCATCTGGACGTCGAACGCCACCGAGGGCCTGAACCTGCTCAGCTACGGGTTCCTGAACGCGTCCCTGCCGGGCGCCGCAGCTGAGGCGGCACGATTCGCCCTAGGCGCCGGCGACGAGATTGTGGTCACCGAGATGGAGCACCACGCGAACCTCATCCCGTGGCAGCAGCTCGCCGAGCGGACCGGTGCCACCCTGCGGTTCATCCCGGTCGACGACGCCGGCGGGCTGGATCTCGACGCGGCCGCCCGCATCATCAACCCGGCCACCAGGGTCCTCGCTTTCAGTCACGCCTCGAATGTCCTGGGCACCATCAACCCGGTCAAGACCCTGGTGGCGATGGCCCGGGAGGCGGGTGCCCTGACAGTGCTGGACGCCTGCCAGTCCGCACCGCACCTGCCGCTGGACGTGCGGGACCTTGGCGTCGACTTCGCGGTCCTCTCGGGACACAAGATGCTGGGCCCTACCGGCATCGGCGTGCTGTATGGCCGGTCCGAGTTGCTGAACGCGCTGCCGCCGTTCCTGACCGGGGGATCGATGATCACCACCGTGACGATGGAGCGCGCCGCGTTCCTGCCGGCCCCGCAGCGCTTCGAAGCGGGGACCCAGAAAGTTTCCCAGGCCATCGCACTCGCAGCCGCGGCGAACTACCTTACCGAGACGGGGATGGGCCGCGTCCACGCCTGGGAGTCCTTGCTGGGGCAGCGCCTCGTCGAGGGCCTCGCGTCGATTCCCGGCGTCCGGGTCCTCGGGCCGGCGCCCGGACAGGAGCGGATCGGCCTCGCGTCGTTCGACGTCGCCGGCGTGCACGCGCACGACGTCGGACAGTTCCTGGACAGCAGGGGCATCGCGGTCCGGGTCGGCCATCACTGCGCCCAGCCGCTGCACCGCCGCCTGGGACTGACGGCCAGCACCCGGGCCAGCACCTACCTGTACAACACCACGTCTGATGTGGACGCTTTCCTCGCGGCTGTCGCCGGGGTCCGTGCCTACTTTGGAGCCTAAGGATATTTCCGCATGAGCCTTGAACAGCTGTACCAGCAGATCATCCTGGAACACGCGAAATTGCGAACCGGGAGCGGACTGGCCGAGGCGCCGGTTCCGGCAGGCGCGTCGACCGGTCAGTCCCACCAGCTCAATCCCGTCTGCGGGGATGAGATCACCGTGCGGGTGGCGGTGTCCGACGGGAAGGTCACCCAGTTGCGCTGGGACGGGGCAGGGTGTTCGATCTCAATGGCGTCGGCCTCGGTGCTCACCGACCTCGCCGAGGGGATGGACGTCGGCAGCTTCACGGCGGTCATCGACAATTTCCGCGAGGTCCTGCGGTCCCGGGGAAAAATGGCGGCGGATCCCGAAATCCTTGGCGATGCGTCGGCCTTCGAGGGCGTTTCCAAGTACGCCGCCCGGGTCAAGTGCGCCATGATCTCCTGGGTTGCGGCAGAAGATGCCCTTGCCCAGGCGCTGGCGCCCAGCACGCCGGAACCCCAGATCCCGTAGCACCCCTGGAACCGTTGAATCCCTGGAACCGTAGAACGCCGGCGCGGGGCATGACGCTCATGCCCCGCGCGGGCCGGGCACGCGGCTTCAGCCGAGCAGGCCAGCAATCCCGATGGCCGCCGTCGCCGCCCCGAGCAGCATGGAGATGCTGACCAGGACGACGTGGACGGTGAGGAAGCGGGTGGCTTTGCCGTTGGTGTCGCGGGACCTCGGATCCTTCATGACCCGGCGCAGGAACTGCGGCCAGACGGCAAGGGACCAGAGGCCGGCCACGATCAGGACGACGGCCAGGACTGCCGGAAGCGCCATGGGCTAGTGGCTTTCGAGCCAGGCCTGGGCCTGGGTGGACTGGATGTTCAGGGCCTTGCCCACCATCGGCTCGGCCGCCTCGGCGATCTTGCCGCCCAGGAACGGCACCGAGGATGTGACGGTGCCTTCCAGTTCGATCCGGGTGCTGCCGCCGTCGGAGACGAGGCGCTGGACAGCGTTGACATCCAGGGGCGCGCCGGAGACCTTCATGGTGATGTTGCTCAGCCGGGAGCCGTCGGCTGCGGGAGCGTCCCAGGTCTCGAGCTGCGTCACCTTCAGGCTTTCGCCGACGAACTTCCGGGCAATGTCCGGCATCCGGGTGGTCGGGATGGTCCGCACGGTGGTGGTGCTGAAGGCGCCTGCCGTGTCGCCGTCGACGGCGAAGGACTCCAGGGTGCCGCCGACGAGTTCACTCGTGTGGCGCAGGAAGTCCTCGTTCACGAAAACCGCGGTGACGCGGTCAACGCTGTGCGGAAGGTTGGTGGATGCACTCAATGCCATTGGGGGTCCTCCGTGGGGGTGGAACTGGTCGTTTCGGGCTCCAAACATCCTACGCGGTGTGCCCGGCCGGCTCCGATTCCTGGTCCTGGAGGGCCTTGGCCGCTGCCGTGATATTCCGCGACATGGCAGGAAAGATCAGGCTGTGGAACGGCAGCACCGCCAGCCAGTAGAGGCGCCCGCTGAGACCTTTCGGGAAGAAGATTGCCCGCTGGCGGTACCGGCTCCCGGTTCCCTCCGGCTCGACCGACAGCTCCAGCCATGCCCGGCCCGGCGCCCGCATTTCGGCGCGCAGCCGGAGCAGCCAGCCGCGATCGATCCGCTCCGCCCGCCACCAGTCCACGACTTCGCCCTCGGCCAGCCGGTGCGGGTGCCGCCGGCCGCGCAGCAGCCCGGCTCCGCCGGTGAGCTTGTCCAGCAAGCCGCGGACGCGCCAGGCCAGGGGCATGGAATACCAGCCGTTCTGCCCGCCGATTCCCTCGATAATGGTCCAGACGTGCTTCGGGTCCACGTCGCTGGAGTAGCTGCGTTCGTCGAGGTACACGCGGTGGCCGGCCCACTCGGGATCGGAGGGAAGCGGATCGGCGTCGGCGCCCGCACTGGCCCACGTGGTTTCCACCTGGCCGTCGCGCTCCTTGCCCAGGGCGAGGGCGACTGCCCTCCGGTAGGGGGTGAGTCCTCCTTCCGGCGGGGGGATGTACGCGTCGATGTCGTGTTCCCGGGAGACAGCATCGTGCTGGAGGGACTCCACGAGCGGCAGGGACATCGACAGCGGAATCGGCGTGGTCAAGGCGACCCACATGCCCGCGAGTTTGGGCGCGGGAATGGGGAGCGCCAGCACCACCCGGTGCGGGAGCCCGGCCTCCGCGGCGTATTCCTGCATCATGCCCGCGTAGCTGAGGACCTGGCGGCAGCCGATGTCGAAGGTGCGGTTGGTCGGGCTTTCGAGCGCTGCCGCTGCGACGAGGTAATGCAGCACGTCGCGGACCGCAATCGCCTCGATCTTGTTGCGCACCCAGCTGGGGGCCGGCATCAGGGGAAGCGTCTCGGACAGGTGCCGGATCATCTCGAACGACGCCGAACCGGAGCCGATCACGACGCCCGCCTGGAAAACGATGGCGTCGACCGGGCTGTCGAGGAACACCTTGCCCACGGCCTCGCGGGACCTCATGTGGGTGGAGAGCTCGGCGTTGGCGGGGTGCAGGCCGCCCAGGTAGACGATCCTGTCCACGCCGGCCTCGGCCGCGGCCCGCGCCGCGGTCTGCGCCATCGCCTTTTCCTTGGATTCGAAGCCCGACCCGGCCGCCATGGAATGGACCAGGTAGTACAGGACATCGACGCCGTCCAGTGCCGCGCGCAGGGCATCGCCGTCGTCAAGGCTGCTCTGGACAACTTCGACGTCGGCCAGCCACGGGACGCCGGCGATCTTGGCCGGCGTCCGGACCAGGACCTTCACCATGTGACCGGCCTCCAGCAGCCGGGGGACCAGACGGCCGCCGATGTAGCCGGTCGCGCCGGTCACCAGCACCGTCTTCGGCGTGACAGTCTGCGCGGGCTTGGTCTGCGGGGTTTCGGGCGTGCCGGTCACCAGCACCGTCTTCGGCGTGACAGTCTGCGCGGGCTTGGTCTGCGGGGTTTCGGGCGTGCCGGTCATGGTGACTCCTTGTCGTCTATGAGGCATTCGGAGCGCCAGGCCGTCTGGACGGCCGCGTATCCTGCCAGCCTAGTCCGGCGCCCGTTGGCGCCGGCAGGTCGGTGTCCCGACAGGCGATCCGGAGGCCTCCGGGCTGCGCGGTAGGCTTGGGGTACCCGGGATTCTCGCGAATTCCGGCTATTCGTGTTGCCTGCATCCCCGTGATCCCTTCAGGAGCTTCAGCCCATGAGCCTCAACGGCCCCTCTCTCACCGGTCTGCGCCGCGTCCTCGCCGAAGACCGGAACTACGCCCGCGTCCGCGCCGAAGCCTCCCGCGGTTTCGCAGACCGCAGCGAGGACTATCAGATCAGCGCGCCCGCCGGCCTGCGCTCGGCGTTGCTCGCGGAAATGGCGGACGGGCTCGCCGCGCTAGCGGACAATACAGCGGATAATACAGCGGACACCACGGCGGACACCCCGGCGGACGGCAACGGCCGAGCGCCGGTCGTCCTGGCCATCACCGCCACCGGCCGTGAAGCCGAGGACCTGACCGAGGCGCTGCGCGCCTTCCTGCCGGCCGACGCCGTCGCCGAATTCCCCAGCTGGGAAACACTCCCGCACGAACGCCTTTCGCCGCGCTCGGACACGGTGGGCCGGCGCCTGTCGGTGCTGCGCCGGCTCGCCCACCCCGAAACTTCCGCCAGCGGCGCCCTCCGCGTCGTCGTCGCTCCTGTCCGCGCCGTCGTCCAGCCCATCGTCGCCGGACTCGGTGAGCTGGTCCCGGTCACTTTGAAGGTGGGCCAGGAGGCACCGTTCAGCAACGTTGTCAGAAGCCTCGCCGACGCCGCCTACGCCCGCGTGGACATGGTCACGCGCCGCGGTGAGTTCGCCGTCCGCGGCGGGATGCTCGATGTCTTCCCGCCGACCGAGGACCACCCCATCCGGGTCGAGTTCTTCGGCGATGAAGTGGACCAGATGCGCTGGTTCGCCGTCGCAGACCAGCGCTCGCTGAGCGCGCCGGGGGTGCACCACCCCACCGAACTGCACGCCCCGCCGTGCCGCGAAATCCTCATCACACCCTCCGTGATGTCCCGCGCCGCGACGCTGAAATCAGAACTGCCGGCCGCCGCGGACATGCTGGAAAAGATCGCCGGCGGCATCGCCGTCGAGGGCATGGAGTCCCTTGCCCCGGTGCTGGTGGACTCCATGGTGCCGTTCCTGGACCAGTTCCCGGCCGGCTCGATGGCCGTGGTCATCGAACCGGAAAAGGTCCGGACCCGCGCCCACGACCTCGCCGCCACAAATGAGGAATTCCTCGAGGCGGCGTGGTCCACGGCGTCCGACGGCGGCACCGCGCCGCTCGACTTGAGTTCCGCGGCGTCCGAAGCGCTGCACTCGGCCAGCTTCCGTTCCCTCACCGAAACCCGCTCCGCCGCCCTCGCTCACGAGGTGTCCTGGTGGTCGATCACGTCGCTGGCCACCGACGAGGAGCTGCTTCCCGACGTCGACGTCCTCAACCTGCATGCCCGCGAACCCCGCGGCTACCAGGGCGACGTCGCCGAGATGATGGCCTTCATCGGCTCCCATGTCAGGGAGCAGTGGCGGATCGTCGTCGTCACCGAAGGTCCCGGCCCGGCCCAGCGGCTTGCCGAGCTGTTCCACGACAACGACATCCCGTGCGCCCGGGTCGACTCCCTCAACGACGACCCCCAGGCCGGGCTGATCGAGGTGACGACGGCCGCCGTCGGACGCGGTTTTGTCCTGGAACCGCTCAAACTCGCGCTCCTGACCGAGGCGGACCTGTTGGGCCGGACCTCCGCGGGATCCACCAAGGACATGCGCCGGATGCCGTCCAAGCGGCGCAACGCCGTCGATCCGCTGCAGCTCGTGGCCGGCGACTCCGTGGTGCACGAACAGCACGGCATTGGCCGGTTCGTGGAGCTCATCCAACGTAAGGTCGCCGGTGGGGGCGACGGCGTGCGCGAATACCTCGTGCTCGAGTACGCGCCGTCGAAACGCGGCGCCCCGGGTGACCGGCTCTTCGTGCCCACGGACCAGCTGGACCAGGTCACCCGCTACGTCGGCGGGGATACCCCGGCGCTGAGCAAGATGGGCGGCGCGGACTGGGCCAGCACCAAGTCCAAGGCCCGCAAGGCCGTCAAGGAAATCGCCGGCGAGCTGATCCGGCTGTACTCGGCCCGGATGGCTTCCCGCGGCTACGCCTTCGGCCCGGACACCCCCTGGCAGCGCGAGCTCGAGGAAGCGTTCCCGTACGTGGAGACCCCGGACCAGCTGACCACCATCAACGAGGTCAAGGCGGACATGGAGCGGGAGATCCCGATGGACCGGCTGATCTCCGGCGACGTGGGCTACGGCAAGACCGAGATCGCGGTGCGGGCGGCCTTCAAAGCCGTCCAGGACGGCAAGCAGGTCGCCGTGCTGGTGCCCACGACGCTGCTCGCCCAGCAGCACTATGAAACGTTCACCGAGCGGTTTTCCGGCTTCCCGCTGGTGGTCAAGCCGCTGTCCCGCTTCCAGGCCGCCAAGGAAGCCAAGGAGACGGCCGAAGGGGTCAAGGCAGGTTCCGTCGACGTCGTGATCGGCACCCACCGGCTCCTGTCCAAGGACTTCGCGTTCAAGGACCTCGGCCTGGTGATCGTGGACGAGGAGCAGCGCTTCGGCGTCGAACACAAAGAGGCGCTCAAGAAGATGCGCACCAATGTCGACGTCCTGGCCATGAGCGCCACCCCGATTCCCCGGACCCTGGAAATGTCGTTGACCGGCATCCGCGAGACCTCCACGTTGGCCACCCCGCCGGAGGAACGCCACCCCGTGCTGACCTACGTCGGCCCGTACACCGACAAGCAGACCTCCGCGGCGATCCGCCGCGAGCTCATGCGCGAAGGCCAGGTGTTCTTCGTGCATAACCGGGTGTCCACGATCGACCGCACCGCGGCGAAGATCCGCGAGCTGGTCCCGGAGGCCCGGGTGGAGGTGGCGCACGGGCAGATGTCCGAGAGCCGGCTCGAGCAGATCATCGTGGACTTCTGGGAGAAGCGCTTCGACGTGCTGGTCTGCACCACCATCATCGAGACCGGCCTGGACATCTCCAACGCCAACACGCTGATCGTGGACGGCGCGGACAAATACGGGCTCTCCCAGCTGCACCAGCTGCGCGGACGGGTGGGCCGCGGCCGCGAACGCGCCTACGCCTACTTCCTCTATCCGTCCGAAAAGCCGCTGGGCGAGGTGGCGCTGGAGCGGCTCAAGGCCGTCGCCACCCACAACGAGCTCGGTGCGGGCATGCAGCTGGCCATGAAGGACCTCGAGATCCGCGGCGCCGGCAACCTGCTCGGCGGGGAGCAGTCAGGCCACATCCAGGGCGTCGGCTTCGACCTCTACATCCGGCTGGTCGGCGAGGCCGTGGCCGAATACCGGGGCGAGGCCGAGGAGAAGGCCGCGGAGATGAAGATCGAGCTGCCGGTCAACGCGCACCTGCCGCACGACTACGTGCCGGGCGAAAGGCTGCGCCTGGAGGCGTACCGGAAGCTCGCCTCGGCCATCACCTACGAGGCGATCGACGAGGTCCTCGCCGAGCTCGTGGACCGCTACGGTGAGCTGCCGCTGCCGGCGACGAACCTGATCGACGTCGCCCGCTTCCGGGTGGGCGCCCGCGAAGCCGGACTGTCCGACGTCGCCCTGCAGGGCAACTTCATCAAGTTCTCCCCGGCGCAGCTGCCGGAGTCCAAGCTCATGCGGCTCACCCGGATGTATCCCGGATCGCAGTCCAAGCCCGCCCTGGACGCGGTGCTCATCCCGAAACCGAAGACCGCCCGGATCGGCGGCCGCGACCTGCAGGACGCCGAGATCCTCGAATGGGCCAACGGCGTCATCCGCAACATCTTCTCCGACGCCCCGCTGTCTGCCTCACCGACGGGGCGTTAGCCGGTGATGGGAGGACACCACGCCGCGTCGGGAGCCGCGGCGTGGGTGGCTGTTGCGTCAACGGGCCCGTACGCGCTGGGCTGGTACCCGCTGGACGCGACCGGGATTGTGATCGGCGGGATGGCGACGGCGGGCACAGCACTGGTCTGCGACTGGGACCACCGTTCCAGCACAGTGGCGCACTCGCTGCCGCCGCTGTCGAACGTGATTGCAGTCGGCATCGAAAACGTCTCCGGCGGGCACCGGCAGGGGACCCATTCGCTGCTCGGCGCGGCGTTCTTCGTGCTGCTCGCGGCGCTGGCCGGGCAGCTCCAGCTGCAGACCGACTGGGGCCTGCTGTCGGTAGGCGCCGGGCTGCTGTGCATGTTCATGATTAACATCGCCGCCAAGGCGCTGAAGCTCTTCCCGAAGTACGGCTGGATCAGCAACTGGGTCTTCGCCCTCACCATGGCCGGGCTGGTGACCTGGTTCGCGCCGCACCAGTGGACGTGGCTGCCGGTGTCGATGCTGACCGGCGTAATGGTGCACATCGTGGGGGACATGATCACCACCGGCGGAGTGCCGCTGCTCTGGCCGGTGGTGATCAAGCCGCCGAAGTTCCTGCGGAAACTGCCGCTGCTCAGGAACGTCTGGAGGGCCAACGGGGCGTTCTCCATCCCGCTGCTGGGCCGCGCTGGCTCACGGCGGGAATGGTTCGTGCTGATCCCGGTCAGTGCCTACGCCATGATCGGCATGTTCGGCGCGGCACTGGCCCTGGCCGAGGTGCACTGGCCGGCCGCCGTCGCGCTGGGGACCGGGCTGGTGCGGAGCCTGTTCGGGTTGCTGGCCGCCGCATAGCGCCGGGGCCTGCGGCGCTGCGGCGAAGGACCCGGTTAAATGACTGAAGCTCCGGAAATCCGGAGCTTCAGTCATTTAAGTTGGGCGGTGCTTCAGCTTTCGCCGGCGGAATCCGAGCGGCCGGTGATGGTCTGGGGAATCCAGAATGCCAGGGCGAACAGGACCAGGCAGGCGGCCATCGGCCACGGGTTGCCCAGGGTCAGGAAGCTCAGCGAGTAGAGGGAAGCGCCGAAGAGGACCATCATCGGGACGAACAAGATGATGCTGGAGCCGAGGCTGTTCTCGTTCTGCGGCGTCTGCTGGGTCTTGACGGTATTGCTGGACATTCGTTCCTCCTCGGCCCCGTGGGGCTCAAAACTGTGGCGGCTGCCGGATCGGATCAGTACGCGGACGAACCCTGTTCACCCTTGACGATCGCGATCCCGGAGCTGGCGCCAATACGTGTTGCACCTGCAGCAATCATAGCCTGTGCATCCGCGAGCGAACGCACCCCGCCCGAGGCCTTGACACCGAGGTCAGGACCCACCGTGCGGCGCATCAGCGCGACGTCCCCGGCAGTGGCGCCGCCGCCGTTGAAGCCGGTGGAGGTCTTCACGAAATCGGCGCCCGCCTCCACAGCGGCCTCGCAGGCGAGGACCTTCTGGGCGTCGTTGAGCAACGCGGTTTCGATGATGACCTTCAGGATCGCGCCGCCTTCGTGCACGGCGTCGGCGACGGCCGTGATGTCATCGACGAGGGCTCCCTTGTCGTTGGCCCGGGCCGCGGCGATGTTGATCACCATGTCGACTTCCTCGGCACCGTCCAGCACTGCGCCGCGGGCCTCAAAGGCCTTGACGTCGCTCGGGGTGGCGCCCAGCGGGAAACCGACGACGGAGCACGTCAGCACCGCGGTTCCCTTCAGTGCCTTCTTGACCGTCTTGACCCAAACCGGGTTGACGCACACAGACTTGAACCGGTACTCGGCGGCCTCGGCACAGACCTTGAGGACCTCGGCCTCGCTTGCTTCCGGCTTGAGCAGGGTGTGGTCGATGTAGGAGGCAATATTGGCGGGGGTGGTGCTTCCGGCAGTCGCGGCGGCTACGTTGCTCATGGGGTCCCTTCGTGGCTTCTCAGGTGTCCATCTTGCCACAACGGGCCTCCTTCCGGAGGGCGTCCGATAAGGGGCCCGGCAAGTGTTCAGGCAGCCTCCGCGAGGGGCTCCGCCAGTCCGGCCTGGAGCAGCTGGGACGCGCAGGCCGAGGCAGCGGAGGAGGCGGCCACGAGCAGACCCAGCCGGACGCCGTCGAACACGGCAGCGTCCCCGATAGCCCAGATGCCCGGGACGGAGGTTCGGAAGTCGCGGCCGATGACGATTCCGCCCTGGCGGGCGGTCTTCAGCCCGGCGCTGACCGCGAGGGCGTCGCGGGCAATCGGTTCCTCGGCCAGGACCACCAGGTCCCCGGCCATGCTGGAGCCGTCCTCGAACACAATCCCGGCGGCCGTGAGTGTGGAACCGGCCAGGGTGGGAACGACGGAGGCCGGCCGCTGCGTGGTGCGGATGGGACGGACGCCGCGGGCGCGCAGCACTGCCTCGGCCTGGCCCGCGGCGGTCCCGGTGCCGACCAGGATGCCCAGCGGCCGCCGGCCAAGGACGCGCGTGACATCCTTGACGGCTTCGCCCAGCCGGGCGGCGTCGTCGATAGTGGAGTAGCTCAGGCACCGGCCTTGCCCTGCCAGCGGCGCACCGGCGGGGGAGGAACCGGTCGCGATGACCAGCTGGTCGTAGCTGAATTCCAGACCGTCCGACGTCGTGACATAGCGGCTGTCCGGGTCGATGTAGCTGGCCGGCTGGCCGAAGCGCACGGAAACCTGGGGGAGGGCGGCGAGTTCGAGCAGCTCCTCGGGGGCGTCATCACGGTTGCTGAGCACGGTGATGCCGCCGGCGAACGTTGTCCGGGTGAGCTGGCGGACGAGGGCCTGCGCGGCCGGGCCGGCTCCGGCGATGACGATCCGGGGGCGGGCCTGGGAACCGGCTGGAACGGTGGAGGTGGCGGACATGGTGAGGCCCTTTCGCTGGTGGCCGGTGGTGTGGCCTGACTGCTTGATGGAACCCAGCGTAGGCGGGCGATCTTTCCGGCGTGTTTCCCCGGTGTTGCCGGATTTTCGCCGGCCGTTCGCCAATGTTTACCGGCCGGTAATGGCGTGCGTCACACGCGGATCCGGTAGCCGCGCTTCACCACGGTTTCCACGAGCCGGCCGTCCGGCAGGGCGGAGCGCAGCCTGCTGACCGTCATGTCCAGGGCATGCACGGAACCGCGGAGTTCCAGCAGTTCGGACAGCGACTCACGGGAGAGCACCGTGCCGCCGGCGCCCATCAGCGCCCGCAGCAGCAGCAGGGGGGCGGGAGCCAGTTCGATGGGCTCGCCGTCGATCCGCAGCGAACGGCCGCGGAGTTCCACCCGGCCCGACACGGTGTCCAGGCGGCGGACGTGGTTGAGGGCAAGGTGCTCCACCACCAGCCGGATGAGGGCGCCCATCCGGAACCGGTCCGGGACCAGCGGCTGCAGTCCGGCATCGATGAGCGGCTGCGCCGTGATGGGGCCGACGACGGCGGTGGACACGGTGGTCTTGAGGCTCTCCACGAGCTGCTTGTACAGGCCCATCTCGTGCGCCGTGCTCCACATGGCATCCACCGCGGGGGCGCTGGTAAAGGTCAGGACATCCAGGTTGCCGCTACAGGCGGCCTCGATCAGCCGCGGCAGCCGGTCCTCGCCGTCGGGCTTGACCCACCGGTACGGGGTGACGGTCAGGACCGTGGCGCCGGACATCCGGAGGCGTTCGAGCTGGCGGACGTCGGTGTAGCCGTGCAGCTGCACGGCGACGGTCTTGCCGCGTACCCCCTCGGCCAGGAGCATGTCCACCAGCGTGGCGGTGGTTTCGTCGCTGCTGATCCCGACGTCGGCCAGCCCGGCCGCGCGGACGGCGCCGCGGGCCTTGGGCCCGCGGACGAACATGCGGGTGGCGCCGAGGGTTTCCAGCAGCTGCTCGCCGATGCCGAAGGTGTCCGCGGCCTCGCACCAGCGCCGCATGCCGTAGGCGGTGGTGGCGATGCACAGTTCGGGGCGGGCGGCGATGATGGCCCGGGTGTCCTCGATCAGGCTCACGTCCTCCTGCACGGGGGCGATCTTCAGCGCCGGTGCATGCAGCACCTCGGCGCCGCGCCGCTCCAGGGCTTCGATCAGGTCCTGGGAGCGGCGGTGCGAGGTCACGCCGATCCGGAAACCCTCCAGCGGCAGCTCGACAGCCTCCGCCACAGTGTCCGGCGCGGTGTCCGGCGCGGGGTCGGGGCCGGAGCCGGGGCCGGCACCGGGCGCCCCGGCCGGGGCGATGGCGTTGAGTGCGCTCACGGCTCTCACGCTCCCATCAGGGACGCGGCCAGGCGGTCCAGCTCGGCTTCCGCCTCCGCGCAGCCGCGATTGGCCTCGGCCACACGGACGACGTCGCCGATCACCAGCACGGCCGGGTTGGTGCAGTCAGCAGCCGCCGTCGTGATGGTGCCCAGCTCGGCGATGGTGGTCCGCTGGCCGGGGAGGTAACCGCGTTCGACGACGGCCATCGGCATGTCCGCGCGCATTCCCGCCCGGCGGAGGCCGGCGGCGAGCTGGTGCAGGGTGCCGATGCCCATCAGCACCACAATGGTCCCGCCCAGTCCCGCGAGGTGGGTGTGTTCCTTCTCGGTCAGCGGGGCGTGGCCGGAGACCACGGTGAACATGTGGCTGACCTCGCGGTGTGTGACCGGGATACCGGCTGCGGCAGGGACGGAGATGGCGCTAGTCACGCCGGAGATCACCCGGACGGGGACGCCGGCCTTCACGCAGGCGGCCACTTCCTCGCCGCCGCGGCCGAACACGTACGGGTCGCCGCCCTTGAGCCGCACCACGTTCTTTCCGGACAGGGCCGCTTCCACCATGAGTTCCTCGATGCCGGACTGGCTGACCGGGTGGTGGCCGGGGCGCTTGCCCACATCCACCAGCTCGGCCGTGCTCAGCGCGGGCAGTTCCTGGCACGGGGCCAGCCGGTCGTAGAAGATGACGTCGGCATCCCGCAGGGCCTTGACCGCCGCGACGGTCAGCAGCTCGGTGGTTCCGGGGCCGCCGCCGACCAGGGTGACGTGGCCGGCAGGCCCGGCGGCGGGTTCCGCCGCGACCGGAATGCCGGTGTCCCGGCAGCGGTCCAGCAGCGCCTCCCAGCCGGGCTGGCCGTCGTCGACCGCGGCGACCAGGAAGGGGCGCTCCGGCAGGGGGCCGTCGTGCCGCGAGCCGCCGGGGGTGCTGAGCCGGGATACGACGGCGCCGGCCGCCACGTAGCGGCGGACTGCCTGGCGCGCTGCGGCGTCCGAGCCGGTGACGAGGACCTCGCGACCGGTGAGTTCAATGTTGAGCTGCATGGCTATACCTCGTTCTCGTCAAGCAGTTCCGGGGTGGTGGCACGGACCGGGATGGAAGAACCGATCAGGACTGGCTGCTGGGCCTTTTCTTCTGCGGTGGCGGGGCGCATCTGGCCGCGCTCGTCGGGGACGAAGGTGATGGAATCGTCCAACTGGCCCGGGGCGTTGACGAAGGACCGGAAGCGGCGGAGGCGCTCGGGATCCTTGAGGGTGTCCGCCCATTCGTCCTGGTAGGTGTCCACGTGCCTGGCCATGGCGGCCTCGAGGTCCGCGGCGATGCCCAGGGTGTCGTGCACCACCACGTCCTCGACGTGCTTGATGCCGCCGTCGAGCTCCTCCTGCCAGCGCGCGGTGCGCTGCAGGCGGTCCGCGGTGCGGATGTAGTACATAAAGTAGCGGTCGATGTACTTGATGAGGGTTTCGTCGTCCAGGTCCTTGGCCAGCAGCTGGGCGTGGGCCGGGGTGGCTCCGCCGTTGCCGCCGACGTACAGGTTCCAGCCGTCCGCGGTGGCGATGACGCCGACGTCCTTGCCCCGGGCCTCGGCGCATTCGCGGGCACACCCGGAGACGCCCATTTTCAGTTTGTGCGGGCTGCGGAGGCCGCGGTACCGCAGTTCAAGCTGGATGGCCATGGCCACCGAGTCCTGGACCCCGAAGCGGCACCACGTGGAGCCGACGCAGGACTTCACGGTGCGCAGGCTCTTGCCGTAGGCCTGGCCCGATTCGAACCCGGCATCCACCAGCAGCTTCCAGATTTCGGGCAGCTGCTCCAGCCGGGCACCGAACATGTCAATCCGCTGGCCGCCGGTGATTTTGGTGTAGAGGCCGTACTGTTCCGCGACCGCGGCGATCACACCGAGCTTCCTCGGGGTGATCTCGCCGCCGGCGATGCGCGGGACCACCGAATAGGTGCCGTCCTTCTGCATGTTGGCCAGGGCTCGGTCGTTGGTGTCCTGCAGGGTGCCGCGGCCGGCGTCGAGGACGTAGGCGCTGTTCTGGCTGGCCAGGATGTTGGCGATGGTCGGCTTGCAGATGTCGCAGCCGTCGCCGGTGCCGTACTTGGCCATGATCTCCTCGAAGGAGGCCAGTTCCAGGACGCGGATGGTCTCGAAGAGTTCCTGGCGGGACAGTTCGATGTGCTCGCACAGTGCCTTCGAGACCTCGACGCCGGACTTGGTGAGTTCGGTCTCCAGCAGCTTCTTAAGCATCGGCACGCAGGAACCGCAGCTGGTGCCCGCGCGGGTGCAGCCCTTGAGTTCGCCGAGCTCCTGGACGGGCGCGTTGCCGTCGCAGGCCCCGCAGCCATTGACGGTGTCGCGAATGGTTCCGGCCGTCACGTTGTTGCAGGAACACAGGATGGCGTCGTCCGGAAGTTGGGTCTCCAAGACTTCGTCCCCGGCGTCGCCGCCGCCGGCCGCGGTGAGGTAGGCGCCGGGTTCGGCGGCGAGTTCGCGGCCCAGCATGGGGCGCAGGGACGTGTACGGGGTGGCGTCCCCGACAAAGATGCCGCCGAGCAGGGTCTTGGCATCGTCCGTGGTGACGATCTTCTGGTAGACACCGCGGGCCGGGTCGGCGTAGACGATTTCCAGGGCGTGCTCGGTCCGGGCGAACGCGTCGCCGAAGCTGGCGACGTCGACGCCGGAGAGCTTGAGCTTGGTGGCGGTGTCGAAGCCCGGGAAGGTTGCGTCGCCGCCGTGCAGCCGGTCCGCGACGATCTCCGCCATGGTGTTGGCAGGGGCCACGAGGCCCAGGCACATGCCGCCGAAGTTGGCGACCTCGCCGATCGCCCAGATGCCGGGGACCTGCGTTTCGCAGCCGTCGGAGATCACGACGCCGCCGCGCGGGCCGAGCTGGAACAGCGCTGTGTCCAGCGGTGCTGTGCCTGCAGTCCCTGTGCCTGCAACCGCCGTGCCGTTGGCGGTGCGGAACAGCTCGTCGCGGGGCTTCACGCCGATCGCGACGATCACCAGGTCGGCGTCGATGATGCGCCCGTCAGCCATCAGCACGCCGGTGACCTGGCCGCCGTCGTCGGAGAGGACTTCGGAAGGGAAGACCCCGCCGTGGACGGTGAAGCCCTTGGCCTCGATCAGGCGGCCGAGGGCCTGCCCGGCGCCCTCGTCCAGCTGGGTGTTCATGAGCCAGGGGGAACCGTTGATGACGATCGGCGTGGCGCCGAGCTGTTCCGTGCCGGCCGCGGACTCGAGGCCCAGCAGCCCGCCGCCGATGGTGACGGCGTTGACCTTGCGGCCCAGCTTCTCCGTCAGTTCCGCGATGGCCTTGTTGATGGCCCAGACATCTTCCAGCGTGCGGTACACGTGGGTGAGCTCGGATCCCGGGATCGGCAGGCGGGCGGCGTCGGAGCCGGTGGCGACCACCAGCTCGTCGTACGGGTAGACGGTGCCGGCCGCGGTGCTGACGGTCTTGCCCGCGATGTCGATGCCGGTGACGCGCTCGCCGGTCTGCAAGGTGAGTGCCTCGTGGTCCCACATCGAGGCGCTGCCAAGGGTGAGGTCGACGTCGGCGTCGGTGAGGGCTTTGCTCAGCGCAACGCGGTCATAAGGGAGGTGTGCTTCCTCGGTGAGGACGGTGACGTTCCAGCCGTCGAGGCCCCGGGCGTGCATGGCGTCGGCGAAACGGTGGGCAGCAGGGCCGCCGCCCGCAACCACGATGCGGCGCGGTGTTTTAGTGCGCTCTGCGCCCTGGTTCTGGGGGCTTGCAGTCTGTCCGGTCACGGTGGGCCTTTCGCATGGGCCGCAGTCGGTGCTCTGCGACCTTCTCAATCGAGGTGTCCATCCAGACTAGGCAAGCGCAGTTTCGCTTCAGTTTCCCTTATGTTTCGTGATCTTAACTTCTGCATCACGGATGCGTTTCCGGCTGCGTGAGGTCTCTTTTACCCGCCGGACACATTCACTGCACGCGGCCGAAACACCCCGGACCTAGCGTGGGTATATGGCCGCAGGAGCGGCTGAGCCCGGGAGAGATGTACCAGAGAGGGGCCGGAATGACTGCCGTACTTGAGAGCGCAGCACGGAGCTTTGTTGAACACCCCAGCTATGGGACCGGCTGGCACCGCGTGTGCGCCGTGGAGGACCTGGAACCGGCCTGGGGCGAGGCCGCGCTGATCGCGGGCCGCCAGGTGGCATTGTTCCGCACGGCATCCGGTGAGGTTTTTGCCGTCGCGCAGGAGGACCCTGCGACCGGGGCGCACGTGATGGCCCGGGGCATCACCGGTTCCCGCGGGACGCGGGCGACCCTCGCCTCGCCGCTGCATAAAGAGGTCTATGACCTCGCAACAGGCGAATGCCTGGCCACGCCGGGACTCCGGCTCCCGACCTTCGGTACCCGGATTGTGGGCGGGTACATTGAGGTCGAGCTGTAGGGCTGAACCCCGGGAGGTTACAGCCCGAGCGCCTCGCGGACATCCGCCAGGACGCCGTCGAGCGCGGCGCGTGCCTCGTGCCGCGCCGCTGGCAGCTCGGCGGCCGATCCGACGTTGCGGATGACCTCCAGGTAGCACTTGAGTTTCGGCTCCGTACCGCTGGGGCGGATGATGATGCGGCTGAGATCCTTCGTCAGGTACAGCAGGCCGTCGGTGGGCGGCAGCTGGGCGCTGCCCTCGGCGAGGTCCGTGACGGTTTCGACGGCGGAGCCGCCAAAGGATTCCGGCGGGCTGACGCGCAGCCGGTTCATCATGGCGTCCAGCAGCCCCAGGTCCGCGACCCGGATGCTGAGCTGGTCGCTGGCGTGCAGCCCGTGGACCAGGTACAGCTCATCGAGCGTGTCGAAGATGGTTTTACCCCCGGCCTTTGCTGCTGCCGCGAATTCCGCGATCAGCACCGCCGCGGAGATCCCGTCCTTGTCCCGGACCAGGGAGGGGGCGACGCAGTACCCCAGCGCCTCTTCGTAGCCGTACAACAGCCCGGGAACACGGGCGATCCACTTGAAGCCGGTGAGGGTTTCCTCATGGGCGTAGCCTGCCGCGGCAGCGATCCGCGCGAGCAGCCGCGAGGACACGATCGAATTCGCGAAGACCCCCGCTGTGGTTTCGCCGCTGCCGGCCGCCAGCCGCGCCACGATGTGCGCGCCGAGCAGGGCGCCCACCTCGTCGCCGCGCAGCATGCGCCAGGAACCGGTGTCCGGATCCTTCGCGGCCACCGCGGCGCGGTCCGCGTCGGGGTCGTTGGCGATCACGATGTCCGCATCCACCCGGACGGCGGTTTGGAGGGCCAGGTCCAGGGCGCCGGGCTCTTCGGGGTTGGGGAAGTTCACGGTGGGGAAGTCGGGGTCCGGTTCGGCCTGCTCGCTCACCAGGGTGACGTCGGCAAAGCCGGCTGCGTGCAGCACAGCCACTGCGGTCTCGCCGCCCACGCCGTGCATGGGGGTCAGGACGATCTTGAGGTCGCGGGCCGGGAAGCGCTCCGGGACGGCGAGGGCCGCGGCGGCGGCCTCGTAGTCGGCAGCGATGGACGGATCCAGGACGGTCCAGCCCTCCGGGGCCAGGGCGACGCCGGACAGCTCACCGACGGCGTCGATTTTCGCCGCGATGAGGGCGTCGTACGGGGCCACGATCTGCGCGCCGCGGCCGCTCTCCTCGACCGCGTGCCGGCCCAGGTAGACCTTGTAGCCGTTGTCCTGCGGCGGGTTGTGGCTGGCGGTGACCATCACGCCGCCGTCGCACTCCAGCGCCCGCACCGCATAGGCGAGCAGCGGGGTGGGCAGGGCGGACGGCATCAGGAAAGTCTCCACGCCGGCGGCGGTGAGGATGGCGGCGGTTTCTTCCGCGAAGATGTCCGAGTTGTGCCGGGCGTCGTAGCCGACGACGGCGCGCGGCCGGGTGCCGGGGGCGGCCTGGGCGACGGCGTCGATGAGGAAGGCCGTGAATCCCGCGGCGGCGCGGCGCACCACCACGCGATTCATCCGGTTCGGGCCGGGGCCGAGGGCTGCACGCAGGCCCGCGGTGCCGAACTGCAGGGTGCCGTTGAAACTGTCGGCGAGCTCCTGACGGGCCGAGGCGGCGCCGTCGTCAGCGAGCCGGACCAGCTCGGTCAGTGCGGCGGCGGTGGCGGGATCCGGGTCCTGGGCGGCCCAGGTCCGGGCGTCGCTCAGCAGGCGGGTGAGGTCGGCATCAGAAGACGTCATAGGAACCAAACTAGTGCCAATCGCCGCGGATGCCTCCCCGACAAGCGAGAGTCCGCCGTACAGATCGGTCACAACCGTCTTGCCCGCCAGACCTTGACAGCCATTTTTCCGGACACGTAGCGTCTGGAATATGAAGATGGGCCGTGGGGTGGAGTGGGCCGTGCACAGCTGCGTCAACATGGCGTGGACACCGGCCGGCGAGGCGGTCAACAGTGCCCGGCTCGCGGAGTACTACAAACTCCCGGGCGCCTACCTCAACAAGCAGCTCCAGGCGCTGGTCCGCGCCGGGATCCTCGGCTCTGTCTCCGGCCCCCGCGGCGGGTTCCACCTGGCGCGCAGGCCGGAAAACGTCACCGTCCTGGACATTGTCCTGGCCCTGGAAGGGCCCGAACCGGTGTTCCGCTGCGAAGGCATCCTGGGCAACGTTCCCGATGCCGACACGGAGCACAACTTCGTCCGGACCTGCCTGATCTCCCAGACGATGCGCCAGGCCGAACTCGCCTGGCGGCAGGCGCTGGCCCGGCAGACCATCGCCGGGATTGCAGACTCGATGGAGCGGCGGTACCCCCAGGACAGGGCGAAGGCGGTGCGCTACCTTGCTCCGGGGAGCTAAAGACCGGAGCTGATCCCTTAGAGCTTGGCGATGATCCCGGCGAGCAGTTTGGAGATGCGCGGTCCGGCGGCCTGCCCGGCTTCGAGGACTTCCTCGTGGCTCAGCGGCACCGGGCTGATGCCGGCGGCGAGGTTGGTCACGAGCGAAATGCCGAAGACCTCCATGCCCGCGTGGCGGCCGGCGATGGCCTCGAGCGCGGTGGACATGCCCACCAGGGACGCGCCGATCCGCTTGGCGTACTGCACCTCCGCAGGGGTTTCGTAGTGCGGGCCGGTGAACTGGGCGTAGATGCCTTCGTCCAGTGTGGGGTCGACTTCGCGGGCCAGGCCGCGGATCCGCGAGGAGTAC
Organism: Pseudarthrobacter sp. ATCC 49987; assembly: GCF_009928425.1. NCBI lineage: Bacteria > Bacillati > Actinomycetota > Actinomycetes > Micrococcales > Micrococcaceae > Pseudarthrobacter > Pseudarthrobacter sp. ATCC 49987. The sequence goes on along the minus strand of NZ_JAABNS010000001.1, from coordinate 2,558,521 downwards.
AGGTCGGTGAGGTCCACGAAGGTGGCGCCCTCGAGCGGTGAGGTGGCGGTGAGGTTGATGTGGTCGCTGATCAGCACGGGGGTGCCGGGAGTCCAGTCCTCGTTGAGGCCACCGCACCCGTTGGTCAGGACGAGGGTCTTGCAGCCGGCCGCCGCGGCGGTGCGGACCCCGTGGACGACGGCGCGGACGCCTTTGCCTTCGTAGTAATGGGTGCGGGCGCCCAGGACCAGGGCGCGTTTGCCCTCCTTGGTCAGCACGGAGCGGATCGTGCCGACGTGGCCCACCACCGACGGGGAGGAGAAGCCGGGGACCTCGTCCGCGGAGAGGGTGGCGGTGGTTTCGCCGATCAGTTCGGCGGCGTCGGCCCAGCCCGAGCCGAGCACCAGCGCGACGTCGTGCGCGTCGATGCCGGTCTCTTCGGCGATGTAGTCGGCGGCGGCGCGGGCGGCGTCGAAGGGGTCCGTGTTCAGGAATTCTGTTGTACTCACCGGTACAAGTTATCCTGCCTGCGGCGTGCTGCCCAGCACTGGGGGCTGTGTGGTGCCGGGTGTGGTGAGGACCCGGATTCTTGGTGGTGCCGGTCCAAATGGTGGACAATGGCTGATTGTGACTACGCATCCCGATTTCAGCTCACCCCGCATCGCAATCCTGGGCGGAGGGCCCGGCGGCTACGAAGCTGCCATGGTCGCCGCCTCCCTTGGCGCGAAGGTCACCATCATCGAACGGGCGGGGCTCGGCGGCTCCGCGGTGCTGACCGACGTCGTGCCGTCCAAGACGCTCATTGCGACGGCGGACCTGATGACCCGCGTCAGCGAGGCCGGCGAGCTCGGCGTCAAGTTCGACCTCGACGGCGGCGACTGTACCCCGACGATGCGCGCTGACCTCAAGCACATCAACGACCGCCTGCTGCGCCTGGCCCGGCAGCAGTCCGCCGACATCCAGAAGGGCCTGGAGAACCAGGGCGTCCGGATCATGCTCGGCTCCGGCAGGATGCTGGACAGCCACACCATCGAGGTCCTCACCGCCGACGGCACGGAAATCATTGAGGCGGACGCGATCCTGCTGGCCGTCGGCGCCCACCCGCGCGAGCTGCCCACCGCCCGCCCGGACGGCGTCCGGATCCTGAACTGGGCGCAGATCTACAACATGGACGAACTCCCCGAGGACCTGATCGTGGTCGGCTCCGGCGTGACCGGCGCCGAGTTCGCCTCCGCCTACAACGGCCTCGGGTCCCGGGTCACCCTGATTTCCAGCCGCGACCGGGTGCTCCCCGGCTCGGACACCGACGCCGCCGAGGTCCTGGAGGGCGTCTTCGAACGCCGGGGCGTGAAGGTGCTCTCCCGCGCCCGCGCCGAGACCGTCGAGCGCACCGAGGACGGCGTCATCGTCACCCTCGGCGACGGGTCCAACGTCACCGGCAGCCACTGCCTGGTCGCCGTCGGCTCCATCCCGAACACCGCCGGGATCGGCCTCGAGGAGGCCGGTGTGGCGCTCACTGAGAGCGGCCACATCAAGGTCGACGGCGTCTCCCGCACCACCGCGCCGAACATCTACGCCGCCGGCGACTGCACCGGCGTGCTGGCGCTCGCTTCCGTGGCCGCGATGCAGGGCCGGATCGCGATCGCCCACTTCCTAGGCGACAGTGTGATGCCGCTCAAGCTGCACCAGGTCGCGTCCAATATCTTCACCTCGCCCGAGATTGCGAATGTGGGCGTCTCCGAGGCCGAGATCGAGTCCGGCAAGTACCAGGCCGACATCGTGAAGCTCTCGCTGCGCAGCAACGCCCGCGCCAAGATGCGCAACCACCGCGACGGCTTCATCAAGATCTTCGCCCGCAAGGGCTCCGGCACCGTGATCGGCGGCGTCGTGGTGGGTCCGAACGCCTCCGAGCTGATCTTCGCGATCTCCCTTGCGGTCACCCAGAAACTGCACGTGGACGACGTCGCCAGCACCTTTACGGTGTACCCATCACTGAGCGGTTCGATCTCCGAAGCGGCCCGGCGCCTGCACGTGCACATGTAGCCTCCGGTCTAACGGAGACACAAAAGGACCCGGCGGCAGCTGCCGCCGGGTCCTTTGACGTCTCCGATCAGACGGGTCCGGCGCTAGAACGGGTACGGGGCGATGTCCGGCCGGACGGTGAGCCATTGGATTTCGGTGAAGGATTCCATGTTGGCGTGGTGTCCGCCGATCCGGGAGCCGTTGCCCGAGCTCTTCATCCCGCCGAACGGTGAGTTCGCCTCGTCGGACACCGTCTGTTCGTTGATGTGGACCTTGCCGGAGTCGAGCTGGTCGGCGATGGTCATCGCCATGCCGACGTCGCCCAGGATGCCGATGGAGAGGCCGTACTCGTTGCCGTTGGCCAGTGCCACGGCTTCCTCCACGGTGGAGAACTTCATGACCGGCGCCACGGGGCCGAAGATCTCGTCCTTCCACGCCGGGCTGGCCACGTCCAGGTCGGCGAGGACGGTGGGCTGGTAGAACCTGCCGTCGTGTGTGCCGCCGGCGGCCAGCCGTGCCCCGCCCTGCACCGCATCCTGGACGATCGAATCGACCCGGTGCAACTGCTTCTCGTCGATGATGGGGCCCAAGGCCACGGTCCCGCTCTTCGGATCGCCGACCGGAAGATGCGCGGCCTTCTCCGCGAGGGCGCTGACATAGTCGTCGTAGATGTCCTCGTGGACGATGTGGCGCCCGGCGGCCATGCAGATCTGGCCCTGGTGCATAAAGGACCCGAAGGCCGCCGCGGAGGCGGCCTTCGGCAGGTCTGCGCCCGGCAGCACGATGAGCGCGTTGTTCCCGCCGAGTTCCAGGTGCGCGCGCTTGAGCAGCCGCCCGGCCGTCTCGCCAATCTTCCGACCGGCCGCCGTCGAGCCGGTGAAGGCGATGACCCTGACCTCGGGTGCCTCGACGACGGCGGCGCCGATGTCGGCCCCGCCCGGCAGCAGTGACAGGAGTCCGGGCGGGAGTCCGGCTTCCTCGAAGATCCGCACCAGGGTGACCCCGCCGCAGACCGCGGTCCGGGGGTCCGGCTTGAGCAGCACGGCGTTGCCGAGAGCCAGAGCTGGGGCGACGGCGCGGATCGAGAGGATCAGCGGGAAGTTGAACGGCGCAATCACGGACACGACGCCGACCGGACGTCGGCGCGCGAAGGACCAGCGGTTCTCGTTTGAGGTGAGCACGTCCCCGGCGGGGAGGGAGGGCAGCGCCGAGGCGTCGTAGCATTCGTTGGCGGCGATGTGCGTTTCCAGCCCCGCCTTGGGCGGAATGCCGCCGGACTCGCGCACGATCCAGTCCTGGATCTCGGCCGCATGCTCCTCCCAGAGCAGCCCGGCGCGGCGCAGTACGGCGGCGCGGTCCTCGGGGTTCAGTTTCGCCCAGTCCTTCTGGGCGGCCGCCGCCGTCGTCGCGGCTTCACGGACGTCCGCCACGGACGCCAGGCCATAGCTGCCCAGCGTCCCGCCGGTGGCAGGTTCGACGGCGTCGGCTGTCCCGCCGCCGCCCGGGCGCCAGCCGTTGAGGTAGATCTTGCCCTCCCAGAGGGAGGAATCGAGCAGGGACATGTCCTGTCCTTTCGTGGGTATACGTCATGCCGCACCGCCGGCCGGCTGTGAACCGGGCCGGGTCTTCATCTATCACATGCCGCCGGGCCGCCGCCGTCAAGGGTGCGGTGCGCTTTCGAGACGGCGGGGACGTTCGGCCCTACCTGTTGCCGGCGCCGCGGGGACACAGTGGAACATGGCCAGGATCTATATCCCGTTCGGGAGCGTTGAAGGACAGACAGCCCAGATCGCGGAGTACATCGCCGAGCTGATCCGGGCCCACGGGCACCAGGCAGACGCCGTGGACCTCAAGCACTCCGGGGACACCTTTCCGGGCGGCTTCGACGGCGTCATCGTGGCCGCGTCGGTGCATATGGGCAAGCATGAGGGACATGTCACGGACTTTGTGAAGAAGAACCGTGGAGAGCTCAGCGGCTCCCGTCGGCCCTGGTTTCGGTCAGCCTGGCCGCACACGGAGACGAGGAGAACGCCGAGGGCTACGTGGCGAAATTCGAGGAGGAAACGGGGTGGCGGCCCGCGCATGTCGGGTTGTTCGCCGGCGCGCTGCTCTACACCCACTACGGGTTCATCAAAAAGCGCGTCATGAAGAAGATCGCCTCCGACAAGGGCTCCCTCGACACGGACACGTCCCGCGACTACGTCTACACCGAGTGGGACGGCGTGCAGCGCTTCACGGAGGATTTCCGGGCGGGACTTGCTGCCCCGTCGCGTTAAGAGCGGGCGGGTTAGGAGCAGGCGTAGGGAGGAACCGTGTCCCATGCGTTGTACGGCTTGAACCAGTATTCGAAGCCCAGCCTGTCGGCATCGTCCTCCAGGACGTCGAGGCTGTCTGAATACAGCGCTTCACTGTCCGCGTCCTCCAGCAGGACTTCCTCAACCTGGGCCCGCCAGTCCTCCGGGAGGTCAAGTTCGTAGATGTCCTCGGTGATTTCCGCCTGGTCGAGCAGGCAGCGGACCGCGAGTTCGGCGGCGAGGCATCCGGGGGCGGTCCAGCCGCGGGCCAGGGACGCCGTGACGTCGGCGGCGACGACGATGAACTTCTGGGTGAATTTCGAGTCGTAGCTGGACGCGAACTGCGGCGGCAGTGAGGACAGCACCGAGGTCCCGGCGATGTCGGACGGGGTGAGGGACTCCAGTTTGTTGAGGGTGCCCAGATCGCGAAAGAGCTGGTCGATGAGGATGCTCGACGAGTTCCACAGCAGGCCTGCCAGCAGGCGCGTGTGGCGCACAGCTTTCTGCCGGTCCTCCGGCGGGACGGCGGCCATTTCGTCCAGTTCTTCCGGATCGAACTGGAGCTGCTGCTCCGGGGTCATGTCATCCGGGTGGGGGTCGAGGCCGAGCAGTTCGAGGCTCAGCCCGGTCAGCTTGTTGGCGTCGGCCAGGAGTTCTTCGGTGATGTCGTCGTCGTCGGCGCTCATGGCCCCGATGCTACCCGCGATCCGTGCCCTGCCCGATTCGCGTTACGCGGCGGTGTCCGGCGGTTGTGTCACCGGGGCGGCAGTTCCCCTTCGAAGGAAGCCGCCCAATCCACCGCCGGGTTGGGTCCGGGGACCGCCACCCGGACTGTCAGTTGGCCGGCGGGAATGATGGCGCTGACTTTGATCCTCTTGGTCTGGCCCGGTTGCAGGATCCCCAACGATGCCGCCGGCGTGCTGGTCGCGGCGGCCGGCACGGTCTCTGCGAGCAGGCCGCGTTCGCCATAGCGGACGATCGGGTTGCCCATTCCGGTGGCATCGAATGCCGCCGCGCTGCCGTTCTTCACTGTGATCTCGAAGACCGCAGCCACGCGGACCGTGCTGCCGGGTGCCGGCGTCGTGGTCCAGGTTGGGGTTGGTGTAGCGGTGGAGGGCAACGGCCCTTCAACGTTTTCGTATCCCAGCGGGCTAACGGAAACTTCAATCCCGCTCCGGTAGACGAGCGCGCCGGTCCAGCCGCCGAACTTCATTCCCGGGACGCAACGGGCAATGCCATGGAGGCGGCCCTCGTCAAAAGACCGGATGCGTTCAAACGAGTCGCCGTGATCCGCGCTGGACGTCCACGGTGTTTCGTCGCCCAGCACATTGAGGCCCGCGGCCAACTCCTTCTGGTCGCCTGTTTCCAGGATGAGTTCCCCGTCCGCTGCAGCACCGAACAGGGCAGCGCCCGCCAGGCAATCTGCCTGCAACTCGTCGGCCTTCTCGGTCAGCGAGTCGCCGAGCCGGTCCTGGATGGCATGCCCCCACTCGTGCGCGATGACCAGATAGGGCCACGTGTCACCGTTGGCGTAGCCCTTCTCCATAAGTCCTTTGTCCCATGCGACGAAGTCTGCCTGTGGACAGTAGAAGGCATTGTCGGCCGAAAGCGGGGTTTGCCCGCACAAGGGAACGCTCGCGGAGTTTCCGTCGTACAGCCCGAGGACTTTGGGCGGACTGTACGTGCCCGGGAAATAGTCGCCCCAATGGCGCGTCCAGAACCCATTGGTGATGATCTCCGCGGTCTGGAGTTCATCCAGCAGAAGCGCCGGGTTGGGAGTCGGCGTTGGGGTGGTCGTCGGCGTCGGCGTCGGCGTCGGGCTGGGTGTCGGCGTCGTCACCACGGGCGAGGGAACCGCCGCGGTGGAAGGCGGTTTGTCGCCCGAAACCGACGGCGTCTGCGCGCTGGCCGCGCCGGTGAGCGTCCCGAACAAGCCTGGCTGGAATATCCAGACGCCCACGGCCGCAACAACCACCATGGTCAAAACCGCAACGCTGACGGCTAAGAGCCGGTGGCTCCAGCTACTCTGTGGGTTCGCCATGTGCGAAGACTAACGGCTGGGTCCCGGCCAGAACAGACCTTGCGCCCGTCCCGCTACGCTGCCGCAGCCCGCTGGTTCCCGGCGGTGGTGCTTCCGTGTGCCATCCGGGCGGAGACGAGATAGGCGATTCCTGCGATCAAGGGGACCACGCTTGCCGCGGTGAGCGATGCGATCGGGCCCGACCTGCTGATGAGCGTGATCAGGAGCGGCAACACGCCCAGGGCCACGAGCAGCCAGCCGGCCAGTGCGGTCCGCTTCAGACCGAGTACGGCAGACGGGAACGACAGGGCGATGACGCTGACGGCTATCACGGGTCCGTTGTCGCTGATGAATGCCCGCAGGGCTGCGGGGTCGAAGGCGAGCCACACGCAGGCCGCGATAAAGGCGGACGCGAGGGCGAGCAGCAGGGGAGCGGTCACCGCCGGCCAGAACCAGGCCGCGACCGCAAGGATCAGCATCGGCAGCACCCAGGCGAGTGTCATCAGCAGCCCGGCATTCCCGCCCGGATCCTGCAGGGCATAGCCGCCAATGAAGACACCCCCGAGGACCGTGAACACCGCCATAATTGCGGCCCCGGTCCGTTTCAGCGCCGCGGCCCGTCGCTGCGGATCCTTCTCCCTCGCGAAGACAACACCCAGTACGACGGCGACCACCACGATCGCGCCGAGCGCCAGAATGATGGGGACGTTCATGGGGTGCCTCCTGCGGATGTACGGGTCCTGGGTTCAGTACACGCCGGTCGAGGGGGCCGGCCAAGGGGAGAAAGGCCCGTTTGGCTGGTGGAGGGATGTGTATTTGTCCAACTGGGCAAATGTTGGCGACAACACAGGGGAGTTGGAGCGTCTCGCGGTGCGGCGACACCCTAGCCCATCCCAGCCGGACCGGCCCAGGCGCCGGCGCCACCAGTGCCGCCCCTCCGCGGTCGTCGTCTTTGCCGCAACGTTTGCAGCGCCTATATTAGGGCGCCATCGTCTGTGTGTTCAGTATGCCAATCGTGTTGAATGTTCGGCTTGCACAACGTCTTGAGCATGAGATCTTCTCCGATCGAATCGAGGGCAAGCGGAGGTCGTTAGTCCAATCATCACCCTCGTGCCGCCGCCGCAGAAGACTGAAGCTGAATTCCTGAACTGTGCGTGACAGGTTTTCGGGTTGCCCGACTTGAGGAGCTGATCAGCTGGCAGCTCTGCAGGCTGCCAAGAACGTTCCAGCTGCTTCTGTGGCGCCGGCAGCTCCGACGGACGTTTACTACGGAAACTGCACCGAAGCCAAGGCAGCGGGAGCAGCCCCATCCGCGCGGATGCGCCGGGGTATCACACGGCTCTGGACCGCGATCGCGACGGAATTGCCTGCGATAAGTAAGAGACTTCTGGCGGTATGCAAATAAAGGGGACCACTCTTTGACCTGCACGTCCGAAAATCAGATTCTCAATTTCGAATCCATCTTTCGGGGAGCACTTCAAAGAGTGGTCCCCTTCGCCTTTTAGTTACCTAGGGATTGGCGGCCGCTAAGCCCCCGAATCACCTGGTCCGGGGGCTTTGTGTCCGCCGGGGAAGTTTCTGATCAGCAATTCCGCAGGATCGGCCCACCTGCCCGCCGAGACCCGTTTCTGTCGCGTAACGTGACGCCCGGCCGGCTGTTTGGGGTGGCCTCCGGATCAACGCACGTCCCTTTTCCCGAAAGGCCTTTCATGTCAGGAATCTTCTCCTTTTTCGGTGCCCTGGGCACCACCACCAAAGCTGTCGCGGTAGCTTCAGTCGTCGCCGTTGCCGGCGGCGGCGCAGCCATGGCCGCCACTGCTGAAGTGACGGAGCCCGCCTCCGTGGTGTCCGAGGTCCCGGCCGCGACCACCGATCCGGTAGAGCCTGCTCCGGTTGAGCCCGCACCGGTTGAGCCCGCACCGGTTGAGCAGGCTCCGGTTGAGCCCGCACCGGTTGAGCAGGCTCCGGTCGAGCCGGCAACGGTCGAGCCAGCTCCGGAAGAGTCGGAGTCGGAAGATGCGGAGCCTGAAGAGTCGGCTTCGGAAGAGCCGAGAGGCAACTCCGCATGGACTCACGAGAACGCCGCCGCCAAGCGCGCCGCCGGCCAGGCAAATGCGGCAGAGCACCGCAGCTCCAACGCCGCCACACCGGCAACGCCAACATACGGCGCGGGCCCGGCCGTCAAGGCATCCCCGGCCTCGAAGGCTGAGAACGAGGGCAGGACCAACAAGAACAAGTAGCCCGGCCCTACAAGGCCCCGGACCCAAACGGTTCCGGGGCCTTTTGCATCGGAGTCTCGGCCTGGCCTGGACAACCAGGCAGCATTGAAGGACCATCGACGCGGCCGAAATCGCCTAGGATTCGATCAGAGTCACTACGGTCTCACTTCTTTGGGGGAAGAACTTGCACTCTTCAGATCACCGCGCCGCCGGGACGGGCCTGCCCGCCGAAACCACAGCCACAACGAAGCTCCCGGTTCCAGTTTCACGTCTCCGCTGGGCGCTGGTGCGCAGGCTGGTCTTTGCCATTCCTTTGGGGCTGCTGTTTGGTGTGATGCTGATCAACGGCTTCAAGGCGAACGAGTCCGCGACGGCGGCCGCGATGGCTGGCGGGGTGGGGCTGTCGTTCTCCCTATTCCTGGGAATCATCTGGCTCGTCGGCCGCCGGCGTCGGGCTCTTTTTACCGCTTCCGGCGGTGACCCGGAGGCAGCCGGAGTGATGCTGTTCGGCGCCATGGCCCCGAGGATCGGGCGACTCGGGCCCTACAGCGAAAGCGGATTCCACAGGTGGGCCGCGGGGTTCGGCGCAGGAGGAGACGGCGGTAGAGGCGACTGGGGCTAGGACCTCGCCGAACCCGTGTCAGGCAACCGCCCCCTGAAAGTGCTTTTCGATGATCCCCTTGATGTCGTCATGGCAGCCGCCGCAGCCTGTCCCGGCGCGGGTGGCGCCTGACACCTCGGCCACCGTCCCGCAGCCGTCGGTCACCGCAGCAGCAATCTTGGTGCCGCTGACCCCGGCGCACCGGCACACGGTCCGCTCGGGGTCGGCCGCGCCGGTAGCTGCCGTCTGGTCCGGTCCGTCAAGGCGCAGCAGGAGCGACCGGTCCGCGGGGAGTTCGGCGCCCCGCTCGAACAGCTGCACCAGTTCCGCTGCGGTGCGGGGCATGCCCACCGCCACGAGGCCTTCGAGCACCCCGGCGCGGGTCGTCATCTTCACGTAGCGGCCATGCTCGGGGTCCGCCCACTGTGCGATCTGCAGCCTCGGGCGGCCGTCCGCGGCCCCCGCACACAGGGCTTCCTCATCCCAGGGATCCGCGGAAACATCCCCGGCGACGGCCATGGTCAGGCCGTGGGCCTTGAGGACAATGACGCCCGGCAGTTCGGCCGGCAAGGGAAGCAGGAGCTCCGCCTCCGGGGCCCCCGATGCCAGCAGTGTCAGGTACTCGGCGAGCCATTCGGCCTGCCTCCAGCCCGGGCCCACCAGCCCGGACGGACCATGCGCGGTGCGGCACTCATGGCATTCCTGATCGGGGCACCGGACCTCGGCGCAGTCGCCGATCGCAAAGATGTGCGGCTCGTGGTGCGCCCGGAGCTTGTGGTCCACCAGAATTCCGGCGCCGGTGGAGAGCCCGCAGCCCTCCGCGAGCTCGGTCCGCGGCCGGACGCCGCAGGAGAGCACCAGGAGGTCGCCATCGATCGCGGACCCGTCATCGAGCAGCAGCGCCGAGAAGTCGCCGTCGGGTGCGTTGTGCTCGACCCCCGTGGAGCGGGCGTTGCCGGCCATGCGCACGCCGCAGTTCCGCAGCGCCGCCGCAAGCACCGCCCCGCCGCCGCGGTCGATGTTCCGGCCCAGCGGATGCGGGCCGTTGTGCACCACGGTGACCGTGGCGCCTTCCTCGGCCGCGGCGAGGGCCGTCTCCAGGCCCAGCACGCCGCCGCCGAGGACCACCACGCGCTTGCCGCCGGCCACTGCTGCCCGAAGTACTGAGGCATCGCGCAGATCCCGGAGCGCGGTGACGCCCGGCGGCAGCACCGGGGCGGCGGGGTCCGGGTTGATCCCGGTGAGGTTGGGGATCACCGGGCGGGAGCCGGTGGCGAAGACGAGCCGGTCGTAGCCGGCGGAGGTGCTGTCGCTGAGGACCAGCTGCTGCCGGGCGCGGTCCACGCGGCGGACCCGGACGCCCAGCCGGACGTCGACGCCGTCGGCAATCAGCGCGGCGGCATCGGAGAGCGCCAGAGCCGACGCCGTGGTCCGGCCGACGCCGAGGTCCGCCACCAGCACGCGGTTGTACGCGGCTTCCGCCTCCTCGCCGATCACCGTCAGGTGCGCCAGCCCGCTGCGGACCGCCGGCAGCAGCTCATCGACCAGCCGCGCGGCCACCGGCCCGAAGCCCACAACAACAATGCGCTCAGTCATGACGCACCTTCCTTCTGCAGTTCAGTGGCACGGAGACTGGCAGCGCCGGGCCGGACCCAGACGTGGCTGAATTTGAATTCCGGCATCCCGGAGATCGGGTCCGTGGCCGCCTCCGTGAGGCGGTTGGCACTTTCCAGCTCCGGGAAGTGGAAAGGCAGGAACACCGTTTCGGGCCGGATCTCCGTGCTCAGCGCGGCGCGGCAGGACACCTCGCCGCGCCCGTTGGTAATGGAGACGACGTCGCCCTCTGCGATGCCCTGCGCGGCGGCGGCCGCCGGATGGATCTGCAACCGTGCTTCCGGCTGGGCCTCGGCCAGTGCGGCCACCCGCCGGGTCTGCGCGCCGGACTGGTAATGCTCCATTAGCCGGCCGGTGATCAGGGTCATCGGTGTGCCGGCCCGGTCCGCCACAGCCGCAACGCCGGCGGAAGCCGAAGAAACAGCACGACGGCGGGGCGTCACCGGGGTGAACACCGCCCGCCCGTCCGGGTGGGCAAAGGAATCGAGGAACAACCGCGGCGTTCCGGTGCTGCCGGCGGGGTAGGGCCAGTAGGCGGCCTCGCCGCGGTCCAGCATGGCGTAGTCGATCCCGGAGTAGTCGGCCAGGCCGCCGGAGGAGGCGAGCCGGAGATCCCCGAAGACGGTTTCCGGATCCTCGCTGAAAGTGGACGGCGCGTCCAGGGCCTCGGCCAGCCGGCTCATGATCCACAACTCGCTGCGCACCCCGGGCGGGGGAGCGATGGCCCGGCGGCGGCGGAGCACCCGTCCTTCAAGGTTGGTCAGGGTGCCTTCCTCCTCGGCCCACTGGGTGACCGGCAGGACCAGGTCCGCCTCCGCGGCGGTCTCGGAGAGGAAGAAGTCGCAGACCACCAGGAAGTCCAGGCTCCGCAGGCCGGCGATCACGGCGTTGGCGTCCGGCGCGGAAACGGCAACGTTGGCGCCGTGCACGAAGAGGCAACGGACGCCGTCGGGCTGTCCCAGGGACTTGAGAAGTTCGACGGCGGGGAGGCCGGGTCCGGGGATCAGCGATTCAGGAACGCCCCACACGGCAGCCACGTGGGCGCGGGCTGCGGGGTCGGTGATCTTGCGGTAGCCGGGGAGCTGGTCCGCCTTCTGGCCGTGTTCGCGTCCGCCCTGGCCGTTACCCTGGCCCGTGAGCGTGCCGTAGCCGCTGCGCGCGGAGCCGGGCAGGCCCAGCAGCAGCGAGAGGTTGATGGCGGCGGTGGCGGTATCCGTGCCGTCGACGTGCTGTTCCACGCCCCGGCCGGTGAGGATGTAGCTGCCGCCCCGGCGTGCGCCGTCGGCGAGCCGGCGGGCGGTGTCGCGGATCAGGCCGGCCGGGACGCCGGTGAGGGACTGGACGCGTTCGGGCCAGTAGGAGGCGACGCTCCGGGCCAGGGCGTCGTAGCCGTTTGTGCGGGACGAAATATAGCCGGCGTCGGCGAGGCCCTCGTGGATCACGACGTGGGCCAGGCCCAGCAGCAGGGCGAGGTCGGTGCCGGGCAGCGGCTGCAGGTGCAGGCCGCCGCCGTCGGAGGTGAACGCCGCGGTGGCCGAGCGGCGGGGGTCGACGACGATCAGGCCGCCGGCGTCGCGGGCCCCCTGCAGGTGCTGGACGAACGGCGGCATGGTCTCGGCGACGTTGGATCCGAGCATCAGGATGGTGCTGGCGGAATCGAGGTCCGCCAGCGGGAACGGGAGGCCGCGGTCCAGGCCGAAGGCGCGCATCCCGGCGGCCGCGGCGGAGGACATGCAGAACCGGCCGTTGTAGTCGATCCGCGAGGTGCCCAGGGCCAGGCGGGCGAACTTGCCCAGCTGGTATGCCTTCTCGTTGGTGAGCCCGCCGCCGCCGAAGACTCCGATGGCGTCTGCCCCGTAGCGGGTGCGGGTGTTCTTGACGGCGGTGGTGATGAGTTCCAGGGCTGTGTCCCAGCTGACCGGACGGTGGACGCCGTCGGCGCCTTTGAGCAGCGGTTCGGTGACGCGTCCGGGGTGGTTCAGCAGCGACGCCGACGTCCAGCCCTTGCGGCAGAGTCCGCCGCGGTTGGTGGGGAAGTCGCGGCCCGTCACATTGAGGGGCGCGTCGAGCGGCGCGTCGGGGAGGGCGGCCGGCTGCTCCGGCACGGGGTCTGACCCCGGCTGGGTAGCCGGGGTCAGGACCGCTGGGGCGGTGAGCGTCATGGCGCACTGCAGGGCGCAGTAGGGGCAGTGCGTGTCGGCGCCGGTGGTCATGTTAGACGTGTCCCATCGCGTTTCGGTTGGCGTTGCGGATGTAGCAGAACCAGCACACGGCCAGCATCAGGACATAGGCCCCCACGAAGCCGTAGAACGCGGGGGTGTAGGAGCCGCTGGCGGTGTTGGAGGCGTTGAGGACCTGCGGGATGACGAACCCGCCGTAGGCGCCGATGGCCGAGATGAGGCCGAGGGCCGAGGACGCGAGGCGCTGGGTGGTCACCGTGCTGGCGCCGGCCCGTGCTGCCCGGCTGGAGGTGGCGAAGATGACCGGGATCATCCGGTAGGTGGCGCCGTTCCCGAAGCCGCTGGCGGTGAACAGGAACAGGAACAGGACCAGGAAGAACCAGAAGTTCTTCAGCGGCAGCGTCCAGATCATCGTCAGGGTGATGACGGCCATCGCGGCGAACGCGGCGACGGTCATCCGGGCGCCACCCATGCGGTCCGCCATGCGTCCGCCGTAGGGGCGGGCCAGCGAGCCGACCAGCGGGCCCAGGAAGGCCAGGGACAGGGCAACGGTGCCGACGCCGATCGAGGAGAACGCCGGGAAGTAGTCCTTGATGAGCTTGGGGAACACGCCGGCGAAACCGATGAACGAGCCGAAGGTTCCGATGTACAGCAGCGCCATGATCCACAGGTGCCGTTCCTTGAGCGCGGCGAGTGAACCCGCGACGTCGCCCTTGGCGCTGGTGAGGTTGTCCATGTACTTCCAGGCGCCGAACGCGGCGAGCAGGATCAGCGGGACCCACATGAGTCCGGCGACCGGCAGGTTGACGGTGCCGGCTGCCAGCAGGGTGATGGCAATCGGTACGGCAAGCTGTGCGACGGCGGCGCCGAGGTTCCCGCCGGCGGCGTTCAGTCCCAGCGCCCAGCCCTTCTCGCGGGCCGGGTAGAAGAAGGTGATGTTGGCCATGGAGCTGGCGAAGTTGCCGCCGCCGAAGCCGGCCAGCGCCGCGACGAACAGCATGGTCCCGAACGGGGTCTCCGGGTTGGCGACGCACATGGCCAGGCCGATCGAGGGGATCAGCAGGAGCAGGGCCGAGACGATGGTCCAGTTCCGGCCGCCGAAGCGGGGGACCATAAAGGTATAGGGGATCCGGAGGGTAGCGCCCACGAGGCTGGGCATGGAGATCAGCCAGAAGATTTCCGACGTGGTGAAGGTGAAGCCGGCCGCAGGCAGCTGGACGACCACAATCGACCACAGCTGCCACACCACGAAGCCCAGGAACTCGGCGAAGATGGACCAGTTCAGGTTGCGGCGGGCGATGGAGCGTCCCTGGGACTCCCACTGTTCCTTGTTCTCGGCATCCCAGTTGGCGATCCAGCGCCCGGGACGGAATTCGAGGGCGGAACCGCCGAGGGTGGTGCCGGCGTCGAGGCGGGGGGAAGTGCCGGGGGAAACGCCGGCATCGGCGCTCGCAGTTCGTTCAGCAGTCACGGGGACCTCCTTTGGGGATGTTGTCCTTCCAAAGTAGGGAAGCCGCGTTTCCGGGACCCTCGCCGTTTGTTAACGTGCTGTGACGTTTGCCTATCGGCGCGTTAGTGGCGGCGTGAGGGGCGAAGGTTGGCGTAGTGTGATGACCACCACGTGAGACAAATCACGATGTCCAAATAGTGGAACTTCTGTCCATCGATTGGACGCCAGATCCTATTATGTAAGCATACGTATCCTCTTCCGGGCGGCTTTTACAGCACTGGTCCGGTCTTCATGAAAGCGCTACTACATGTCATCCACTGCCACCTCCACGGAGCATGGGTCCGCCAAACCAGTGAACTCGCGCGGCCGCGTCATCGTCGCCAGCCTGATTGGCACCACCGTTGAGTTCTACGACTTCTACGTGTACGCCACGGCCGCTGTGCTTGTCTTCCCGAAACTCTTCTTCCCGAACCAGAACGAGACCACACAGCTCCTGGCATCCTTCGCGGTGTTCGGCGTCGCGTTCATCGCCCGGCCGCTCGGCTCCATTGTCTTTGGCCACTTCGGTGACAAGTTCGGCCGCAAGGGCACCCTGGTCGCATCGCTGCTGACCATGGGTATTGCCACCTTCCTGATCGGCTGCCTTCCGACGGCCCTTGTCCCGGGCTGGACCTTCTGGGCCCCGGCGCTGCTGGTTGTGATGCGCTTCGCCCAGGGCCTTGCGCTCGGCGGCGAATGGAGCGGCGCGGCCCTGCTCGCCACCGAAAACGCCCCGGCGAACAAACGTGCCATCTACGGCACGTTCCCGCAGCTGGGTGCCCCGATCGGCTTCATCATCGCCAACGTGATCTTCCTGGTCTTCAGCTACACCCTGACGCCGGACGCCTTTATGGAGTGGGGCTGGCGTGTGCCGTTCCTGCTCAGCGCCGTGATGGTCATCATCGGCCTCTACGTCCGGCTCAAACTGATCGAGACCCCGGCCTTCACCAAGGTCCTGGAATCCAACGAGGTCGCCAAGCTGCCGCTGGCCCGGGTCTTCAAGACCAGCTGGCGCCAGCTGATCCTGGGCACGTTCATCATGCTTGCCACCTACGTGCTGTTCTACCTGATGACAACGTTCACGCTGACCTACGGCACCCGCGCCGCCACCCTGGACGCAGCCAAGGCTGCCGCCGAGAAGGCCGGCAAGCCGATGACCGAGGCGGCCGCGGCCGCGTTCGTCCCCGGCTTGGGCTACACCCGCAACGACTTCCTCTGGATGCTGATTGCCGGTGTTGTGTTCTTCGGTATCTTCACCCTGGTCTCCGGCCCGCTGGCGGAGAAGTACGGCCGCCGCAAGATGCTGATCGCCGTGACCCTCGGTATTTTCGGCTTCGGCCTGCTCTTTGTCCCGCTGTTCAGCGCCGGCTTCGTGGGCACGATGGCCCTGCTGATCATCGGCTTCTCCCTGATGGGGCTGACCTTCGGGCCCATGGGTGCGCTGCTGCCGGAGCTGTTCCCGACGAACGTCCGGTATACCGGCTCCGCCATCAGCTACAACTTCTCCAGCATCCTCGGTGCGGCCGTTGCCCCGTTCATCGCCGTCTGGCTTTGGGAAATGGCGAAGGGCAGCCCCGTCCTGGTCGGCGTGTACCTCGCCTCCATGTCCGTGCTGACGCTGATCGCACTGTTCGTCAGCAAGGAAACCCGCGACCTGGACTACACCAACAACGTAGCCTGACGCTCCTTCCCCGGCCGGGGCTGACGCTCCAGCCCGGTTGCTGACAGAAATGCCCGGCGTGTTCACTGGGCGGTTTCTAGGGGTCGTTGCAACACCTGGTGGTTAGGTGGTTAGTAGTAAATCACGTAGACGCTCGGCTGGGGTATCCCAGCCGAGCGTTTTGCGTGGGCGGCCGTTGAGCTCCTGGGCGACGTGTTCGAGGTCTTCAGGTCCGTAGGCGGACAGGTCGGTGCTTTTGGGGAAGTACTGGCGCAGCAGCCCGTTGGTGTTCTCGTTCGAACCGCGCTGCCAGGGGCTGGCTGGGTCGCAGAAGTAAACCTGCATTTCGGTGGCCAGGGTGAAGGTCTTGTGGGCGGCCATTTCCGCGCCCGGGTCCCAGGTCAGAGAGCCTCGCAGATGTGCCGGCAGGGCAGAGATGGTGTTGATGAGCCCGTCCCGGACGGTTTCGGCGGTGTGGTCATTTGGCAGGTGGACGAGCATCACGTAGCGGGTGGTGCGTTCGACCAGGGTTCCGATCGCGGACTGGTTGTAGGCGCCGGTGATGAGATCCCCCTCCCAATGGCCGGGTACTGCGCGGTCCTCGATCTCGGGTGGACGCTCGGAGATCATGACCATCGGATCCACGAACCGGGAGGTGCGCTGTTCCCCGCTCTGGTGGTGTTTCCGGCGGGTCCGGCCTGTGCGCAGCGCGGCCTGTATTTCGCGTTTGAGTCCGCCTCTGGCCTGGACGTAGAGGGCTTGATAAATCGTCTCTGGACTCACACGCATCTCCGGTTGGTCGGGGAACTTTTTGACCAGGGTGTGGCTGATCTGCTCCGGAGACCAGCGTATGAGCAGCTTGGCCTTCACATAGTCGCGCAGGTCCGACTCGCCAGCGAGCTTGGCGGTTTTGGGTCGTGCCCGCCGGGCAGCGGCCTTCCGCTGCGCCCCGTGGGGCAGATAGCCCAACAGGGCATCGGCATTTCGGCCCAGCTCGCGGCTGATCGCTGAAGCCGAACGGCCAAGCGCGCTGGCGATCGCCCGCATCGACGAACCCGAGGCTTTCAGGTCCCGGATCATCTCCCGCTCCTGCACGCTAAGAAATCGCGGGTCGATGAGTTTCTCGAGAGCCGCTGTCGGTGGGGCGAGGGCCGGCGAGGTCATAGTGGTCACACCACGTTTGTAATCGACCACCCGCCCATCAGCGTAAATGCGTCGGCCGCCTGACTTACGAATCCCCAGGTCCCACTCCGCCGCTGTCCTGGTATGCACGCTGACCGCTGCGGCCGCCTCCCGCCGACTCAAGCCGGCCTTGCGTAACCGGAAGTACTCATCCCGGCCCCGGTGGGGGCGCGCCCCCGGTTTACCATGGCTCTTCAGTCCGGCTTTACGCACCCAGCCGGCGCACGTATCGGGGCTCAATCCCAGCTCCCTGGCCGCCGCCCCCGTGCTCTTGAGCCGGTCGAACACGACGAAGAACTCATCCTTCTGCTCCTGTGCGTACTTCCTGTTGGTTCGAGGTTCTCCCGTTAAAGACGACACGGTCGTTGCAACTCCCAAAAATTCTGGGTGTTGCAACTGTGAGTATTGGTTGTAGTTGGTCTGGGACTGGCTGGCAGGATAGATATCGGCCGTTCCATCCCGTGGACGTGACTCCTGTTGCGACTGACCCCCAGGTGTCATTCGATCGACTTGTCCGTCCATCGGGGTGGTCCGGCCGGCACCTGTCCGGCCCACCTCGGTAGCTTGATCAGAAGATTGTCCACCCCTTGCGGGGCGTGACCCATCACAGTGCTGTTCCTTTGGTGACCTCTACCCGGACTGGCGCTGGCCGGTGACGGCCATGACCACATCCGTGAAGAGGAAGGTAGGAATGACCGCCATGTCTATCGTCGCGCATGCCCATCCATTTGTCGTGGGTGTCGACACGCACGCCCGAAACCATGTTTACGCCATCCTCGACGCCACCAACGGCGCACTACTGGATACGCAGTCATTCCCCACCACCACAGCCGGGATCAACCGGGCCATTAAATGGATCGCACGCCGCACCAACGCCGACGCAGACACCCTCTGGGTCATCGAAGGAGCCGCATCCTACGGAGCGATCCTCGCCGGCACCGTGGCAACCCACGGATTCCCAGTCGCCGAAGCGCCGCGCATGGATGCCAAGAAGCGCCGTGGCGTGGGCAAGTCCGATGCCCTGGACGCCCACCAGATCGCCATGGCCGTTCTGCCCCTGCCGGTGGACAAGCTGCGCCGACCACGCCTTCATGACGGGGTCCGCCAGGGCGTGCGGATCCTGGTCACAGCGCGGGGGTCCATGAGCAAGGACCGGACCCGGTCGGTCAACGCGCTCAACGCCCTGGTGCGGGGCAATGACCTGGGCATCGATGCCCGCCAGAAGCTCACAGGCGCCCAGATCACCGAGGTCTCAAAGTGGCGTTCCCGCGAGGAAGAGCTCGCCTTGTCCATCGCCCGTGCTGAGGCCGTGCGGCTGGCCAAACACGTCCTGGCGCTGGATGAGCAACTCACGGCCAACGAGAACCAGCTGGACGAGCTGGTGAAGGTCAGCGATGCCGCACCCTTGCTGGAGGAGACGGGGTTCAGGGCGATCAGCGCCGCGAAGTGCCTCGCCGCGTGGTCGCACGAAGGCAGAGTCCGCAACGAGGCAGCATTTGCCTCCCTGGCCGGGGTAAATCCGATCCCCGCGTCCTCCGGGAACACTGTCCGCCACCGCTTGAACCGGGGCGGTGACCGGTCCCTGAACAGCGCCTTGCACATGGTCGCGGTCGTCAGGATGACCCATGATGGCGAAACCCGCCAGTACGTGGAAAAGCGACGCGCCGAGGGTCGTACGGACAAGGAAATTCGTCGTTGCATCAAACGCTACCTGGCCCGCCGCATCTACCGCACGCTCAGCGCGGCGGCAATAGCGATAAACGCGGCTTGACAGACATAGAAGAGTCGACCGCTAGAACCCAAGCTGAACACGCCGGGCATTTCCGTGTCGGCAGGAGAATCCGGGAAAACAACTGGGCGGGAGCGCGGACGGGGCCGGGCGGGGCTGGGCCCGGGCCGGGGGCTAGCGCGCGTAGAGCTCCACGAAGTTCCGCAGGATTTTCATCGGTTCCGAGGCGGAGAACCGGCGCGCGTCCTCGATCAGCATTTCGGCCGATTCGGGCGGGAAGTAGCCCGCATGGCGGTAGATGTCGATCCTGGTGGCCAGGCCCTGCGCATCGAGCTCCGGGTGGAACTGGGTGGCGTACAGGTTGTTCTTGATCCGGAACATATGCACCGGGCAGGCAGCGGAGCTGGCCAGGAGCACCGCGTGGGAGGGCAGAAGGGTGCAGGCTTCCTTGTGGCCGGTGAAGGCCGTGAAGCTCTCCGGCAGCCCGCGCAGCAAGGGGTCCACCAGCCCGTCCTCCGTCAGCTTGATGGTCACGCCGCCAAGGCCCTCGCCGTAGGTCCGGTCGATCACGGCGCCCTGGTGCCGGCCCAGCGTCCCGACCCCGTAGCAGGCGCCGAGGAACGGGAAGTCCGCCGGCACGATCCGGTCGAGCAGGGCCGCGAGCTCATGCTCCACCCGGTGCTGGACGTCACTTTTCTGCCCGGCGGGGTCGCTGGACGTGAACGGGCTTCCGCCCACAATCACACCGGAGTACTCGGAAAGGTCCAGCGGGGGCAGCGGTGCGGCTTCCATTCGGATGCGCCGCAGCTGCGCGGGTTCGAGGCCGCCGTAGCGCAGGTAGGCTTCGTATTCGTCCTCGGCGGCGGCGTCCTCGGCCCGGGAAGCGAGGAGCAGGAATGGTTTCACAGACCAAGTCTGCACGGACGGGACGCGGGGGCACCAGAGGCGCGCCTGCGTCCCGCCAGTCGGGCAGCTACTCGGCGGCCGCGTCCTCAATCAGCGCGATGATGGCGCCAGCGGAGACCGTTTCGCCGGCCGCGGCGGCCAGCCCGATCACGATTCCGGCGCGGTGCGCGGTGAGCGGCTGCTCCATCTTCATGGCCTCGAGCACCACAACGAGATCACCCTCGGCCACAAGGTCACCCTCGACGACGGCCACCTTCACGATGGTTCCCTGCATGGGGGAGGTCAGGGCGTTGCCACTGGCCGCCGCCACGCCGCCGCCGCTGCGGGAGCGCTTCTTGACCTTGGCCGGCTTGGCGGCCCCCGAGCCGGTCCCGGTACCCAGCGACGCCGGGAGAACCACCTCCAGGCGCTTGCCGCCGACCTCGACGACGACGCGCTGGCGTTCGCCGCCGTCGGCCGGTTCAGTCTCGGTGCCGGTCGGCGTCCAGGCGGGGATGTCGTTGACGAAGGCCGTCTCGATCCAGCGGGTGTGGACCTTGAACGGGCCGTCGGCGGGGGCGAAATCCGGGTTGGTGACCACAGCAAGGTCGAACGGGATGACGGTGGGGATGCCTTCGACCACCATCTCCTCGAGGGCGCGGCGGGCGCGCTGCAGGGCCTGCGCGCGGGTGGCGCCGGTGACGATCAGCTTGGAGAGCATGGAGTCGAAGTTGCCGCTGATGACATCGCCCTGCTCCACGCCGGAGTCGATCCGCACGCCGGGGCCGGTCGGGTTCAACAGCCGTGTGATGGTGCCGGGGGCGGGCATGAAGTTCCGGCCCGGGTCCTCGCCGGTGATGCGGAACTCGATCGAGTGGCCGCGGACTTCGGGGTCCCCGTAGCCGAGTTCCTCGCCGCGGGCCAGCCGGAACTGCTCGCGGACGAGGTCGATGCCGGTGACTTCCTCGGAGACGCAGTGCTCCACCTGGAGGCGGGTGTTGACCTCAAGGAAGGAGATGGTGCCGTCCTGGCCCACAAGGAACTCGCAGGTGCCGGCGCCGAGGTAGCCGGCCTCCTTGAGGATGGCTTTGGAGGACTCGTAGAGGCGGCGGTTCTGCTCCTCCGTGAGGAACGGGGCCGGTGCCTCTTCGACGAGCTTCTGGTTCCGGCGCTGCAGCGAGCAGTCGCGGGTGGAGACCACCACAACGTTGCCGTACGCGTCGGCGAGGCACTGGGTCTCGACGTGGCGGGGGGCGTCCAGGAAGCGTTCAATAAAGCATTCCCCACGGCCGAAGGCCGCGACGGCCTCGCGGACGGCGGATTCGAAGAGCTCGGGGATTTCCTCGCGGGTGCGGGCCACCTTGATGCCGCGTCCGCCGCCGCCGAAGGCTGCCTTGATGGCGACCGGCAGGCCGAACTTGTCCACGAACTCAAGGATTTCCTCGGCGGACTCCACCGGGTCGGCGGTGCCGGGAACCTGCGGTGCGCCGACCTTTTCGGCGATGTGGCGGGCCTGGACCTTGTCGCCCAGGGCGGCGATCGCGGCGGGGGAGGGCCCGATCCAGGTGATGCCGGCGTCGATCACCTTGGCGGCGAACTCGGCGTTCTCGGCGAGGAAGCCGTAGCCGGGGTGGATGGCGTCGGCGCCGGAGCGGTGGGCCACCTCGATCAGCTTGTCCATCACGAGGTAGGACTCTGCGGCGGTGTTGCCGCCAAGGGCGTAGGCCTCGTCAGCGAGTTTGACGTGCAGGGCGTCCCGGTCCGGGTCCGCGTACACCGCAACTGAGGCGAGGCCTTCATCGCGCGCGGCGCGAATGATGCGCACCGCGATTTCGCCGCGGTTGGCGATCAGCACCTTGCTCATTCGGCGGGTTTCTACAGCGGTGCCTTCTTGGGCTGATCGCTGCACGGGATTTGCGGACTGCTCCGAATTTGCTGACAAGGCGTCTCCTTCTTTCCTTCAGGGAGCCTAGCGCGGTTTTGTGGGTTCCGCCGATATTAGTTGCGGATTCCGCGGGTAAAGCCCCCTGCCTTTGTAGGGTTGCTACAAAGGCGCGCGAATTAGCTCACTCGGCCCGGAGCAGTGCGGGATCCGCTGCGCCGCTGGTCCACAGTTCGGTGATGCCCACCTGCGCCTGTCCCAGCAGCCCGCGGAGGGTGGAAATGGACAGCCCGACGACGGCGTGCGGGTCGCCGTCGACCTTGCGGATGAAGGCCCCGCCGTAGCCGTCGATCGTGAAGGAGCCAGCGCACTGCAGTGGCTCCCCGGTAGCGATGTAGGTGTCGATTTCCTCGGGGGTCATCTCCATGAAGTGGACCTCGGCGGAGGTGACATGCCCGAGGGTGGCGCCGGAGCCGGCGGCCTGGGACTCATCGGTGCCCTCGGTGTCCCTGCAGTCCACGAGCCAGTGGCCGGTGTGCAGCACTCCTTTGCTGCCGCTCATCCGCAGCATCCGCTCTTTGGCGACGTCGGCCGTGTACGGCTTGCCGTGTGCCTCGCCGTCGAACTCAAAGACCGAATCGCAGCCGATCACCAGGGCGCCGTCGGCTTCGGGCAGCGAGGCGACGGCCTCAGCCTTGGCCCGGGCAAGCAGCAGGGCGGTGTCGTGCGGGTCTGTCACGCCGTAGCGGGCCTGGACGGCGTCCTCGTCGACGTCCGAGACGAGGATTTCGTGCCGGATGCCGGCATCGGTCAGCAGCTTGGTGCGGGCAGGGGACTGGGAGGCAAGGATAAGGCGGGTCACTGCTCCAGCCTAGTTCACTGCGGTTTAGCAGACCCCCGCCTCGACACTGCTTTCGCGCATCGATAAGTATCGATATGCTTAGGGGGTCGATCGGTTTCGAATCGAACCACCACGACAGCCAAGGAGCACCACATGCCTGCCATCCGAATCTACGAATCCGCCCTCTGCTGTGACACCGGGGTTTGCGGCCCCGACGTCGACCAGTCCCTCGTGGCTGTGACCGCGGACGTGCGTCATCTCCAGGGCCTCGGTGCCGACATTGCGCGCCACAACCTCGCCAGCGAACCGACTGCCTTCGCGGAGGACGAAACGGTCCGCGGGTTCATGCACCTGGTCGGATCCAAAGGCCTGCCGCTCACCATCGTCGACGGCGTTACGGTCGCCACCGGCAGCTACCCGAGCCGCGGGCAGTTGCTCGCCTTCGCCGGACTGGGCGAAGCCAAGGTTGACCCGCAGTCCCGCCCGGAGCTCGGACTGAGTGAAAAAACCGGCGGCTGCTGCGGCGGCTCGACGAGCTGCTGCTAGGTCCCGGCGTGAAGTTTCTCGAGAACGCGCCCCGTTTCCTGTTCTTTACCGGCAAAGGCGGTGTGGGCAAGACCTCGGTAGCGTGTGCAACAGCGCTCACCCTTGCCAAGTCCGGTCAAAAGGTTTTGCTGGTCAGCACCGACCCCGCATCCAATGTGGGGCAGGTCTTCGGCGTGACCATCGGGAACACTGTCACTCCCATCCAGGATGTACCGGGCTTATTGGCGCTGGAAATTGACCCGGAGCAGGCCGCCGAGGCCTACCGGGAGCGGATCATCGCACCTGTCCGCGGGCTCCTGCCCGAGACTGAACTGGCCGGCATCGCCGAGAGCCTCTCGGGCTCCTGCACCACCGAGATCGCCTCCTTCGACGAGTTCACCAACCTGCTCGCCGGCGACACCTCCTACGGCGACTACGACCACATCGTCTTCGATACCGCGCCGACCGGCCACACGATCCGGCTGCTGCAGCTGCCCGGCTCCTGGACCGATTTCCTGGCGGCAGGCAAAGGGGACCCGTCCTGCCTTGGCCCCCTGTCGGGACTCGACAAGCACAAGCAGGTGTACGCCCAAGCGGTCCAGGCCCTCACGGACCCGGCGAGGACCCGGCTTGTCCTGGTCAGCCGCGCGCAGACATCGTCACTGAGCGAAATTGAGCGGACGTACCTCGAACTCAACCAGATCGGGATCGGGGGAGGATACGTCGTCGTCAACGGCGTCCTGCCGGAAGCCGCAGGGGACGAGGAGCTGGCGCAGGCACTGCGGGCCCGGGAGGCCGCTGCCATCGCAGCCATTCCCGAGGCGGTCGCCGGTCTGCCCCGTGATGTCCTGGATCTGAAACCGGGCAATATGGTCGGCATTGCGGCGCTTGAATCCCTGTTCGCGCCCACTTCCGGCGCCGAGATCCCTGATGATGCCGCGCTGGTCGCCGAGATTGAGGACGCCCCACTGGCTGCCCTGGTGAACGAAGTGGAGCTCGGCGGCCACGGCCTCGTGATGTGCATGGGCAAGGGCGGGGTCGGGAAGACCACCGTCGCTGCCGCCGTTGCAGTCGCCCTGGCCAAACGCGGGCATGCGGTCCACCTCACCACGACCGATCCCGCAGCCCACCTCACCGAAACACTCCACGGCTCCATCCCGGGCCTCACGGTTTCGCGCATCGATCCGGAAGCAGCCATCCAGGAGTACCGCGATCACGTGATGGAGACCAAGGGCAGGAGCCTGGACGATGACGGGCGCGCGGCCCTCGCCGAGGACCTGATGTCCCCGTGCACGGACGAGGTGGCTGTCTTCCGGCAGTTCTCCAAGGTGGTCCAGGAATCCCGCCGGCACTTCGTGGTGATCGACACGGCACCGACCGGACACACCTTGCTGCTTCTGGACGCCACCGGTTCGTACCACCGGGAGATCGCCCGCCAGGTCGGCGACACCATGGGCTTCGTGACGCCCCTCATGCGGCTGCAGGACCCGGCCCAGACCAAGGTTGTCCTGGTCACGCTGGCCGAAACAACGCCGGTACTGGAAGCCCAAGAGCTGAAGAGTGATTTGGAACGGGCCGGAATCCACCCGTGGGCCTGGGTCATCAACAACTCGATCGCGGCAGCACACCCGCAGACGCCTTTCCTGCGGGCCCGCGCCGCGAGCGAAATCGAACAGATCACGAAGGTGCACACCCTGACCGACCGGGTCGCCCTCATTCCGTTGCTGCCCGAGGAACCCATCGGCGAGGAGAAGTTGTCGGCCCTGACTGCCCTCAGTTCCCTGCCTGCCTGACAGGGACCCAGCCCCCGCCGCACCTGTGGTGCGGCGGGGGCTGGGACGCGTCTGGCTTGCTAGCCGTCCAGTCGCTGAGCCAACAGTGCTTCGATGTCCCGGACGGTCGCGTCCAGCCTGAGGATCGTGTCCCGTTGGATGGCCCGCAGGTATTCGGCATCGGACTCGCCGTCCTGCACCCAGTTCTCGTCGCCCGGGGCGTCCATCGCCTGGCGCGTGTTGGCGGTTGCCGTCCTGACGTTGTCCAGCATCGCGCGCAGCAGGTCTTCTGTGGTGGGGGCCTCGGTCATGATGTTCTCCTTGGGTGCGGTCCAGTCGTGACGCCGGGCGCCGAACTGTGGCTTACAAGGTGGCCAGGAGGCCGGCCGTCTGCTCCAGGGCGCCAGGGACGAGGGAGTAGTAGGCCCACGTGCCGCGTTTTTCACGGTGCAGCAGGCCGGCGTCGACCAGGATCTTCAAGTGATGGGAGACGGTGGGTTGGCCCAGGTCCAGCGGCTCGGTGAGGTCGCAGACGCAGGATTCACCGGACGCTTCGGCCTTGACCATGGAGAGCAGACGCAGCCGGGTCGGATCAGCCAGGGCCTTGAAGACGAGGGCCTTTTGACGGGCATCCTCCGCGCTGAGGATCGGCCGCGCGGACGGTGCACAGCAGGCCGCGTCGAGGGCCGGCTCAACAGTTTGCAGAGAATTCATGTGTCTATTATGCACACAGATTGACATTCATCGATATAGTTGGGAATACTTCATATCGACAAGCATCAATCTAAAGCTGAGCAGCACAGGAGTCCCGTGAGCATCCAGACTGACCCGTCGCCCGCCCTTGAAGGCGAGGTTGCCGTTGTCGGCAAACTCTCCACCCTGGACCGTTTCCTGCCCGTGTGGATCATCGCAGCTATGGTCCTGGGGCTGCTCCTGGGCAGCTTCATCCCGGGCCTGAACACTGCCCTCGAGTCGGTCAAGATCGGCGAAGTCTCGCTGCCAATAGCCATCGGGCTGCTGGTGATGATGTACCCCGTGCTGGCCAAGGTCCGCTACGACCAGGCGCACCGCGTCGTCGGGGACCGCAAGCTGATGGTCACCTCGCTGGTCCTGAACTGGGTGCTGGCCCCGGCGTTCATGTTCGCCCTGGCCTGGATCTTCATCCCGGACCTGCCCGAGTACCGGACCGGCCTGATCATCGTGGGCCTGGCCCGCTGCATCGCCATGGTGATGATCTGGAACGACCTCGCCTGTGGGGACCGGGAAGCTGCCGCCGTGCTGGTTGCCATCAATTCCGTCTTCCAGGTCATCGCGTTCGGCGCGCTCGGCTGGTTTTACCTGCAGCTGCTGCCGGGATGGTTGGGCCTGCCGACCACCAGTGCCGACTTCTCCTTCTGGGCCATCACCGCTTCCGTCCTGGTTTTCCTGGGAATCCCGCTGCTGGCCGGATTTCTCACCCGCACGATCGGCGAAAAGGCCAAGGGCCGCGACTGGTACGAAGGAACGTTCCTGCCGAAGCTCGGCCCGTGGGCGCTGTACGGCCTCCTCTTCACGATCACCCTGCTTTTCGCCCTGCAGGGCGGCACCATCACCTCCCGTCCGTTGGACGTCATCCGCATCGCCCTGCCGCTGCTGGTCTACTTCCTGGTGGTCTTCGGCGCCGGCATGCTGATCGGCAAGTGGCTGGACCTCGGCTACGCCAAGACCACCACCCTGGCGTTCACCGCCGCGGGCAACAACTTTGAACTCGCCATCGCGGTGGCAATCGGCACTTTCGGTGTCACGTCCGGCCAAGCCCTCGCCGGCGTCGTCGGGCCCTTGATCGAGGTCCCCGTGCTTGTTGCACTGGTGTACGTGGCACTTTGGGCCCGCACACGCTTCTTCACGTCCAGCGCCCTTTCCGTCTAACCCCCCCCAGAAACTTCAGGAGAAACCCGTGAGCACCGAAACCGCCAAGAAGCCCTCCGTCCTGTTTGTCTGCGTCCACAACGCCGGACGCTCCCAGATGGCCGCAGCCTTCCTCACCACGCTGTCCGACGGCGCCATCGAGGTCCGCTCCGCCGGCTCCCAGCCCGCCGACAAGGTCAACCCGGCCGCCGTCGAGGCCATGGCAGAACTCGGCATCGACATGTCCGCCGAGATCCCGAAGGTCCTCACCACCGAAGCCGTCAAGGAATCCGACGTCGTGATCACCATGGGCTGCGGCGACACCTGCCCGATCTTCCCCGGCAAGCGCTACGAGGACTGGGAACTGGAGGACCCGGCCGGCCAGGGGGTCGAGTCCGTCCGTCCGATCCGCGACGAGATCAAGGCCCGCATCGAGGACCTCATCGCATCCCTCACCCCCGCCGCCAAGTAGGAGCACGACAATGACTGAACAGCTGATCATCATCGGGTCCGGCCCTGCCGGCTACACCGCGGCGATCTACGCCGCCCGCGCCGGGCTCAAGCCGCTCGTCATCGCCGGGGCCGTCACCGCGGGAGGCGCCTTGATGAACACCACCGAGGTGGAAAACTTCCCAGGCTTCCCCGCCGGCGTCCAGGGCCCCGAGCTGATGGACGGCCTCCAGCAGCAGGCCGAGAAATTCGGCGCGCGCGTGGTGTTCGACGACGTCACCGAAGTGACGCTCGCCGGGCACCTCAAGCGCGTGGTCACCGGAGCCGGCGAGACCCATGAGGCAGTGGCCGTCATCCTCGCCACCGGCTCCGCCTACAAGGAACTCGGCCTGCCGGAGGAGAAGAAGTTCAGCGGCCACGGGCTCTCCTGGTGCGCCACCTGCGACGGGTTCTTCTTCCGCGACCAGGACATCATTGTGGTCGGCGGCGGAGACTCGGCCATGGAGGAAGCGACGTTCCTGACCCGGTTCGGGAAGTCCGTCACGGTGGTGGTCCGCAAGGGCGAGCTACGGGCCTCCCGCATCATGGCCCAGCGGGCCAAGGACAACCCCAAGATCAGCTTCGCGTGGAACTCCGCCGTCACCGCCATCCACGGGGACGCCAAGGTCACCGGTGTCACCCTGACTGACACCCGGACCGGGGAAACCCGCGAACAGGGTGCCACCGGCATCTTCGTCGCGATCGGCCATGTCCCGCGCACCGAACTGCTGCACGGCCAGGTGGAGCTCGATGCCGAGGGTTACATCAAGGTCGATTCACCCACCACGGTCACCAACCTCTCCGGCGTCTTCGCGTGCGGGGACGCCGTAGACCACCGCTACCGCCAGGCCATCACCGCCGCCGGCACCGGCTGCGCCGCGGCCCTGGACGCCGAACGCTACCTCGCCGCCCTGGACGACGCGGACAGCATCGCCACCGCGCTCGTCGAAGACCCCACCCACGCCTGAGCACCACCACGGATGAAACAGAGGACACCATGGCTGTCACCACAACCCTTCCCGTAGCTGTCATTGGAGCCGGCCCGGTCGGCCTCGCCGCCGCAGCGCACCTGATCGAGCGTGGCCTGGAGCCGCTCATTCTCGAGGCCGGCCCGACGGCGGGTGCCGCGATCGAGCAGTGGCGCCACATCCGGTTGTTTTCCCCGTGGCGGTACAACACCGACGCCGCCGCCGTCCGCCTGCTCGCCGGTACCGGCTGGGTATCACCAGAGCCGACGGCGCTGCCCACCGGCGGCGAACTCATCGACGGCTACCTCACCCCGCTCGCCGCGCTCCCGGCCATCGCGTCCCGCCTGCACACCGGCGCCCGCGTCGTGGCAGTGACCCGGCAGGGCCTGGACAAGACCCACAGCCGGGACCGCGACACCACACCGTTTGTGGTCCGGGTCGAACACGCCGACGGAGAAGTCCGCGACTACCAGGCCGCCGGTGTCATCGACGCCTCCGGCACGTGGTCCACCCGCAACCCGCTCGGAACCTCCGGACTGCCCGCCCTCGGCGAAGCCGTTTCGGCTGCCCGGATTTCCTCGCCCCTCCCGGACGTCCTGGGCCGCGACCGCGAAGCCTTCGCCGCGCGCACCGCCGTCGTGGTCGGCGCGGGCCACACCGCCGCCAACACCCTGCTCAACCTCTCCGAGCTCGCAGCCCAGGTGCCCGGGACGAAGATCGTGTGGGCCATCCGCGGCGCATCCGCCGCCAAGGTCTACGGGGGAGGCGACGCCGACGGGCTCGCCGCCCGCGGCCAGCTCGGCAGCCGGCTCCGCAGCCTCGTCGAGTCCGGCGCCGTCGAACTTCACACCGGATTCGGGATCGCCGCCCTCGCCACGGCCGACGGCGCCGTCACCCTGACCTCCACGGACGGCCGCACCCTCGAGGCCGACGTCGTGGTTCCGGCCACCGGCTTCCGCCCCGATCTGGGCATCCTCCGGGAACTCCGGCTGGAACTGGACCCGGGAGTCGAAGCCCCCCGTGAGCTTGGTCCGCTGATCGACCCCGAATTCCACTCCTGCGGCACCGTCGAGCCGCACGGCGCCAGGATGCTGGCCCACCCGGAGCAGGACTTCTACATCGTGGGCATGAAGTCCTACGGCCGGGCCCCGACCTTCCTGCTCGCCACCGGCTACGAGCAGGTCCGCTCTGTCGCGGCTGCCCTGGCCGGTGACCGTGAAGCCGCCGACGCGGTCCAGCTCGAGCTCCCCGAGACCGGCGTCTGCTCCTCAGACATCGGCAGCAGCTGCGACGTCCCCGCGGCCGTACCCGCGGGATTTGTCGCAGAAACTTCCGGCGGCTGCTGCGGAGCGCCCGAACCCGTCCTCGTCGGGTTCCCCACCGGACTGGCACACGGCCGCTCCGGCAGGAACTGACCTCCTCACCCTGCTTTCGTCCACTGACCACACTGGAGAGCTGTCATGACTGACCACCCTGAACACGGCCTGGGCCTGCAGGACAACACCGAAGTCCTGCAGCGGATCAGCGCGCGGCTGGCAGACCGGTTTGCCGGCATTTTTGCCGCAGAGACGGTCGAACGCTACGTCTTCGAGTCCTACACCGCCCTTGCCCGGACCGCGAAGATCAGCACGTACCTGCCGTCCACCACCGAACACTTCGCCAGCGACCGGCTCGCCGCGCTGGCCAAATCCAAGGGCGCCGTCGCCTCTGAGGTCCCCGAAGTGCTGTTCGTCTGCGTGCAGAACGCCGGGCGGTCCCAGATGGCCGCAGCACTCCTGAATGTCGAGGCCAAGGGCAGGATCCGGGTCCGGTCCGCCGGCTCCCTGCCGGCCGCGGAACTGGACCCTGCCGTCGTCGCGGCGATGTCCGAAATGGGCCTCGACCTCACCAGGGACTACCCCAAACCCCTCACCGACGACGTCGTGCGCGCCTCGGACGTGGTGATCACGATGGGCTGCGGCGACTCCTGCCCGATCTACCCCGGCAAACGCTACGAGGACTGGGAGCTGGCAGACCCGGCCGGGCTTCCCGTTGAGGCCGTGCGGATCATCCGCGATGAGATCCACGACCGGGTCAAGGAACTGGCAGCATCACTGCTCAACAACACCGTCGTAGACAAGGAAGAATCAAACACATGACCCAGACCACGAAGCAGCCCAGCGTCCTGTTCGTCTGCAGCAAGAACGGCGGGAAGTCCCAGCTCGCCGCCGGACTGATGAACCAGCTCGCCGGCGGGGCCGTCACCGTCTACTCCGCGGGGACCAAACCCGGCAAGTCGCTGAACCCGCAGTCCGTGGACGCGCTGGCAGAACTCGGCATCGACATCACCGGCGAGCACCCCAAACCCGTCACCGACGACGTACTGAACGCGGTCGACGCCGTCATCGTCCTGGGCAACGAGGCAAAAGTCGAAGCCCCCGAGGGCAAACGGCTCGAGGTCTGGGACACGGACGAGCCCTCCGAACGCGGCATCGGAGGCATGGAGCGCATGCGCCTGGTCCGGGACGACATCAAGGCCCGGGTCCAGAAGCTGTATGCGGAGCTCGCCGGGGACTGACCGTGCCCGCGGCCGCCCCCAACCGGATCCTCGTCGCGGAGGGTGCACCGCGCGGAGGCCTCGCCGCGCTGTGTATCACCCAGACCACCGGGTGGGGCGTGCTCTACTACGCGTTGATCACGGCGGTCCGCCCCATCAGCGAGGACACCGGCTGGGACCCGGCCCTCGTGACGGGGGCCTTTTCCGCCGGGCTGCTGGTCTCCGCAGCGGCCGGCATCTTCGTCGGCGGGATCCTTGACAGGACCGGGCCGCGCAGACTCATGATCGGCGGATCCCTCGTCGGAGTGCTGGCCCTGGTCCTGGTGGCGACGGCACCGAACCTGCCCGTGTTCTTCGCGGCCTGGCTGGCCGCCGGCACCGCGCAGGCCGCCGTACTGTACCAACCGGCTTTCACGGTGATCAGCCGCTGGTACGGACCCGCCCGCATCCGGCCCCTGACCATCCTGACCCTCGTCGCCGGGTTCGCGTCCGCTATCTTCGCCCCCGTCACCGCAGCCCTGACATCCGCGGTCGGCTGGAGAGGGGCCTTCATCATCCTCGCCGGGACCATGGGAATCATCACCGTGCCGCTGCACGCCCGCTACCTCAACCGGAGCTGGGCCCCTGCCACCCCCGGCGCCGCCGCGACCGATCACCGGGTAATGGCGCGGACCGTCCGGCGCAGCCCGGAATTCCTGGGCCTGCAGGCCCTCATGGTCCTCCTCTGCCTCGGCCTCT
This sequence comes from Pseudarthrobacter sp. ATCC 49987, assembly GCF_009928425.1. Classification (NCBI taxonomy): domain Bacteria; kingdom Bacillati; phylum Actinomycetota; class Actinomycetes; order Micrococcales; family Micrococcaceae; genus Pseudarthrobacter; species Pseudarthrobacter sp. ATCC 49987. Next base: position 2,527,009 of record NZ_JAABNS010000001.1, on the reverse strand, counting down.
ACACCGTTACGCTGAACATCATTCCCCTGCTCGTGGAAAAGGGAGCCGGCTATGCCACGGCCGCGCTCGGGCTCGGCCTCGTCGGCGCCGGACAGGTCGGAGGGCGGCTGCTGTTCGCCGCCATCCCGCACCGCGCCAGGCTGCCGGTCATCGCCGGAACGGCAGCCTGCGCCGTGCTGGCACTGGCGGCCCTGCCCGGCCCGGTCCCGCTGCTGATCGCGGCAGGAATGCTCGCCGGCGCGGTCCGCGGGTGCCAGACCCTGCTGCAGGCCACGATCGTAGGCGACCGCTGGGGCACCCGGAACCTCGGCACCCTGCAGGGAGTCTTCGCGGCCCCGCTGACGGCCGTCACCGCCATCGCCCCGGCTGCAGGTCCGCTGCTGGCCGCCTGGCTCGGCAGCTACACGGCGATGGCGTACGCCATGACGGCATCGGCCGCTGCGGCTGCCATTTTCACGGCTGCCATGAGCCTGCGGGAGAACCGTCGGGCCGCGGTCTGGTGAGGGATTTCAGCCCCGAAATGATCTTGGGGGCCATAATGAGGCCATGCACACTGAACTGCTAACCATTCCAGGCTGCCCTCACAGCCGCTCGGCCCGGGAACTGTTCGCCAGTGCACTGGAGCTGGAAGGCATCGATCCGGAGCTGCTCACGGTCACGGAAATCATCACAGACGAGGACGCGGCAACAGCGTCATTCCACGGCTCACCCTCCTTCATCATTGATGGGACCGATCTCTTCCCGTCAAACGCGGCGCCGGCCCTAACGTGCCGCGTCTATCCGAGCCAGCGCGGATTCACCGGACAGCCGGACCTGGATTCCCTCCGCAAAGCAGTCCGCGGAGTCGTACCCCGGGGCCGGCTGCGGACCTGAGGCGTGGGAGCGCACACCATGGAGCCAACAAGGGATGAGATCACGGCAGGCTACCGCCGTGCCGTCCACGACCTGGACATCTGGCTCGGGAGCACAACGTCCGCGGATCTTCACCGCAAAAGCAACGGAACACGGTGGACCAACGAAGAGCTGCTGTTCCACATGGTCTTCGGCTACATGGTTGTCCGCGCTCTCCTGCCGCTGGTCCGGGTCGTCAGCCGCCTCCCCAAGCCGGCCCGCACCGGGTTCGCCGCCGCGCTGAACGCGGGCACCCGACCATTCGATGTCGTGAATTACTGGGGCTCCCGCGCCGCCGCCCTCGTCTACAACCGGCGAAGGATGGGCCGGAAACTTGATCGAACGATCAATGCCTTGACGCGGCGGTTGGAACGCGAGAGCTCATCTTCGCTCTCCCGCTCAATGCCCTTCCCCGACAGGTGGGACCCGTTCTTCAAGCCCGTCATGACGCTTCACGATGTCTACGCCTACCCCACACTGCACTTCGACTTCCACGCCAAGCAGCTGAATCTCCGTCGCCCGGAGGGCCGGGACCGGCCCTGAAAGCACCTGCTGGCGCCGCGGCGGTAAGCGGTCATCCGGCGCCCCGCGGCGCGAACATGATGACCCCCAGCCCGGCCCACCACCACGCTGGGCCAGGCCGAGGGCCGGGCGAGCCCGGGAAATTCACACTCGCGTCCGCTGACGGCGCGACCGCTCCGGGGCAGCACCCCGCCCACAACAAAGCCGCCCGCCGATCAGGTGATCAGCGGGCGGCTTGTCCATCCCTGATGGGGGAGTCGGTGACGACTACCGGGCGGTTGCCTCAGCGGTGTCCGTGACGGAATCCGGGAGGGCGGCCGCAGGTTTGCGCAGCTTGGCGCCTTCAACGTCCACGTCCGGCAGGATCCGGTCCAGCCAGCGCGGCAGCCACCAGGCCTTTTCTCCGAGCAGGTACATCACGGCCGGGACGATGGTCATGCGGACCACAAAGGCGTCAATCAGCACACCGAAGGCCATGGCGAAGCCGAGCGGCCGGACCATGTTCAGGTGCGAGAAGATGAAGCCCGAGAACACGCTGACCATGATGATTGCGGCCGCGGTGACCACGGCGGCGGCGTGGCTGAAGCCCGAGCGGACCGCATGCTTGGCCGATTCGCCGTGCATGTAGGACTCGCGCATGCCGGAGGTGATGAACACCTGGTAGTCCATGGCCAGGCCGAACAGCACGCCGATCAGGATAATCGGCAGGAAGCTCAGCACGGCGCCCGGGTTCTCGACGCCGAAGATGGTCCCCAGCCAGCCCCACTGGTAGACGGCGACAACGGCACCGAACGCGGCGGCGAGCGAGAGCAGGAATCCGCCCGTGGCCAGCAGCGGCACCCAGATCGAGCGGAACACGAGCAGCAGCAGGATCAGCGAAAGGCCAACCACGATCATCAGGTAGGGCGGCAGCGCGTCACCGAGCTTGGTGGACACATCGACGTTGCCTGCGGTCTGCCCGGTGAGCCCGATGCTGACGCCGGTGGAGTCCTTGATCTGGCCCTTTTCGGCGCGGAGTTCGGAGACCACCCGGACGGTGCTCGCGCTGGCGGGGCCTTCCTTCGGGATGACCTGGAACACCGCGGTGCGGCGGTCCTCGCTCAGGGCCAGCGGCACGGCCGCGCTGACATTTTCGGTCCCGCGCAGGATGTCCGCGACGTCGAACTGTTTATCCTGGGCCTCGGCTGCGCTGAGCCCCTCGGGGAAGTCGCCCACCACGATGATCGGGCCGGTCATGCCCTCGCCGAAGCTCCGCTTGGTGACGTCGTAGGCCTTGAAGGCCTGCGACGCGACCGGCTCGGAGCTGGCGTCCGGCAGGGCGAGCCGCAGCTGGCTCGCGGGCAGCGCCACCACACCGAGCAGTACCACCCCTGCCAGCAGGGCAAGCCACGGGTGGTTGGTAACGATGCCGCCCCAGCCGTGGCTGCTGCGGTATTCGTCCTTCGTGCGGTCCTCGGCTTCGTGTCCGGGGGCGGCGTTATGCTGCTCCGCCTTGGCCCAAGCCCGCTTGGAGATCAGTTTGCGGCCCACGAGGGAGAGAACAGCCGGCGTCAGAGTCAGGGCAACGACGACGGCGACGGCTACCGTCGCGGCGGCCGAGAGTCCCATGACGGCCAGGAACGGAAGGCCCGGGACCACAAGGGCCGCGAGGGCGATGATGACGGTAAGGCCGGCGAAGAGCACGGCGTTGCCGGACGTGCCGGTGGCCAGCGCCACGGACTCCTCGGGGTCCATACCGGCGAGCAGCTGGCCGCGATGCCGGTTGACGATGAACAGGGAGTAGTCGATCCCGACGGCGAGGCCGAGCATCAGCGCCAGCATCGGGGAGATGGAGCTCATATCCATGGCGCCGCTCAGGGCGAACGTTCCGCCCACACCGACGGCGACGCCGACGACGGCCATCAGCAGCGGGAGGCCTGCGGCGATCAGGGTCCCGAGCATGATGATCAGGACCAGGGCTGCGACCGCGATGCCGAGGATCTCGGCGGTGCCAAAGAGCTCGGAGATGTCCTCGCTGATTTCCTTGCTGGGCAGGGCGGTGACATTGGCAGCGGAAACCTCCTTGACGATGTCCTGGACTTCCTGGCGGACCTCGGGCTTGAGGCCGTTGATGGAGGTCTTGAACTGGATCTGCGCGATCGCGGCCTTGCCGTCCTCGGAGACGAACCGAAGGCCCTTCGAGGCCTCGAGCTGGCGTGTGCCGAGAGCCAGCTTGGCCTCGCCGGCTTCCAGTTCCTTGGTGCCGGCGTCGAGCTTGGCCTGGCCTTCGGCGAGGGCAGCCTTCTGCTGGCCGAGCTGCGCCTCGATGGCGGCCGGCGGCATTCCGGCGGCCGTCATCTGCTGTTCGGCAGCTTCCAGCTTGGCCTTTCCTGCGGCGAGTTCGGCGGCGGCCGCCTCCAGCCGGGCCTTGCCGGCGGCGGACTGCTCCTTGCCGGCGGCGAGGTCGGCGGCGGCCTTGTCCAGCTGAGCCTGGGTGGCGAACGGATCAACCGTGCCCTGGACATCCGGGAGGGTCTTGAGCTTGGCCAGCGCAGCCGTGACGGCATCCTTTCCGGCCGGGCTGAACTGGGCGCCGTTGGCCTCGAACACAACGCTCGCCGAACCGCCGGAGGATGAGGGGAGCTCGCTCTTGAGCTTGTCCGCCATCTGCTGCGTCTCGGTGCCGGGGATCTGGAAGTTGTTGGACAGGGTGCCGTGGAAGGCAGCTGCCGCGCCACCGACGGCCACCATCACGGCAAGCCAGACGGAGATGACGAGCCAGCGGTGCCGGTAGGAGAACTTGCCGAGGCGGTAGAGCAAAAGTGCCATGTCAGTGCCGATCTGGGAAAGGGGTGGCGGTGGAATTTTTGGCCGAAACAGTGGACTGGTGGGTCTCGGGGCTGGCGAATCCGGAGCCCAGCAGACCCATGGAGTCGATCAGGAGTTGCCGAAGGGTGGAAAGCGATTCGGCGGAGAGGGAGCCGCCGCAGCGCACGAACCAGACATCCATTGCGGCTTTGCCGCAGTAGATGACGGAACCGGCGAGGGCGCGCAGGTACAGTTCGTCGATCTCGACGCCGCCGCCCTGAGTGAAACGATCCCGGGCGGCGTCAATAATCTCGGCGGTGCAGTGGTCCCACGCTTCCAGTTCGGACCGGTTGAGCTGCGGGTTGGACTGGCCAAGGCTGTAAAGCTCGGCCAGCGGGGCGATGGTCATCGGGTCGGCGAGCTCAACCAGGGCCGCCCGCGCAGATTCCAGGATGGGCTCATCGGCGGGCCGGAGCCGGAACTGCTGGAGCGCCGTGTCCAGGAACCCGTGGGTCACCGAGGCGATGACCACCTCAGTGCTGCTGAAGTAGTTGAAGAAGGTCCGGCGGGAGATTCCGGCGGCTTCGGCAATGTCCTCCACCGTGAAGTTGCCCGGGCCCTTGGAACGGAGCAGGCCGAGCGCCGCTTCCGTGATGGCCTGCCGGGTGGCGGCCTTATTCAGCTCGCGGCGCGATGGCACTGACAGTAGTTCAGGAGACGTGGACACTCGATTACACTACGTGCATGTTTGCACTCAGGGCAAGTTTTTATCCGCGCCGGACTTCGTCAGGAAAACGGACTGGCCGGTGGCACCCGGTTCGCCCGCCGGGATGGGGACAGCGAACACGGCCGTGCCGTAGGCGCAGACCTCGGTCCAGGTGGTCCCCAGCTGCGAGTTGTCGAAGCGCATGGCAACAATCGCGTTGGCCCCGCGCTGTTCCGCCTCCGTGACCATCCGGGCCATGACCTGTTGCCGGCTCTCGTAGAGCATGCGGGTCATTTCGGGCAGTTCCCCGCCGCCGATTGAGCGGAAACCGGCCATCACCTGGCCGCCGATATCCCGGGCACGGACGGTAAGCCCCATCACTTCGCCGAAGACGGCGTCGATCCGGTGGCCGGGGATGTCGTTGGAGGTCACGATCAGCATGCCCTGAGCCTACCCAGTCCCGGATGCTCCGGACCGGAACTGCCGCGGGAAACCCGGCCCGGTTGAACTGCCCGGGCCGTCGCAAACCTTCACAGGAAGATGAAAGGTTCCGAACAGCTCCTGCCGAAGCGGCCGGCGGAGACTGGAACCACGTCTTGGAAGAGACAACCACCAATCGCAGCCGTCACCAGGCTGCAGACCAGGAGACAGCACATGTCACGTACGAAGAGAATGACGCTCGCCATTTCGGCCGGGGCACTGGCACTGGGCGCCGGCCTGGGAGTTACCGGGATGGCGTCAGCCGCCACCACTCCGACCCCCACCCCCAGCTCCAGCGCCTCGGCAGATGCGACTCCCGGCACCACTGCCGGCCCGGGCATGCGCGGCGGACATGGACACGGTGGCGGAGAGCGGGGCGGCGCCCAGGCTGCAGCACTGGCAGCGAAGCTCGGCGTTGATGAGGCCAAGGTGACCGAGGCCCTGCAGGCCTTCCGCGAAGCCAACAAGCCGACCACCCCGCCGGCCGAAGGCACCATGCCCGACCGCGCCACGATGGACGCGGCACTGGCGAAGTCCCTGGCGGCGTCGCTGGGGATTGACGAATCCAAGGTCACTGCGGCCCTGGAGGAGCTGCGGACCGCGGCCCAGGCTGACCGCGCTGCGGAGCTGAAGACCAGGCTGGACAAGGCTGTCGCCGACGGCTCCCTGACCCAGGCCGAGGCAGACGCCGTCACCAAGGCCGTGGAGAAGGGTGTGATCGGCGGAGGCGGACACTAGGACCGCCCTTCGCTGCCTTCCCTGATGCGGCGCAACTAAAAAGAAGTCCCCGGGAACCTCCCGGGGACTTCTTTTGTCATGCCTGGCGCAAGGGGTTACGCCTTGGCGCCGGCCAGCTCGCGGCCTTCCGGCGACCCTGCGGGAGCAGCGGCGGCGGAGTGGTCGGCGGCGGTGTTGACCGTGCCGTCGACATCATCGGCGAACGGGTCACCGGTGCGCGGCGCGTTGTAGAGTGCCTCGTCCAGGATGCCCTGGCGCTTGGCCACGATCGTGGGGATCAGGGCCTGCCCTGCCACGTTGACGGCCGTGCGGCCCATGTCCAGGATCGGGTCGATCGCGAGCAGGAGCCCGACGCCGGCCAGCGGCAGTCCCAGCGTGGACAGTGTCAGGGTCAGCATCACGACGGCGCCAGTGGTGCCGGCGGTGGCGGCGGAACCGAGCACGGAAACGAGGGCGATCAGCAGGTACTGGGTGAAGTCGAGCTGGATACCGAAGAACTGGGCAACGAAGATCGCCGAGATGGCGGGGTAGATCGCGGCGCAGCCGTCCATCTTGGTGGTGGCGCCCAGCGGCACGGCGAAGGAGGCGTAGGCGCGGGGGACACCCAGGCTGCGTTCGGTCACGCGCTGGGTCAGCGGCAGGGTGCCGACCGAGGAGCGGGAGACGAAGGCCAGCTGCACGGCCGGCCAGACGCCGGAGAAGTACTGCTTGACGGACAGGCCGTGGGCACGGACCAGGACCGGGTAGACCACGAACAGCACGAGGGCCAGGCCCACGTAGATGGCAAAGGTGAACTTGCCCAGGGAACCGATGGTGTCCCAGCCGTAGATCGCCACAGCGTTGCCGATCAGGCCGACGGTGCCGAGGGGGGCGATGCGGATGATCCACCAGAGGACCTTCTGGATGACAGCGAGGGCAGAGGCGTTGAGGTTCAGGAAGGGCTCGGCCGCCTTGCCCACCTTCAGCGCTGCGATGCCGACGGCGACTGCGATCACCAGGATCTGCAGGACATTGAAGCTCACCGCGGTGGTGGCGACGCCGTCGGTGACGGTGGTGCTGGCGCCGAGGCCCAGGAAGTTCTTCGGGAACAGCCCGGTCAGGAACGCCCACCAGTCACCGGACTTGCCGGCGTATTTGGCTTCCTGGGTGATCCCCGTGTTGGCGCCGGGCTGCAGGAACACGCCCAGGCCGATGCCGATCAGCACGGAGATCAGCGCGGTAATGGCGAACCAGAGCAGCGTGTTCCAGGCCAGCCGTGCGGCATTGGAAACGGCGCGCAGGTTGGAGATGGAGCTGACGACGGCGGTGAAGATGAGGGGCACGACGGCGGTCTGCAGCAGCGAGACGTAGCTCGAGCCGATGGTCTGCAGGGTGGCGCCGAGGGCGTTGGGGCTCGCCTTGGTGCTGCCCGTGTACTTGGCCAGGAGGCCAAGGCCCAGGCCCACGATCAGGGCGGCGATGATCTGGAAGCCGAACGAGCCGGCCCACTTGGGCAGCTGGAAGCCGGTCTTTCCGGCGGGTGCGGGGGTGCTTGTCTGAGTGCTCACTGGAACACGCTAGGACCGGCGCAACTATCACGACGAACGGATGTTGAGAAATGTTACGCGGCAGATTTTAAGGCACGGCCGCGGAATCCCGGGAATGACGCCGCAGGACTGCCCGTTTGTGAAGATATTCCAGCCCCCGGTGTGGCGATTGTCTCGCTGGCCTGCGCCGAGGTGAGAGATTGCGCCCATGTCATTGAAGGACATGGGCGCGAAATCTCACCTCGGCGGGACCAGCGGGACAGGACCTACCCCAGCAGGGCGCGCTTGAGGGTGTCGAGGCCGACGGAGCCGATGTTGAGGGCCTTGGTGTGGAAAGCCTTCAGCTCGAAACCGGGGCGGGTTTCGAGTTCCGCGCGGATCTGCTCCCAGAGCCGCTGGCCCACCTTGTACGACGGCGCCTGGCCCGGCCAGCCGAGATAGCGGGTGAACTCGAACTTCAGCTGGCCCTCGCTGATCGCGAGGTTTTGCCGGAGGAACCCGTGCCCCGTGTCCGGAGTCCAGGTGCCCGACCCCCAACGCTCGGGAACCTCCAGCTCCAGGTGGACACCGATGTCGAACACCACCCGGGCGGCCCGCATCCGCTGCATGTCCAGCATGCCCATGTGGTCGCCCGGGTCCTTGAGGTAGCCCAGTTCCTGCATCAGCTTCTCGGCGTAGAGCGCCCAGCCTTCGCCGTGGCCGGAGGTCCAGCAGACGTTCCGGCGCCACTTGTTCAGCAGCTCGCGGCGGTACGTTGCGGTCGCGACCTGCAGGTGATGGCCCGGGACGCCCTCGTGGTAGACCGTGGTGGTCTCGGCCCAGGTGGTGAAGGTGTCCTCGCCCGGCGGTACTGACCACCACATGCGGCCCGGGCGGCTGAAGTCGTCCGAGGGGCCCGTGTAGTAGATGCCACCTTCGTCGGTCGGGGCGATCTTGCACTCAAGGGTCTTCATGACCTCCGGGATGTCGAAGTGCACACCCGCGAGGTCGGCCACGGCCTTGTCGGAGAGCTCCTGCATCCACGCCCGGAGGGCGTCGGTGCCCTTGAGCTGCCGCGCGGGGTCGTTGTTCAGGACCTCTTTGGCTTCCTCGATCGTGGCGCCCGGCCGGATCTCGTTGGCCACGCGCTCCTGTTCGGCGATCAGCCGGTCGAGCTCCTGCACGCCCCAGGCGTAGGTTTCCTCGAGATCCACTGCGGCGCCCAGGAACGCGCGCGAGGCCAGTGAGTAGCGCTCGCGGCCGACGGCGTCCTTCTCCGGGGCGACGGGCAGCAGCTCGGATTCCAGGAAACCGGCCAGCCGGGAGTAGGCCACGCGCGCGGCGGCAGCACCGGCGTCGAGCCTGTACTGCACGTCCTCGGGCAGCGGCCCGTCCGCGGTCTTGGCGTTGGCAGCAAGACTGGCGAAGAAACCGTCCTCCGCGGCGTGCTTCGTGGTCTGTTCGATCACGATCCTGACCTGGCGTGCGGCGGCAACCTTGCCGTTGTCCTTGGCGGCCCGCAGCGACACGATGTAGCCGTCCAGGGCGGCAGGGACGTTGTGTGCCCGGCCCGCGATGTGCTCCCACTGCGCGGCGGTGTCCGTCGGCATGAGGTCGAAGATCGCGCGGATCTCCTGCGCCGGGGAAGCGATGTTGTTCAGCTCGGCCAGGTCCCAGCCGGATTCGTGGATTTCCAGCTGCAGGCCCAGGCGCTCGCGCATGGCATCCAGGGTGACGGCGTCGACGTCGTCCGCCGGCTCCAGCCCGTCCAGCGCGGCGAGAGCCTCGCGGGCGGCCGCCGCGAATTCCTCGTGCCCGGCGGGGGAGAAGTCCTGGTATTCGGTTTCGTGCCCGGGAAGCCCGAGTTCCGTGGCGAAGCTCGGATTAAGCCGGATCAAAGTGTCCGTGAAGGCATCGGCGACGGCATCGATGGCAGTGTGCGGGCGCACAGGAACCGGGTTCTGGGCGGCAGTGTTTTCAGTGGGTTCGATAGTCACCCGAAAGACACTAGCCGGGCCGCGCCAGTTATGAAAGGGTTACTGAACTTTTCCTAGCCGCGGCTGCGTTTCCACGAGCCGGGGCCCGGCTTCGGTGCCAGCTGCAGCTGCTGCCGGCGGATCCAGTGCCGGACGCTCGGCTTTTCCGGGGCGGCCCCTCCGCCGCTGCCCAGGGACAGTACGACGGCGGTCAGGGCCGCGAGCTCCTCCGGCGTCGGCTCGCCCTTGGTGACGGCGAGCAGGGGCTGCTCCGCCGGCTGGTTGTCGGCGGGCCCGGCCGCCGGATCCGCCGACGTCACAGCGGGATGTTCCCGTGCTTTTTGGCGGGCAGGCTGGCGCGCTTGTCCCGCAGGGCACGCAGGCCCTTGATGATCTGGACCCGGGTCTCGGACGGGGCAATGACGGCGTCGACGTAGCCGAGCTGGGCAGCCTGGTAGGGGTTGAGAAGCTCCTCCTCGTACTGCCGGATGACCTCGGCGCGCTTGGCGTCGACGTCGCCGCCGGCCTCCGCGACCGCGGCGAGTTCGCGGCGGTACAGGATGTTGACCGCGCCCTGGGCGCCCATGACGCCGATCTGCGCGGTGGGCCAGGCCAGGTTCAGGTCGGCGCCGAGCTTCTTGGAGCCCATCACGATGTACGCCCCGCCGTATGCCTTGCGGGTGATGACGGTCAGCTTCGGCACGGTGGCCTCGGCGTAGGCATAGAGCAGCTTCGCGCCACGGCGGATGATGCCCTGGAACTCCTGGTCCTTGCCCGGCAGGAATCCCGGCACGTCCACGAGCGTGATGATCGGGATGTTGAAGGCGTCGCAGTGCCGGACAAAACGTGCCGCCTTCTCCGAGGCGGCGATGTCCAGCGTGCCGGCAAACTGCATCGGCTGGTTGGCCACAATGCCCACGGTGTGGCCCTCGACCCGGCCGTAGCCGATCATGACGTTCGGCGCGTAGAGGGACTGCATCTCCAGGAAGTGTGCGTCGTCCACAATCTGCTCGATGACCTTGCGCATGTCGTACGGCTGGTTGGCCGAGTCCGGGATCAGCGCGTCCAGGGCGAGGTCCTCGTCGTCGAGTTCCAGCTCCTGGGAGTGCTCCAGCACGGGGGCCTCTGCGAGGTTGTTGGACGGCAGGAAGTCCAGGAGTTCGCGGACGAATTCGACGGCGTCGGCCTCGTCGGAGGCGAGGTAGGTGGAGGTTCCGGTGTTGGCGTTGTGCTGCCGCGCGCCGCCGAGGGTCTCCATGTCGACGTCCTCACCCGTGACGGTCTTGATGACGTCCGGGCCGGTGATGAACATGTGCGAGGTCTTGTCCACCATGACCACGTAGTCAGTCAGGGCGGGGGAGTAGGCCGCGCCGCCGGCGGAGGGGCCCATGATGAGGGAGATCTGCGGGACAACACCGGAGGCGTGGACGTTGTTGCGGAAGATGTCCGCGAACATCGCCAGCGAGGCGACGCCTTCCTGGATGCGGGCGCCGCCGCCGTCGAGGATGCCCACCACGGGGCAGCCGTTGCGCAGCGCGAACTCCTGGACCTTGACGATCTTCTCGCCGTTGACCTGGCTCAGCGAGCCGCCGTAGACGGAGAAGTCCTGGCTGTAGACAGCCACGGGCCTGCCGTCCACCGTGCCGTAGCCCGAGACCAGGCCGTCGCCCAGCGGCTTCTTCTTTTCCATACCGAAGGCGGTGGAGCGGTGCACGGCGAGGGCATCGAACTCGACGAAGGAGCCGGCGTCCAGCAGCAGGTCGATGCGCTCGCGGGCAGTGTTTTTGCCCCGTGCGTGCTGCTTCTCGATCGCTTCCGGGCCGGAGGGCTGCTCAGCACGGGCCTGGCGGTCGCGGAAATCGGCAATCTTTCCCGCGGTCGTGGTCAGATCGTGGCTCATCAAGTGTCTCCGGCTCTGTAGCTGATGTTCTGCTGAATCGTGTGGTGCTTATGGTGCTGTGGCCCTGTCCGCGCGGCGCTTTAGCTGGTATCCACAAAAGCCGGGCCTTGATGGCAAGTCTAGTGAGGCTATTGGCCCATGCCGCTGTAGAAAACCTACAATATTCGGCCCGAATCCCACCGGCACCGCCACGTGGGGGCTGGCAGACGTTGTCCGGACGCCCGTGACGCTCCTGCCCCTTGGAGGTACACGCCCCGCGGCGCGTCAATGTTACCCGCCAGTAACATGGGTCGGCTAGAGTGTCCTCATGACTTCGAGCAATGACGCTTCGGCCGCCGCCCCGCACTCCCGGCAGCCCGGGCCGTACCAGGCCGCCGGTACCCTCCAAGGCCGCACCATCCTCATCTCCGGCGGAAGCCGCGGCATCGGCCTGGCCATCGCCACCCGAGCCGCCCGCGACGGTGCCAACATCGTCCTGATGGCCAAGACCGGCCAGCCGCACGCCAAGCTGGAAGGCACGGTCTACTCCGCCGCCGAACAGATCGAGGCAGCCGGCGGCCAGGCCCTGCCGCTGGTCGGCGATGTGCGCAACGACGCCGACGTCGCCGGCGCTGTCGCCGCGGCCGTCGAGCGCTTCGGCGGGATCGACATCGTCATCAACAACGCCTCCGCCATCGACCTGTCCAAGACCGACGACGTCGACATGAAGCGCTACGACCTGATGCAGGACATCAACGTCCGCGGCACCTTCCTGCTCTCCAAGCTCGCCCTGCCCGCGCTGCGCGAGTCCGACGCCGGCCAGATCCTGACGCTCTCCCCGCCGCTGAACCTGGATCCCAAGTGGGCCGGAATGCACCTGGCCTACACGATGGCGAAGTACGGCATGAGCCTGACCACCCTGGGCCTCGCCGAGGAGCTGAAGATCGACGGCATCAACGTGAACTCGCTGTGGCCCTGCACCCTGATCAACACCGCCGCGATTCGCAACATGCCGGGCGGCGAGAAAATCGTCCAGGGCGCCCGCGGCCCCGAAATCATGGCGGACGCGGCCCACGCCGTGCTGACCAGCAGCAACGCGATCCCGGAGTCCGGCAGCTGGAGCGGCAACTTCTACACCGACGAGCAGGTCCTTGCGGCCGCCGGGGTCACGGACTTCACCCCGTACAGCCTGGGCGCCCCGGAAGACCGGCTGATCCCTGACATCTTCCTCTGAGTTCCCTGTGGTTTCTCATGGTCCACGGGACGGCCCGGGCCGCCGAATCTCCCCACTTTGGCGGGTTCGACGCCGGAATTCAGCGGCGTTTCGGCCCAACCCGCCGGGGACGTCATTCAAAAGTGGGGACGTACCGTCGGCCAGTGCCGAAGACTGCGGGGCGGTAACTCGGTAGGATTCAAAGCATGGAAGCCCCGGACCGTCCGCCCCTCGATGTGAACGCCCTCAGCGATGAGGCGTTCCTCTCCGCCAACGGCATTCCGCAGCTCACGGTGGTGGACTCCACCGGCTCCACCAACGCGGACCTGCTGCGCGGCGTCGTCGAGGATCCCCGCGCGTATCCGGACCTCACCGTGCTCACCGCCGAATACCAGAGCGCGGCCCGCGGCCGCCTCGACCGCCGCTGGGAAGCGCCCCCCGGCGGCTCGGTCTCGGTCTCGCTGGTGCTGCGCCCGGTCAACGCCGGGGGGCGCCCGCTGCCGACCCAGAGCTACTCCTGGCTCTCGCTGCTCGCGGCACTTGCCCTGCGCGAGGCGCTGGTGGAAACAGCCGGAATACCCGCGGAGCTCAAATGGCCCAACGATGTCCTGGTCCGCGGCCGGAAGATCGCCGGTATCCTGGCCCAGCTGGGCCCCATGGAGGGAGGCGCCGTGCCACCCGTCGTCCTCGGGACCGGACTGAACGTCACCCTCACCGAGGCGGAACTTCCCGTGCCCACGGCCACCTCCGTCCTGCTGGAACACCCGACCACGGTGGACCGGACCGAGCTGCTCAAGAGCTACCTGTCCCGGTTCGCCACGCTCTACCGCGGTTTCTGCAACGCCGACGGCGATCCCACCGCCGGGCTTGCCGGCGGGCCCTCGCTGCACAAAAGGGTCGAACACCTGCTGACGACGCTGGGAAAGCAGGTCCGTGCCCAGCTCCCGGGCGACCACGAAATCATCGGGCACGCCACCCGGCTGGACGAGTATGGCTCCCTCATGGTGGTGGACTCCGGGGGACACGAGCACGTGGTGACGGCCGGCGACGTTGTGCACCTCCGGCCCTGGACGCCGCCGGGCGAGGGAAGCGCCGGCAGCGCCGAAAGCGGCTATGCGTAAAGAGCTCCTCCCGGGCGAACAAGTGATTGTGGTGACCCGGCCGCAGCCCCGGACCCTGATCGTTCCGGCGCTGCTGTTCATCGCTGTTCCCGCCCTCGCCGCTTTTGCCTGCGCCTGGATCGTCAAGGGCGGCCCGGCCAAGCTGGCCCCGATCATCGCGAAGGAGACGAAGGAGTGGACGCCGTGGCTGATCGGGATCTGCATTGCGATCGCCGCCTGGGTGCTGCTGGGCTACTGCCTGCCGCGGGCCATGACCTGGCACGCCACGAAGTACACCCTGACCAGCCAGCGCCTCATTGTCCGCTACGGCATGCTCAGGCGGCGGGACCAGCAGGTTCCCCTGGCCACCGTTCGTCATGTGGTCATCCACCAGTCGTTGCTCCAACGCGTATTGCGGTCTGGGAATATATCCTTGGAAACCGGGCACCCTGCCAGCATGGTGGTCCCCGACGTCCCGGAGGTCGCGACGTTCCGAAATTTTGTCCTCGACGCCGTCGACGACCTCCCGCGGGAGGTCCTTGGGGCCGTGGACCTGATGCACAACCCCGATGCGGCGTGGCCGTGGGAGACGAGAGAAGGTGGAAGAGATGAGCGCTGAGAACGATCACCGGGACACCGGACTGCTGGCCGACGAGCCGTCGCATTTTTCGGATGCCTTCGTCGAGACCGCCAGTCTCGAAGCAGCCGTCCTCGATGCCGTCGCCGACGGCGGTGAAGTCCCCGAGGAAGTCCCAGAGGAAGACAGCGACGCCGATGCCAACTCCGAGGCATGGTTTCCCGACTCCGCGGACACTGACGTCACGGTAGAGCCGAGGACGGATGACGCCGCTGACGCAACGGCCGCAGAACCCGCCGCCGCCGACTCCGCTGACACGACGGCCGCAGACGCGGGCACCGCCGTCGCTCCTCCCACCGGCACCATGTCCGCCGAGCGCATCGCGCTGAAGGCCCTCGAGCAGCGGCTGCTCGGCGGGGAACGCAAGCTCCGCCGTCGTGAAGTCGCCGCCGGCGCAGGCCTGTCACTGCTCTCCGCCCGCAAACTCTGGCGCGCCCTCGGCTTTCCCAACATCGGCGACGAGGACGTTGCCTTCACCGAACGCGACCAGGCCGCGCTGAACACCATCGTGGACCAGGTCCGGTCCGGCAGGCTCACCGAGGAGGCCGCGATATCCGTTACCCGGGCCATCGGCCAGATGACGGACCGCATGGTGGTCTGGCAGATCGAAGCCCTTGTCGAGGACATGGTCCACCAGCAGGGCGTCACCGACGCCGTGGCGCGCAAGCGGCTGGTCAGCGAGCTGCCCTCACTCGTGGACGCGATGGAGGAAATGCTGCTCTACTCCTGGCGCCGCCAGCTCAACGCCGGTGTCCAGCGGCTCGCCGTGCGCGCCGAGGCCGGACTGGCGTCCAGCGAGGAAGGCCGCGAAGGCGACGAGGACGACGCGCCGCTGCCGCTGGCCCGGGCGGTCGGCTTCGCGGACCTGGTTTCCTACACGAGCCTGTCCCGCCGCATGAACGAAAAGACCCTTGCCCAACTGGTGCAGCGCTTCGAGAACAAATGCGCCGAGATCATCTCCGTGGGCGGCGGCCGCCTCGTCAAGACGGTGGGCGACGAAGTCCTCTACATTGCGGAAACCCCGGCCGCCGGGGCCGAAATCTCCCTGGCCCTGTGCCAGGCCTTCACTGAAGACGAAATCCTGCCCGAGGCGCGCGTCGCCATGGTCTGGGGCCGCATCCTCTCCCGCCTGGGCGACATCTACGGGCCTACGGTCAACCTGGCCGCCAGGCTCACGGCACTGGCGGATCCCGGAACGGTGCTGGTGGACTCGATGACCGCCGCCGCGCTCGAAAACGACGAACGATTCGTCCTGCTGCCGCGGCCGGCCGAGGATGTCCGCGGCTTCGGTGAAATCCACCCAGTCCAGCTGCAGCGCGGCAGCGGCCGCGGCCTGGTCCTGGACTAACCGCCCCTGACCTGCGCCGATGCCGGGCCCGCCGGGCTCGGCTCCGCCGGGGTTTCTCTAATCGATAGCTAATATGCGATAGTCGAGGATATCCGGCACCAACACGGGCGATGCGCCCTGCGTGGTGGCCGTGACCTTCTGGGGGGACACAGCACACATGAAGACCTTCCTTGCAGCCCTGCGGCCCAAAAGCCGCCGGACGGGTCCGGCGCGCCCGCAGGCTGTCCCCTTCACCCGTCCCCTGACCGACCGCCAGCGGCGCCTCATGGCCGGGACCGGCCTCGTTGCCGCCTCCGCCGTGCTGGTTGCCGGTGCCATCATTTATCCGGGGTTCAAGACCACGGAGGTGGAGCTGAATGATGGTGGCGTGTGGGTGGTGTCGAAGTCCAAGAATGCGGTGGGCCGGTTGAATTATCCGTCGCGGGTTTTGGATGGTGCGGTGACGCCGGCGTCGGCGACGTTTGATGTGTTGCAGGATGCCGGGACGGTGTTTGTCGATGACAGTGCGGGCTCGACGTTGAACCAGGTGTCGGCGGCGCAGATGCGGTTGGGCGGGGATAAGAAGTTGCCGGGTTCGGCGGTGGTGAGTTTCGGTTCGAAGGTCATTTCGGTGACGGATGCGGCGAAGGGCACGGTGTGGGCTTTGTCGCCCGCGACGGTGAATGGTTTTGATGCGGAGAATTCGGAGCCGGTCCTGGCGGGGTCGGCCGGGACGGTGTCGGCGGTGGGTGCTGATGACCGGATTTACAGTGCTGATCCGAAGTCCGGGCAGGTCACGGTGACGAGCGTGGATGCCGACGGCGGGCGCACGGACGCGAAGGTGAGCACGTGGGAGGGGCTCAAGGGTGCGGGGGATCTGCAGCTGGCGGTGGTGGGGGATGCGCCGGTGGTCTTGGATGCGGGCCGGGGGAAGCTGTTCCTGCCGGGCGGGCGTGAGCTGGCGCTGGCGGAGGCGCGGGATGCGAAGTTGCAGCTGAGCGGGCCGGCCGCGGACGCGGTGGCCATTGCCACGCCGAAGGCGTTGTTGCGGCAGCCGCTGGATGGTTCGACGGCGAAGACGGTGACCTTTGGCGGGCAGGGGGTGCCGGCGGCGCCGGTGCAGCTGGCCGGGTGTGTGCATGCGGCGTGGTCGGGGGCGAACAAGTATGTGCGTGAGTGCGTCAATGATGCCGATGACAAGACCGTGGATGTGCCGAAAGCGTCCGCGTCGCCGTCGTACGTGTTCCGGGTGAACCGGGACCTGGTGGTCCTGAACGATGTGAACTCCGGCAATGTCTGGTTGGTGAACCAGAACATGCAGCTGGTCAACAACTGGGACGACGTCATCCCGCCACAGCAGACCTCCGACGACGCGGACAAGGACTCCGCCGACGAGGTCCAGCAGACCGTGCTCCCGGACCGCACCAAACCCAACAGCCCACCCGCCGCCAAACCCGACACCTTCGGCGTGCGCGCCGGCAAGACGACCATCCTGCCCGTGCTGGACAACGACACCGATCCGGACGGCGACATCCTCACCGTCCGGACCCCGGACCCGCTCAAATCCGGGCTGCTCGCGCCGATCTACGGCGCCACCGGCTTCCAGGTCAGCGTCGGGGCCGACAAGACCGGCTCGGAAACCTTCAAATACACAGTGGACGACGGCCGCGGACTCTCCGCCAGCGCCGACGTCACGCTCAACATCGTCCCGCCGGGGGAGAACACCGCACCGCGGCAGAAGCCCAACCGTAACACCACCCTCGTGGTGCAGTCCGGCAAGATCGTCAGCCAGAACATCCTCACCGACTGGATCGACCCCGACGGCGACGACCTCTTCGTCGTCGGCGCGGCCAGCAGCGACCCCCGCGACCAGGTCAAGGTCCGGCCCGACGGCCTGCTCAGCTTCCAGGACGCCGGCTCCGAACCCGGACGCAAGACCGTCACGGTCACCGTTTCCGACGGCCGCTCCAGCACCGAAGGCAAGGTCACCGTCGACGTCCGTGCCGCGGGCGCGCTGCCGCCGATCGCCAACGCGGACCACCTCGTCGCCGTCGCCGGGGTGGACACGGTGATCGCCCCGCTCAAGAACGACTCCGACCCCCAGGGCGGCGCCCTGCGCCTCGCGCAGGTCACCCCGGACGGGAACTCCACTGCCACCATGGGCGCGGACCAGCAGACCTTCACGTTCAACTCCACCGCCCAGGGCGCCCACTACGTCTCCTACCTCGTCACCAACGGGCCTGCCAGCGCCCAGCAGCTGGTCCGCGTCGACGTCGTCCCCGGCGGCGGGGACGGCGCCCCGGTGGCCGTCCGCGACACCGCCCTGCTGCCCAGCGGCGGCAGCGTCCTGGTGGACGTTCTTGGCAACGACTCCGATCCTTCAGGAGGAGTGCTGGTGGTGCAGTCCGTGACCGCGGCCGACGGCCTGCCGGTCAGCGTGGCCGTGCTGGACCATTCGGTCGTCCGGATCACCGACGTCCGCGCGCAGGGCCAGCTCAGCGTCAAATACACCATCTCCAACGGCAAGTCCTCCGCGAGCGGGGAGATCGCCGTCCTGGTGGTCCCCGCACCCTCGAAGCTGCAGGCGCCGCAGGCCAAACCGGACGAGGCGACCGTGCGCGCCGGGGACGTCGTCACCATCCCCGTGCTGGAGAACGACACCGACCCCAACGGCGGCAAGCTCACCCTCGAACCGGTGCTGGCCCAGCAGCCGGACGCCGCGGACGGCCGGATCTTCACCGCCGGCGGCGTGCTGCGCTTCATTGCCGGCGAGGTCCCGAAGACCGCCTACGCGATCTACAAGGTCACCAACGCCTCCGGGCAATCGGATTCCCAGCAGGTCACCATCCGCATCCGGGCCCGCGACGACGAACGCAACACCCGCCCCGAACCCAAAAACCTCACCGCCCGCGTGGTGGCCGGCATGACCGTGCGTATTCCGGTGCCGCTCGACGGCGTGGACACCGACGGCGACTCCGTCCAGCTCACCGGCGTGGACAAGGCCCCCGCCATGGGCACGGCCGTGGTCAAGGACGGCTACCTCGAATTCACCGCCGCCGGCAACGCCGCCGGCACGGACACCTTCAGCTACCGCGTCCGGGACCGGATCGGCGCCGAAAATACCGGCACCGTCATCGTCGGCATCGCGCCGCAGGAAGCCAACAACCAGAAGCCCATCGCCGTGGATGACGCGGTGGACGTCCGGCCAGGCCGCAAGATCGCCGTCGAGGCCCTCCAGAATGACTCGGACCCGGACGGGGACCCGATCAGCCTGGTCGGCAACGGTTTCGAGGCCCGCCCCGAACTCGGGGTCGAGGCGGCCGAGGGCGGCAAGGTGCTCCTCACCGCCCCCGGCGCCGCCGGCAACGAGAGCGTCAGCTACAAGATCCAGGACGACAAGAAGGCCCAGGGCAGCGCCGTGATCAGGGTCCGGGTCAGCCCGGACGCCGCGTTGAAGCTGCCCGTCGCCAAAGACGACGTGGTGACCCCGGCCGAAACGCTGGGCAAATCCGCCGTCGACGTCCCCGTCCTGAAGAATGACTCCGACCCCGACGGCGTCGCCGCCGAGCTCAAGATCAGCCTGCCCGACGGCAACCCGAACGCCCGGGTGGGCGACGGCAGCGTGCGGGTGGCGCTCGCGCCGAAGGACCAACTGGTCCCGTACACCGTCACCGACGTCGACGGCCAAAGCGCGACGGCGGTCATCTGGGTCCCCGGCCAGGGCGAACAGCACCCCACGCTGGTCAAAACAGACGTCGTCGAAGTGATGGCCGGCAAGCAGATCGACCTGGACCTGAACGACTACGTCCGGGTCAGGGAGGGCCGCACGCCCCGGATCACCCAGGTGGACAACGTCAGGGTGCAGGGCGCTGACCCGCAGAACGTCGTGGCCGGCAACGGCAGCGCGCTGCGCTACGCCGCGCTCAAGGACTACGTGGGCCCGGGCTCCGTTACGTTCGAAGTGACCGACGGCACCGGACCGGACGATCCGCAGGGCCTCAAGTCCACCCTCAGCATCATCACCAAGGTCCTTCCCGATCCGAACGCCAACCGCCCGCCGAGCTTCAGCGGGGCCACCCTGGACGTGCCCAAGGCAGAGTCCGCCAGCCTGGAGCTGGGCAACCTGGCCAAGGACGTCGACTCCGGGGACCAGGAGAAGCTCACGTTCGAACTCGACGGCACGCTGCCCGAAGGCTTCAAGGCCTCTGTGGACGGCGGGACCCTGCAGGTCACCGCGGACTCCGCCAAGGCCGCCGGCTGGAAGGGCAGCATCCCGCTCAAGGTCACCGACGGCGGCTCCGAGCCGGTCAAGGCCAGCATCACGGCAACCGTCGTGGCCTCCAACCGGCCCTTGCCGGTTGCCAACGAGGACGTCATCGAGAAGGCCAACGCCGGCAAGACCGAGACCATCAACGTGCTCGCCAACGACTTCAACCCCTTCAGCGACACCCCGCTGAAGATTGTCGCCGCCACGGTGGAAACTGGCTCCGCCGCCGGACAGCCAGCCATTGCCGGCGACTCGATCACGCTCACCCCGGCCGCCGGCTTCAAGGGCGTGATGGTGGTGCGCTACACCGTGATGGACAAGACCGACGACGTCTCCCGGCAGACCGACGGACGGGTCCGGATCACGGTCCGGGACAAGCCGGACGCCCCCTCGGCACCCTCGGCGACGGATGTACGCAGCCGGACCGCGGTGCTCAAATGGGCTCCGCCCTCGGACAACGGCGCCACCATCACCAAATACACCGTCCGCTCAAGCGGCTTCAGCCAGGACTGCGCCACCACCACCTGCACACTCAGCGGACTGACCAATGACGTCAAGTACGTCTTCACCGTCACCGCCACCAACGAGGTGGGGGAGTCCGTACCGTCGCCGGCCTCCAACGAAATCCGCCCTGACGAGAAGCCTTCGCCGCCGGAGGCCCCCACGGTCAAAGCCGGGGACAAGAACATGGTGATCGCCTGGCCCGCGGCGAAGTCCGAAGGCTCTGCTGTGAAGAACTACAACCTCGAAATCTCTCCGCCGCCGGCCAGCGGGATCGCCGTGAAGAACGGGGTGGCCGGCCTCAGCTACACCTGGCCCGGACTCACCAACGGCGTGCGCTACAAGGTCCGCGCCCAGGCCGTCAACGAACTCGGCCCCTCCGACTGGGGACAATATTCGGCCGAGGACAACCCGGCCGGCGTTCCGGCCGCCCCGGCAGCCCCGACGACGTCGGTGGCGTCCGCCGTCGGGACCTCCAACCAGCTCAAGGTGAACTGGAGCGAGCCGAACACCAACGGCGACGCCATCAAGAACTACTACGTCACCATGAGCGGCGGCGGCGGTACCACCCAGACCCAGATGGTTGCCGGCACGGTGCGGACCGCGAACTTCACCGCGAACAACTCCGAAACCGGCTACACGTTTACGGTCCAGGCCGAGAACAAGGCTGGCAAGGGCGGCGTCAGCGCGGCCTCGGCGCCGCGCCGTGCCACGGGCAAGCTCGGGCAGGTCTCCGGCGTGAGCGCGACGGCCGCGGACACCGGCGGCGCGGGCAGGGCCGTGGTCATCAACTTCCGGGAACTCGACGCGGCCGGACGCAACGGCTCCCAGCCCGGCGAGGTCAGCTACACCTACTACGCCAGCCCCAGCGGAAAAACCGGAGGGATCACTCCCGGCCAGAAGGTCGGCGGCTTTACCAACGGCGCCGCCACCACGATCACGGTCACCGCCAACTCATCCGTCGCGCCCAGCTCCGACGCCAGCACCGGGGCCACCGCCACGCCGTACGGCGCACCCGGAACCCCCTCGGCGTCCGGACAGAACGGCGCCGAAAACCAGCGGAACCTCAGCTTCAGCTGGAGCTCGCCGTCGACGACGACCAACGACGTCGCCTACACCCAGATCAGTATCGACAACGGCGGCTGGGAACGGGTCGCCGCCTCCGGAAGCCGGACTGTGAACACCGGCGGCTTCAGCGAACCGCACCAGATCCGGGTCCAGACGGTCAACTCCCTCGGCACCGGCGGGGCGATCGCCTCGGCCTCCGCCCAGTCCGGGACCGAGAAGACCCGATGGACCACCAGGCTCAACTCCGGGATGTATCGCAGCTGCACGGACCTGCCAGGCGCCACATCCTACGACAACAGCCAGCCGGGAAACTTTACCTGCGACGGACAGGGCGGCACCGACCGGCCCTGGATGGGCGCATCCGATGTCTTCGACATCATGTGCTGGAAGCCGCACGGCACCCCCTACAGCGGGAACGGCGAGTGGTACTACATCATGCGCGGTTCGCCGAACCAGACCCGCTGGATCGATTCCCGGCACACGACGATCGGACCGCCCGGCCAAAGCGGTGTCCCGCTCTGCACCTTCCCGGTCGGAGCAACACCATAGCCGCGCCGGGCCCGGGCCGGGCGCCGGCCGGTGGGCAGTCCTGCCCATCGCACACACCCGGAACGACCGGTAGGCTGTCGCGGGAAGTGGGCGGCCTTGTCTCGGGCCTGCCGGGGAACCACGATGCCGTCTTGAAGGAAATCTGAGCTGTGACACGTCTGCGCGCCCTGGGGTCCAAGAAGCCGGGGTCCAAAATATTCGGGTCCAACACGCTGCGCCCCCATCATCCGGTCTCAAACAAACGGCGCAGGAAGTTGCTCACCGCCACCGCCATCGCATCCGCGGCGGCGGTGCTGGTCACCGGGGCCATTATTTATCCGGGGTTCAAGACCACGGAGGTGGAGCTGAATGATGGTGGCGTGTGGGTGGTGTCGAAGTCCAAGAATGCGGTGGGCCGGTTGAATTATCCGTCGCGGGTTTTGGATGGTGCGGTGACGCCGGCGTCGGCGACGTTTGATGTGTTGCAGGATGCCGGGACGGTGTTTGTCGATGACAGTGCGGGCTCGACGTTGAACCAGGTGTCGGCGGCGCAGATGCGGTTGGGCGGGGATAAGAAGTTGCCGGGTGCCGCGGCGGTGAGTTTCGGCTCGAAGGTCGTTTCGGTGACGGACGCGGCGAAGGGCACGGTGTGGGCGCTCTCGCCCGCGACGGTGTCGGGTTTTGATGCGGAGAATTCGGAGCCGGTCCTGGCGGGGTCGGCCGGGACGGTGTCGGCGGTGGGTGCTGATGACCGGATTTACAGTGCTGATCCGAAGACCGGGCAGGTCACGGTGACGAGCGTGGATGCCGACGGCGGGCGTACGGACGCGAAGGTGAGCACGTGGGAGGGGCTTAAGGGTGCGGGGGATCTGCAGCTGGCGGTGGTGGGGGATGCGCCGGTGGTGTTGGATGCGGGCCGGGGGAAGTTGTTCCTGCCGGGCGGGCGTGAGTTGGCGCTGGCGGAGGCGCGGGATGCGAAGTTGCAGCTGAGCGGGCCGGCCGCGGACGCGGTGGCCATTGCGACGCCGAAGGCGTTGTTGCGGCAGCCGCTGGATGGTTCGACGGCGAAGACGGTGACCTTTGGCGGGCAGGGGGTGCCGGCGGCGCCGGTGCAGCTGGCCGGGTGTGTGCATGCGGCGTGGTCGGGGGCGAACAAGTATGTGCGTGAGTGCGTCAATGATGCCGATGACAAGACGGTGGATGTGCCGAAAGCGTCCGCGTCGCCGTCGTACGTGTTCCGGGTGAACCGGGACCTGGTGGTCCTGAACGATGTGAACTCCGGCAATGTCTGGTTGGTGAACCAGAACATGCAGCTGGTCAACAACTGGGACGACGTCATCCCGCCCAAGAACCAGTCCAATGACCAGGACCAGGAGTCGGCCGACAACAACACCATCAACATCCTGCCGGACCGCACCAAACCCAACCGGCCTCCGGAAACCAAGCCTGACGCCGTCGGCGTCCGCCCGGGCCGCACCACCATCCTCTCGGTCCTCGACAACGACTCGGACCCCGACGGCGATGTCCTGACGGCCTCCGTCGGCGGCAACGGCCCGACGTCCGGCAGCCTCGAGAACATCTACGGCGGCGCCGCGTTCCAGATCACCGTCCCCCCGGATGCGAAGACCGGCACCGAAACCTTCGGCTACAACGCTGCAGACGGCCGCGGCCTCTCCGCCGCCGGAAGCATCACCCTGAACGTCGTTGGCCCGGACGAGAACAGAGCACCCCTGTTCAAACGCGGCGACCCCACCACCATGCTCGTAGAGCAGGGCAAGACCGTCAGCCAGAACATCCTCACCGACTGGACCGACCCCGACGGCGACGACCTCGTGCTGATGGACGCCACGGCCGACAACGAACAGGACCAGGTCAAGGTCCGCCGCGACGGGCTGCTTACCTACCAGGACTCCGGCGCCGCGCCGGGCAAGAAATCCGTCACCGTGACCGTCTGGGACGGCCGCGCCACCACGACGGGCAAGGTCGTTGTGAACGTCCAGCCTCCCGGTGCCCTGCAGCCGGTGGTCAACGCCGACCACGTCACCGCCGTCGTCGGCCAGGACCTCGTGATCGCGCCACTGAAGAACGACGTCGACCCCAACGGCGGCGCGCTGCGCCTCGCCCACGTCGAGGCCGCCGGCACCGCGGAAATCGGCCCCGTGACCGACGGCGGGACCTTCACCTTCCGCAGTGGTACTCCCGGTCCCGTCTACCTGACGTACATCGCCAGCAATGGCCCGCAGAGCAGCCAGGGCCTGATCCGGGTGGATGTCGAATCCGGCAAGGACACCGGCAACCCGGTGGCAGTGCACGACGTCGCCCTGATGCCCGTCGGCGGCAGCGTGCTGCTGGATCCGCTGGCCAACGACTCGGACCCGTCCGGGGGAGTCCTGGTGCTGCAGTCCGTCCAGCTGCCGGAAAACTCGACCGCCTCTGTCAGCGTGATCGACCACAGCGTCCTGCGGATCACCGACGTCGTAGGCACTAACGACCCGTTCACGTTCCGCTACACGATGTCCAACGGCACCACGTCGGCCACCGGCAGTGTTTCCGTGGTGCCCGTTCCGGCTCCCGCTGTCGTCGAGGCCCCGCAGCCCAAGCCGGACGAGGTGAACGTGCGCGTCAACGACGTCGTCACCATCCCGGTGCTGGCCAACGATACCCACCCGCAGGGCGAGAAACTCACGGTGGACCCCACCTTGCCGCAGCCCGTTCCCGAAACGGACGGGAAGAGCTTCGTCTCCGAAAACACCCTCCGCTTCATTGCCGGCGCCGAGCCCCGGACGGTCCGCGCCATCTACAACGCCGTCGACCCGCAGGGACAGAAGAGCGCCGCGGCCGTCACCATCCACATCCTGCCGCTGGAGGGCGCGGAAAACTCCCGCCCGCAGCCGAAGAACCTCACGGCACGCGTCGTGGCAGGCGGGTCCGTGCGGATCCCGGTGGAGCTCGACGGGATCGACCCCAACGGCGACTCCGTCCAGCTGACCGGGATCGACAGCACCCCCGCGATGGGCACCGCCACCGTGGGCAGCAACTTCATCGACTTCACGGCGGCCGGGGACGGCGCCGGCACGGACACGTTCCGCTACAAAGTGGTGGACCGCCAGGGCGCCGTCAACACCGGCACCGTAACCGTCGGCATCGCCCCGCGCGGGGACACGAACCAGTTGCCCACCCCGGTGGATGACGAGGTCAAGGTCCGGCCCGGCCGCCAGATCGCCGTCGACGCCACCGGCAACGACACCGACCCCGACGGCGACCCGATCCGGCTCGTCAGCGACGGCATCGAAGCCGCCCCGGAACTGCAGGCAACCGTCAGCAAGCAGAGCTCCCGCATCATCCTGCTGGCCCCCGGCGCAGAAGGCACCGTCAACGTGCGCTACTCCGTGGAGGACGACCGCGGCGCCACGGCCCAGGCCGCCATCGCCGTCAAGGTGCAAAAAGACGTCCCGCTGCTGGCCCCGATCGCCCGCGACGACCGCGTAACGTCCGCGCAGACACTCGGCAGGACCGCCGTCGACGTCCCCGTCCTCAGGAACGACGAGGACCCCGACGGCGTCGGCGAGAACCTCAAGATCGCCACCGGGGCCACCACGGCCCGGCCCGGCGCCGACGGCACCATGATCGTGGAACTGACGGAGCAGCCGCAGCTGATCCCGTACACGGTGGAGGACGTGGACGGCCAGAAATCCACGGCCATCATCTGGGTCCCCGGGGTAGGCCAGCAGGTCCCCACCCTGGCCAAAGACGAGGTCATTGAACTCGTCGCCGGGCAGTCCGTCACCGTGGACCTCAAGGAATGGGTCAAGGTCCGCGACGGACGCTCGCCACGGCTGACCCAGACGGACCGGATCAAACTGATCGGTGCCGACGGCTCGGACCCGGTGGCGGGCGGCGGCACCGCGCTGAAGTACACGGCAGGGCAGGACTACGTGGGCCCCGGCTCGCTCAGCTTCGAGGTCACCGACGGGACCGGCCCGGACGACCCCGCCGGCCTGAAATCCACCCTGAGTATCCGCACCAAGGTGCTCCCGGACCCCAACCGGAACAACCCGCCCGTGCTGCTGGGCAGCCAGGTGGACGTGCCCAAGGCGGACTCCACCACCACGGACCTGGCCCCGCTGACCACCGACCCGGACGACGGGGACGTGGAGAGGATGAAGTACGAACTGGTGGGCAGTGTTCCGGCGGGCTTCGACGCCAGCATCGACGGGAAGACCTTGAAGGCCTCGGCCAAGGACGGCACCGGGGCCGGGACCACCGGAGCAGTCCAGGTCAAGGCCAAGGACACCCGCGGGCTGGAAGCCACCGCGACCTACCAGCTGAGCGTCACTGCCTCCAACCGGCCCAAACCGGTGGCCAACGATGACCTGGAATCCAACGCCGCGGCCGGCAAGCCCGTCACCGTGCGGGTGCTCGACAACGACGCCAACCCGTTCCCGGAGTCGGCGCTGAAGATCGTGTCCGTCGTGACCGAGACCGGCCAGGGCGCGGCCGCCGTCACGGGGGACACCGTGACGGTGACCCCCGCCGACGGGTTCTCGGGAACCATGATCGTGGCCTACACCGTGGCGGACAGGACCGGGGAATCCTCGCGCTACGCAACGGCACGGATCCGGCTGACGGTCAAGGACAAACCGCTCGCGCCGACCACCCCGCAGGCCGCGAGCGTGGGGGACAGCACCGCATTGCTGAACTGGACCGCTCCCGCCGACCGCGGCTCGGCCATCACCAAGTACACGGTCTCCGGCGAGGGCGGCTACAGCCAGGACTGCCCGGCCAACTCCTGCACGCTCACCGGGCTGAGCAACAACACGAAGTACCACTTCCAGGTCACGGCCACCAACGCCCTGGGCACCTCAGAGCGGTCCCCGGCCTCGGCCGAGGTGCGCCCGGACGTCAAACCGGATACCCCGGCCGCGCCGTCGTTGAAATTCGGCGACAAGCAACTGACCGTCAGCTGGGCGGCGCCGGCGTCCAAGGGTTCACCGGTCAAGTCCTACGACCTGGAAATCTCGCCGGCACCGGCCGGGCAGAACGCCCAGATCCAGAACCTCACCTCGGTGAGTTACGTCTGGAAGGGCCTGGCGAACGGAGTGGCCTACAAGGTCCGTGTCCTGGCCCGCAACGACGCCAAGGAGCCGTCCGAATGGAGCGCCTATTCGGCCGCCGAGACCCCGGCAGGCGCGCCCGTCACCCCTGCGGCGCCGAGCGCCAGCCAGGCCGGTTCCGTGGACACGCAGAGCCAGCTCAAAGTGAGCTGGGCAGCGCCGAACAATAATGGTGACCCCGTCTCGGCGTACACGCTGACGACGCTGCGCGGCGGTTCGCCCATAGCAACCCAGCAAGTGTCCGGCACCTCGCAGAACATCACGGCGGACAACTCCGAGGCCGACTACACCTTCACCGTGGCCGCCACCAACAAGGCCGGAACGTCCGGAACCAGCCCGGGGTCCGCGCCAGTCCGGGCCGCCGGCAAGCCCGGCACCGTCAATGGCGGCACCGTTGCCGCGCCGGGCAATTCCGGCGAGCTGAAGGTGACGTTTACCCCGCTGACCCAGGCCCAGCGCAACGGCTCGCAGGCCTCGGAGATCAGTTACCGCTGGTCCTCGGCTTACGGCTCCGGCCCGATCAACGCCCCGGGCGGCACCATCGGCGGCCAGCCCAACGGCAAGAATGTCACAGTCAACATCATCGCCGTCTCCACGAAGAACAACGTCTCCGGGGACGCCAAGGCCATCGGTTCCGCTGTTCCCTATGGCCAGCCGGGACGGCCCAGCCTCACGGGCGGCACGTCGGCCAAGGGCGACGGGCAGGTGCACTGGACCTGGAGCGAGCCGAACGACAACGGCCGGCCGATCAACCGGTACGAAGTGAACTACGAGGGCACCGGGTGGAAGAGCGTCGGCCTGGCCCGCAGCTACGATCACAACGCCGGGGGCTGGAGCACAAGCCGCAGCCTGAAGGTCCGGGCCTGCAACGGCACGGACGGCAGCAACGACTGCGGCTTCGACGACACCGCCACGTCCACGTCCGGGGCGGACCCGACGCCGCCGCTGTCCCAGATCCAGGTGGATGCGGCCAGCAACAACACCTGCCCCGGTAAGCCCGGCGTCAGGGACTCCTATAGCGACGGCCCACCCAGGACCTGCGGCGCGGGGTGGGTCTCACGCTCCGAGGGAAGGCTCAACATCAACTGCACCAAGGACATCTACGGCAACGGCACTCCCTGGTACCGGGTGACCCAGGGCAGCCACCCGGACTGGTTCGTCAAGTCCACCACTGTGGACCTCTTCGGTCCGAAACCCGGCGGCTGCTGATGCCTCCCACTAAACTGACCGCCGGACACGGCGGGATACCCCGCCGGCGGCACACCAAACATTCCCACCCAGAACAGAAGAGGACCAACCCATGACCATGACCACCGAACAGGCCGAATGGTTTTCCGGCACCTTCGAAAAGCTCGTCGCCAACGTCGGGCAGGCCGTCCTGGGCAAGGCCCACGTCATCCGCCTGACCTTCACCGCCATGCTGGCCGAGGGACATGTCCTCTTCGAGGACGCCCCGGGCACCGGCAAGACCTCGCTGGCCCGGGCCCTTGCGGCCACCGTCCAGGGCTCCAACAACCGCATCCAGTTCACCCCGGACCTGCTGCCTTCCGACGTTACCGGCGTGACCATCTACGACCAGAAGACGCAGAAGTTCGAGTTCCACAAGGGGCCCATCTTCAACAACATCGTCCTGGCCGACGAAATCAACCGGGCCTCACCGAAGACCCAGTCAGCACTGCTCGAGGTCATGGAAGAATCCCGGGTCACGGTGGACGGCACCACCTACGAGGCAGGCCGCCCGTTTATGGTGATGGCCACCCAGAACCCGATCGAGCAGGCCGGCACCTACCGGCTGCCCGAGGCCCAGCTGGACCGCTTCCTGATCAAGACCTCCATCGGCTACCCGGACCACGCCTCCACGGTGCAGCTGCTCGGCGGCGCCAACCTCAAGGACCGCTCCAAGGACATCACTCCCGTCATCACCACCCAGGCGATCGCGGACATGGCCGACCTCGCCGCCACCACCCATGTGGACACTGCCGTGCTGGAATACATCTCCCGGCTTTGCGAGGAGACCCGCATTGCCCCGGAGACCCGCCTGGGCGTTTCCGTCCGAGGCGCCCTCGCCATGGTCCGCGCCTCCAAGGTCTGGGCAGCCAGCCAGGGCCGCAACTTCGTGCTCCCGGATGACATCAAGGACCTGGCCGCCGTCGTCTGGACCCACCGCCTGGTGATGGATCCGGAAGCCGAGTTCTCCGGCGCCACCGCCGACGCCGTGCTGGCGCGCGTTCTCGGCGAAGTTGCCGCACCACAGCAGCGCGCCTCCGTTGCCTAAGGGCACCGGTTAGCAGCACCCAGCACCACCGGCACCCCGTCACCCAGCACGAACAAAGGCACCCATATGTCCTCCAGCACTCCGCTGACCCGGCTTGCTGACCGCCTGCCACGGCCCTTCCACCGGGACGGCAGGCCCACCCGCCTGCATCCTGCGTCCCTTTGGGCCGAGGCCGGCAGCACCGCCCGCCTCGCCCTCGCCCCGGGCTGGCGTGCCGTCCGCGCGCTCTGGCTGCGCTACGTGTGGCCGGTCCTCTCCGTGGTGAGCGTCCTGGGCTGGTTCGTGCTGGCGGCCTCGGTCCTGCTGTGGACCGTGGGCCAGGCCTTCGGCTGGCAGGAAGCCAAGGCGGCCGCGATCGCCGCGTTCGTCCTGTTCGTCCTCGCGGTCGGCTTCATCCTGGGCCGGTCCTCCTACGGCGTCGTCCTGGACCTGGCCCGGACCCGCGTGGCGGTGGGGGACAGCGCCGTCGGCAGCATCAAGGTCTCCAACACCTCCGCCCGCCCCCTTCTGCCCGCGGACCTGGAACTCCCGGTCGGCGCAGCCACCGCGGTGTTCCACTTGCCCCGAATGAAGCCCCAGCAGGTCCATGAGGACCTGTTCACCATCCCCACCGCGCGCCGCGCCGTGATCGTGGTTGGCCCCGTCCGCTCCGTCCGGGCCGACCCCCTGCACCTGCTGCGCCGCCAGGTGCTCTGGACCGAACCCGAGGACCTGTTCGTGCACCCGAAAACCGTCGCGCTGGCAGGCTCGGCCGCCGGCTTCATCCGCGACCTCGAGGGCATGCCCACCACCGACCTGTCCAGCGCCGACGTGTCCTTCCACGCCCTGCGCGACTACGTGCCCGGGGACGACCGGAGGCACATCCACTGGAAGACCACCGCCCGCACCAACAAGCTCATGGTCCGCCAGTTCGAGGAAACCCGCCGCGCCCACCTCGCCATCTCGCTGTCCATCAACACGGACGAATACGCCTCCGAAGAGGAATTCGAGCTGGCCATCTCCGCCGCCGCCTCGATCGGACGGCAGGCGATCCGCGAACAGCGCGACCTCGACGTGCTGACCCAGAAAGGCCCGCTGCGCTGCGAAACCGGGCGCAACATGCTCGATGACATGACCCGGATCGTCGGCGCACCGCAGCGCAAAACCGCCGTCGACCTCGCCCGGAGCCTCGCGGACACCGTCCCCAACGCCTCCGTCGTATTCCTGGTGGTGGGCAGCAACGTCACCCCCACCCAGCTGCGCTCCGCCTCGTCCTCGGTGCCGATGGGCGTCCGCAGCCTCGCCGTCCGGCTCCAGTCCGGCGCCGCCCCGGCCCGGGCCAACATCGGGGACCTGACCGTACTGACCCTCGGCGACCTCTCTGATCTGGCCATCGTGCTGAGAAAGGCGGCAGCATGAGCACCGCAACAACGCCACGCCGCCGGAACAACACACCGGCCGCGAAGCGTTCCGGCACACCTTCCGGCTTCGCCGGGGGCCAGCCGGCCTGGCATCCCGCGCTCGACGCCGGCGCCCTCACCGTGCTGCTCGGCCTCGGCGTGCTCGGTTTCAGCCTCAGCTTCGGCGGCGACCCGTACTACCTGATCGCAGGCTTCGGCGGCATCCTGCTGGGCCTCGCCCTCGCCGCGGCCAACGTGCACTTCCGGCTTGGCCTGCTCATCAGCAGCGCCCTCACACTCGGCGTGTACCTCGTGTTCGGCACCGCCCTGGCAGTCCCGGAGGCCTCGATCGCCGGCGTCCTGCCCACCCTCGACTCACTGCGCACGCTGCTGCTGGGGGTCGTGTTCGCCTGGAAGGACATGCTCACCGTCGGCGTCCCGGTCGGCACCGCCGGCGGGACCCTGATTGTGCCGTTCCTGAGCTCGCTCCTCACCGCGCTGGCCGCCGGGCTGCTGATCTGGCGGCTCAAGAGCCCGTACTGGCCGCTGCTGCCGGTGCTGGTGCTGTTCATCACCGGCATCGCCTTCAGCACGAACGCCGGATTCCTGACCGTGGAACGCGGCATCTCACTCACCGTGGTCGCCATCGCCTGGGCCACCTTCCGCCGCGACGCGCTCCGCCGCAGCGACACCCGCAAGGTCTCCGTCAACCGGCTGGAGACGGATGAGGCCACCGCCCGCGCCGCCACCCTGCGCCGGCTGGGCACCGCCGCCGCCGTGATCGCCATCGCCATCGGAATCACCGCCGTCGCGTCGCCCCTGGTCACCGCGGGCGACGACCGCCGGGTGCTGCGCAACACGATCGTTCCGCCGTTCGACCCCAAGGACTACGTCACCCCGCTGGCGAGCTTCCGGAACTTCGTCAAGGACAAAAAGGACGACAACCTCTTCGTCGTCAAGGGCCTGCCCAAGGACGCCCGGGTGCGGCTCGCCGCGCTCGACTCCTTCAACGGCACCAACTACAACATGGACCCGAACGGCTCCGGCAGCTTCAGCAAGGTGGGCGACGCGAAATCCATCAACACCCTGGCGGACGCCGGCGGGATCGTGCCCAGCAACAACTATGCCCTTGACATCACGATCGAGGACTACCAGGGCTACTTCCTCCCTGGCGGCCGCAGGACCACCGGCATCAGCTTCGCCCGCGACGGCTCCGGCGCGGCCTCCGGCCTGTACTTCAACGCCGGCACGGACACGGCAGTGACCACCAAGGGACTGGCGAAGGGCGACTCCTACCGCGTCCAGGTGGCCGACCCCGCCACCCTGGAACACGGGCAGCTGACGCAGTACGACTTCGCCAAGATCTCCCTGCCGGACCCCGCCGAGGTGCCGCCCGTCATCGGGTCCCAGGCGAACGACCTCGCCGCCGACGCCCCCACGGCCATCGACCGGGTCCGCCAGGTCGAGGCGCACTTCCAGCAGAAAGGCGCCTTCAGCAACGGCCTGATCGCCGACGGCCAGCTCCCCAGCGTCTCCGGCCATGGTGCCAACCGCATCCGGAGCCTGCTCACCGCCAAGCAGATGCTCGGCGACGACGAACAGTACGCAGTCGCGATGTCGCTGATGCTGCGCCACCTTGGCATCCCCTCCCGCGTGGTCATGGGGTTCTACCCGGATCCCAAGAGCCCGGAAAACGGCGCCGGCGAAGTGCAGATCACCGGCAAGGACGTCCACGCCTGGGTCGAAGTCGCCTTCGACCGCGCCGGCTGGGTGTCCTTCGACCCCACCCCGCCGAAGGACAACGTGCCGATCCCGCCGGATCCGGAGAACAAGTCCAAACCCAAGCCGCAGGTGCTGCAGCCGCCGCCTCCGCCGCAGGAGCCCGCGGACCTTCCGCCGGACTCCTCACCGGATGCGCTGGATGCCGACGAGAAGAAGAACAACCCCTGGCTGTTCTGGGGCCCTCTCCTGACGGCGATTGGCCTCGCGCTGATCCCGGTCGGGATCCTGGCGCTGCCGCTGCTGCTGATCGCCCTGCTGAAATCCCGGCGCCGGAAGGCCCGCTTCAGCGACGGCCCCCCGACGCAGCGCGTCGGCGGCGGCTGGAACGAAGTCGTCAGCCTCGCGACCGACCTCGGCGCAGGTGTGGACAGCCGCGCCACCCGGCGGGAGTCCGCCGTCGTACTCGCCGACGCGTTCCCGGCCGCCCAGGGAACCACCACGCTGCTCGCCCACCGGGCCGACGCCGCAATCTTCGGTGCCGGCCAGCCGAGCGAGGACCAGGTGCGGCAGTACTGGGAGATCGTGGACGGCTCGCTCAAGGAGATGACCGGAACGCTCGGGTTCTGGGGACGGCAGCGGGCCCGGTTCTCGCCACGCTCCCTGCTGGCCGACGGCCGGGCCGTGCTCACAGCCGGGGGCCTCAAGCTGCGCCTCCCCGGGAGGAAACGCGCCGCGCCCGCAGGTCCGGAAACGCCGGCAGGTACAGTGGAGTCCGGCCCGGCGGCAGCAGCCCACCCTGATGCGGCCGCCGGCACCGCAGCCGACGCCAGCCAGCCCGCCAGGAAGAACCACCACGAGCCATGACCGACGACGCCGAACGCTGCCCGCGCTGCCAGCAGCCGCTCCGCCAGGGGGCTGCCTTCTGTACCTCCTGCGGCACGCCGCTGAGCAACCGTTCCGCCCGGAACGCCCGCAATGTGCGGGAGCTGCCCCTCGCCCCACTGATCCCCGGTAGTATCCCGGTAACGCAAGGCCCGGCCACGGGCCGCGGACAAGGGGGAGGTCCTTCCAAGCCGAACAAGCTTGAGCTGGTACCCGCCGCTGCCGGAAAGCGGCTGGGTGCCGCCGTCCTGGACTGGCTGCCGCCAGTCGCCATCCTGACAATCCTGCTGGCGATCGGTGCCGCCGGGATCACCAGGAGCCAAAGCGGCGGCTTCATCGTGTACGACACGTCGTCCCTGGTGCTGTTCGGCGGTATCGGTGCGGGCCTCACGGTCATCTACACCGTGGTTCTTGCCACGCTCGAAAGCCGTTCCGGCGTGACCCCCGGCAACAGCCTCATGGGCATCCGCAGCACTGATGCTGACGGCTTCGCGCCGGGCGGGGGAGCGGTGTTCCTCCGCGGCCTTATCACCGGCGCCGGCGTGCTGCTCGCCGTGATCGCCACCGCGGCCGTCATGATGTTCCAGTGGTTCGGCATCGCCCTCCTGGTGCTGGGGCCGCTGGTGTTCCTGGCCGCAGCCTGGGCTGTCGTCGTGGTGCTCTCCAGCTCCTGGGACTCCAACGGCAAGCTCCGCGGCTGGCACGATACCGCCGCCAAGACCCTCGTCTTCGATGTGAAGGCCGGCCGCAACCCGATCACCACCGGCGGCATCCAGGGCCCGTACAGCTTCGCGCCGCTGGACCTTCCTCCGGTCCAGCAGGTCGCCTCGCCGCTGGCGGGGGCCCTGGCCGCAGCTCCGGCCGTACTCCATCCCCACCAGCGGCAGCCGGCTGCAGGCGTGCAACCGCCGGTCGTTGTGCAGCAGCCCGCCGCCGCACATCGCGCAGCCGCGCAGCCTTCGGTTCCCCAGCCGGCGTCGTTCGCGCCGCCCGCCCGGACTGCCGCCGTTCCGCCGGGCACCCACCCCGACGACGACCACGACCGCACCCAGGTCCGCGGCGACACGCACGCCCCGGTCACCGTGGCGATGCTCCGGATCCGGCTGGACGACGGCCGCGACATCGAGCTGGACCGTACGGTGCTGGTCGGCCGGAACCCCGCCGGACACCCCGGCGAGGACCCGGTGCAGCTCATCCCGGTCGCGGATCCCGGCCGTTCCATTTCCAAGACCCACCTCCATCTGCTTGCCGGAAACGGGGGCGTCTGGGTGACGGACCGCAACTCCACCAACGGCAGCGCCGTCACCACCCCGGACGGCATCCGTACCGCCCTCGCGGCGGGGGAGCCCACCCACGTCCGCCCAGGTTCCACCGTGCACTTCGGTGACCGCTCCTTCTACCTAGGACAGGCATGATTCCCCAGCCGGCCGCCGTTCCCCCCTCAGCCAACTCCGACGCCGGACCCGTGCCGGCGCCCGACGGTTCCTCCAGCAGTTCCTCCAGCGGTTCCTCCAGCAGTTCCTCCAGCCTCCGGCTCAACTGCGGCTACGGCACCGACCGTGGCCTGCGCCGCGAAATGAACGAGGACTCCTTCATTGCCTCCGACCCCGTCTTCGCGGTCGCGGACGGCATGGGCGGGCATGAGGCCGGGGAGATCGCCAGCGGCATCTGCGTCCGCACGCTCGCGCGGATCCCGCAGCTGGCGAGCGGGAAGCGGGACGCCACCGCCGGCGTCGTGCAGGAGCACCTGCTCATGGCCGACGAAAGCATCCGCGAGGCCACCGGAGCCCGCGCCGGCACCACACTCTCCGGCGTCGTGGTGGTGGAGCAGATGGGCGCGCCGTACTGGCTGGTCCTCAATATCGGCGACTCCAGGACCTACCGCCTCAGCCACGGCCAGCTCAGCCAGGTCAGCGTCGACCACTCCGAGGTCCAGGAGCTCGTGGACGCCGGGCAGATCAGCCAGGCGCAGGCTGCCGTGCACCCGCGCCGGCACGTCGTCACCCGTGCCCTTGGCACCGGCGACGAGATCGAGGCCGACTACTGGCTGCTGCCCATCGAGGAAGGCGACAGGATCCTGGTCTGCTCCGACGGGCTCAACGGCGAACTCGACGACGAGCACATCTCCAATATCCTCCGTTCCCACGCGGACCCGCAGGCGGCCGTGGATGAGCTCATCCAGGCGGCCCTGCGCAGCGGCGGCCGGGACAATGTCACCTGTATTGTGCTCGACGCGACGGATGTCAGCGACGACGACGGCGCCGCCCGGACAGCGCCGCGCAGCGCCGCCGCAGCGGAGGACGAGGACACCCTGCCCCGCACGGACGCACTGGAGTTGGCCCCCAACGGGGAACTGGCGTCTGAGGACCGGATTGTCGAAGGACAGGCTGTGGACGGCCAGGCTGTTGCAGGACAGGCTGTTCAAGGACAGGGCAAGGACGCGACTGATGTCAGGAAGTAACCCCGCCGCTGCTGCGCGTTACACCCCTGGCAGCTGGCTCGGTGTGGTGCGCTCCGGAACCGTGGTGCTCCTGCGCCCGGACAGTTCGCCTGCCCTGGTCCAGTCACTGTGGGAACTCCTCGCCACCGTCCCCGAAGCGCACGAAGTGCTCGACGCCGTGTCCTCGGCCTCGGGCGGTTCGCTCGCCCGGCTGCCGTGGTTCGCGATTGTGGCCAACCGGGGCTCCGTGCAGGCTTTCCTGCGCGGCGGGATCGACCTCACCGTGGACCTGCCTTCCGGCCCGGTGGACCTGAACGGCCGCGACGTCACCACCTGGACGGAACGGCGCTTCGCGGCAGCTGACGGATTCAGCCTGACCGTTCCCGGCGCCGAAGCCGCGGGGGCGCCCGGCGCTGCCCTGGACCTTCCGCTGGCCGACGGCGTGGTCCTGCTCCAGGGCCTGCGGGTGGACCTCACCGGAGCCGCCGCACGCGAACCCTCCCTGAGTCTTCCGGCAGCTGCAGTTCCGGCAGTTGCAGTCCGGGCGGCGGCAGAAGAAGTGGCAGCGCCGGACGACGACATCCTGGCGGCAGCCGAAGCCGACATTGCAGCCGAAGCCGGGAACGCGGCTGAACTGAGCGAGCACGGGGCGTCGTCGGCGACCGTACTTGAGTTCCCCGGCGAGGACCTCGAGCTGGACGGGACCCTGCACGAGGAACCCGAGCCGCTCACTGAACCTGAACCGGAACCGGAAGAGGAACCGGAACCGGAACCGGAACCGGAACCGGAACTGGCCGGGCATGAGCCGGAACCGTCCGGGCCGCAGGAGCCGGCGGCTCCGGAGACGGCCGACCAGGAGCCAACCGGCACCTACGACCACCTCTGGGAACAGACGGTGATGCGGAACATCGAAGACGCGGCCGTCCGCGAGGATCCCGACGCCGACGCCGAACCCGCTGCCGGGTCCGCCAGCGCCGACCCCGCACCCGAAACAGCGCCCGATCCGGAGCCGGTGGCAGCGCTGGAGGCTGCGGAACCCGAGGCCGCTCCTGCTCCCGCGCCGCCCGCGGCACCACGCCCGCCGTCCACCGGGCTGATCGACTCCGTCCCGTGGCACACCGGCGGCGACCGTGCCTCGTCGACCGCGTCCCGGACGCCCGGGTGGCCGGCCCCTCCAACAGCACCTTCACCGCTGCCGGCCGCACCGCTGCCGCCGTCGGCCCCGCAGGCGGGTGTCCCGCAGCGTGTCCAGCTGTCGGCCGCGCTGCCGGAAACCGACGCCGACCACGACGGCCAGACGATCATGAAGGGCGATCTCGCGGGACCCGGCGCGCTGCCGGACGGCGCAGCGCGACCGTCCACCGGGCCGGCTGCGGCACCGGCCACCGGACCCATGGTGCTGGCACGCGTCTGCCCGCAGGGCCATGCCAACCCCTCCACCTACGCCCAGTGCGGCCGCTGCGCCCAGCCGTTGCCCGGCGAAGGCGTCCAGGTCCGGCGGCCCCGCCTGGGCCGGATGCGGCTGTCCAGCGGCGAACTGGTCGACCTCGACCAGTCACTCATCGTGGGACGCCAGCCTTCCGTGTCCCGCGTCCAGGGCGGGGTGATGCCCAGACTGGTCCAGGTGGCGAGTCCCAGCGGGGACATCTCCCGCTCGCACGTGGAGGTCCGGCTCGAGGGCTGGCACGTCATGCTGTGCGACCTCAAGGCGACCAACGGCACCGTCCTGATCCGTGAAGGCCAGCCCCCGCGCAGGCTCGCCCAGGGCGAGATGGCCATCCTGCTCGACGGCGACATCGCAGAAGTCGGCGACGGCATCTCGCTGCGCTTTGAGGAGATCCCGTGAGCTCAAAACGGCCCGTAGCCCCGCCGCCAGTCATTCCGGGCTTCACCTACATCAGCCTGCTCGGCTCCGGCGGCTTCTCCGACGTCTACCTCTACGAACAGGACCGGCCGCGCCGCAAGGTCGCCGTCAAGGTGCTGCTTTCGGACCTGAAAACCGAAGGCGCCCGCCGCCGCTTCGAATCCGAAGCGAACCTGATGGCCCAGCTGTCCTCGCACCCGTACATCGTGACGATCTTCGAAGCCGAGATCACCGACACCGGGCACTCCTACCTCGCCATGGAGTACTGCTCCCGGCCCAGCCTGGACGTCCGGTACCGGCGGCAGGGCTTCAGCGTGGATGAGGTCCTCGCCGTCGGTATCCAGGTGGCGTCCGCCGTCGAGACCGCCCACCGGGCCGGGATCGCACACCGCGACATCAAGCCCGCCAACATCCTGGTTACTGACTACAACCGGCCGGCCCTGACCGACTTCGGCATCTCCGGCACCCTCGCCGGGGACGCCGATGAGGACGCTGGCATGTCCATCCCGTGGTCCCCGCCGGAGCAGTTCACCGGCCACCACGTCGACGGCGTCCTGGTGGACGTCTGGGCCCTCGGCGCCACGCTTTACACCCTGCTGGCCGGGCGGTCCCCGTTTGTGCTGCCGGGGGCGGACAACTCCCAGCGTGAGCTGATCTCCCGGATCACCAACCGGCCGGTGCCGAAACTGGGCCGCGCCGATGTGCCGGAATCCCTGGAACTGGCGCTCTCGACGGCGATGGCCAAGTCCGCCTCCTCCCGCTACTCCTCGGCGCACGCCTTCGCCCTGGCCCTTCAGCGGATCCAGGCCGAACTGAACCTCTCCGTGACATCGTTCGAAGTCCTGGAGGAGCCGCGCGCCGAGGAAAACCACCCGGATGACGGCTTCGAGGAAACCCGGGTCCGCAGCGTCGCCTCGATCGACCCGGACGCCACCGGCAACGTCCCGACTTTCCCGGCCAGGTTCCCCGGCACGGACACCAGTTCCACGGTCGACAACGCCACAACCTACAACGGGGCCGCCAACAACGGGGCCGCCAACAACCTCGCCACCGTCCAGCGCCCGCCGGCGATGCCCGCCTTCGACGCGCCGGGGAGCGCCGGTCCTCCTGCCGGCGCCGCCGCCCCCGACGACGACCTCGCGGCCACTGTCAACCGCTCCAGTGCGGCGGCCCCCGCAGGCGGCCCGGACGACGGCGCGGGGGAGCACCCGGCCGGCCACGGCCGCCGCAACCTGCTGCTCTCGGTCGTCGGCGGCACCGTCCTGGTGGCCGCCGTCGTCCTCGGAATCGTGGCGGGCACCACCCGGCCCGGGCCGGCACCGAAAGCCACGGACCAGGTCAGCAAACCGCCCGCGGACGCGCTGGACAACGGCACCGTCCCGGACGTCACCGCGCTGGCAGGGGTGGCCGGCCCGGCCGGAAAGGTCAGCTTCACCTGGACCAATCCGCAGCCCAAACCCGGCGACAGCTACAAGTGGCGGGTCCACACACTCAAGGGCGACGGCGACTACCAGTCATCCGCCGGGCCGGCCGCCGAGATTGCGGCGAATCCGGCCGAACCCAGCTGCATCCAGGTCATGATCGTCCGCAGCGACGGGGCATCCTCGCCGCTGGGACCGGATTCCATCGCCTGCGTCAGCAAATAGCACCAACGAATTCCAGAAAGGCACGGCATATGGGGGATCTGGCAATAGATTTTTGCGGCGAGTGGCATGAGCCCTCGGACGAGGACGTCTTCAGCATCGGCCGCGAAGGCGACCTTGAGGTGGACGACAACCCGTACCTGCACCGGCAGTTCCTGCAGATCGCCCGCTATGACGGCATCTGGTGGCTCAGCAACGTCGGCAGCATGCTCTCCGCAACCATCGCCGATGCCTCCGGCGGGATGCAGGCGTGGCTCTCGCCGGGCGCCCGGATTCCGCTGGTCTTCAGCCACACCAACGTCATTTTCACCGCCGGTCCCACCACCTACGAGTTCGCCGTGCACCTGAGGACCCCCGCCTTCCGGCAGGAATCCCGCGACGAGGACAGCGGCGGCGACACCACCATCGGCCCGGTGATCTTCACCGACTCGCAGAAGGCCCTGATCGTTGCCCTCGCCGAACCCATGCTGCGCCGCGAGGGGACCGGCTTCAGCGCCATCCCGTCCTCGGCTGAGGCCGCCAAAACCCTGGGCTGGGCCCTGACCCGGTTCAACAGAAAGCTGGACAACGTGTGCGACAAACTCGACAAGGTCGGAGTCGCCGGACTGCGCGGCGGCGGCGGAAAACTCGCCACGAACCGCCGCGCGCGGCTTGTGGAACACGCCGTCACCTCACACCTCGTCACCCCGGCGGACCTGCACCTGCTTGAAAAGCACAACGCTGAAAAGCACAACGCTGAAAAGCACAACGCTGATAATCCGGCCGCCCCTGACCTGAACGGAACCGCCAAAGCGTGAGAATCCGACTGACGCTCCGCCGCGACCCGGCCGACGCCAAAGACCTCGCCGTCACCGTTGACGGACTCGCTACGGTGGCGGACATCGCCACCCAGCTCTGGGCCGCCGACCCCGCCCGGCGGGGGACCCCGCCGCCGTCGAACCTGTCCCTCAGCATCGAGGAAGCCTTCGCCGCCGGCGGCATGAAGGGCACCATCCTGGACCGCACGGACAACCTGCTGGAATCCGGACTCCGGCCCGGCTCCATCGTCTCTCTGACGCAGCTGAGCGAGCAGTTCGCGACGCCCGGCGTGAGCCGGGGACCCGCGGCGGCGACGCTGCGTGTGCTGTCCGGGCCCGACGTCGGACGCGAATTCTCGCTGCCCTCGGGCACCAGCTACATCGGCCGCGGCCGCGACGTTGATGTCCGGCTCACGGACCCCCTCACCTCCAAGCGGCACGCCCGCATCACGGTCGGCGAGACGGTCGAGATCGTGGACACGAATTCGGCCAACGGGCTGCTGATGGACGGGCTGCCGGTCACCCGGGCCATGCTGAACTCCTCGGACACCGTGGCCCTGGGCGACACGACCGTCTCCGTGGTCTCGCTCGGCACCGGGCACAGCTCCGCGCCGAGCTCCCCGCTGATCGACTTCAACCGCTCGCCGCGGGTGGTGCCGCGCTTCGAGCAGCAGAAACGGATGCTCCCGGCCGGGCCCAAGCGCCAGGAGCACCATGCCTTCCCGTACATCATGATGCTCGCGCCGCTGATGATGGGCGGCATCCTGTTCGCCGTGACGCAAAACGTGCTCTCGGTCGTGTTCATGCTGATGATGCCGCTGTTCATCGTGGGCCATTACGTGGACCAGAAGCTGCAGGCCAAGCGGGAACGCAAGGAACAACTCAAGCAGTTCCGCGAGTCCATGGCCGCGTTCCGGACGGACATCACCCGGCTGCAGAACGTGGAGCGCTCGGTCCGGCTGCAGGAAGCACCCTCGGTCAGTGACACCGTGGACTCAATCTACAAGCTCGGCCCGCTGCTCTGGACCCACCGTCCCGAGCACACCGGCT
The DNA here is from genome assembly GCF_009928425.1 of Pseudarthrobacter sp. ATCC 49987. NCBI lineage: Bacteria > Bacillati > Actinomycetota > Actinomycetes > Micrococcales > Micrococcaceae > Pseudarthrobacter > Pseudarthrobacter sp. ATCC 49987. The sequence continues at coordinate 2,485,718 of NZ_JAABNS010000001.1, read as the reverse complement.
TCCTGGGCCTGCGCTTCGGCCTGGGCACGGCGCCCTCGCGGATCCAGTTCGAGGAGCCCGGCAACAACGAGACCGAAGCCGAATACATGGTCGAAATCCAGCAGTGCCTGGCCCAGTTCCGGGACGTCGAAGGTGTGCCGATCGTCTCGCAGCTGCGCTCCGCCGGCTCCTTCGGCCTCGCCGGTTCCCGCGGCCTCGTCGACGACGTGGCCCGCGGCATGGTCCTGCAGCTCGTGGGCCTGCATTCGCCCGCGGAAGTGGTGGTGGCCGCCATCACCTCGGCGCAGTCGAAGGAACGCTGGGAATGGTTGCAGTGGCTCCCGCACGTCGGCTCCGGCCACAGCCCGCTCAGCGGCGACCACCTTGCCGCCGGCCCCGCGGGCGGCTCGGCCCTGCTGTCCCGGCTGGAGGACCTGATTGACCAGCGGGAGGCTTCCTCCCGCACCCCGCACCCGGCCCTGCGGCCCGGCGTCGACCCGCTCAGCTCCGATCTCGCGGAGCCGCTGCTGCCCACCGTGCTGGTGGTCGTCGAGGACGACGCCCCGGTGGACCGCGGCCGGCTCACCCGGGTACTCGAGCGGGGACCGGATTCCGGGGTGCACGTGATGTGGGTGGCTTCCTCCGTGCAGCAGCTTCCGGCCGCGTGCCGGGACTTCATGGCCGTAGACGGCGAGAACGGCACCACCACCGGACAGGTCCGGCTCGGCCGGCACACCTTCCCGGTGAGCTGCGAAAGCCTCGACGCCGGCCTCGCCGCCCAGCTGGCCCGGATGCTCACCCCGGTGGTCGACGTCGGCAAGCCGTTGGAGGACGACTCCGACCTGCCGCGTGCCGTCTCCTACGCGACCCTGATCGGCAAGGACTTCCTGGACAACCCGGCGGCCGTGGCCGAGCGGTGGACCGAAAACAACTCGGTCCGTGCCTCCGCCGTGCCCAACCGCAAGGACAACGGCACGCTCCGGGCCCTGGTCGGTTCCAAGGGCATCGAGCCGCTCTACCTCGACCTCAAGAACGAGGGCCCGCACGCCCTCGTCGGCGGCACCACCGGCGCCGGCAAGTCCGAGTTCCTGCAGTCCTGGGTGATGGGTATGGCCGCGGCCTACAGCCCGGACCGGGTCAGTTTCCTGTTTGTCGACTACAAGGGCGGTGCCGCGTTCGCGGACTGCCTGCACCTGCCGCACACTGTGGGCCTGGTCACCGACCTCTCCCCGCACCTCGTCCGCCGCGCCCTGACCTCGCTGCGGGCCGAGCTGCACCACCGGGAGCGGCTGCTGAACCGGAAGAAGGCCAAGGACCTGCTGGAACTCCAGCGTGAAGCGGACCCGGACGCGCCGCCGTACCTGATCATCATCGTCGACGAGTTCGCGGCCCTCGCCACCGAGGTGCCGGAGTTCGTCGACGGCGTGGTCGACGTCGCCGCCCGCGGCCGGTCCCTGGGCCTGCACCTGATCCTGGCCACCCAGCGGCCCGCCGGCGTGATCAAGGAAAGCCTGCGCGCCAACACCAACCTGCGCGTGGCGCTGCGGATGGCCGACGAGGACGACGCGATCGACATCCTCGGCGTGCCCACGGCGGCGTACTTCGACCCCGCCATTCCCGGACGCGGCGCCGCCAAGACCGGCCCCGGCCGGATCCAGGGCTTCCAGACCGGCTACGCCGGCGGCTGGACCACGGAGAAGCCGCAGCGGCCGCAGATCGAGATCGTCGAGATGGCCTTCGGCTCCGGCCCGGCCTGGGCCGCCCCGGCGCCCGAGACCCCGGTGAAGGAGGAAGCGGCGGGCCTGAACGACATCGCCCGGATGACCGCCAACATCATCAGGGCCGCCGACGTGCTCTCCATCGAGCCTCCCCGCAAACCCTGGCTGGACGAACTCGCCACCACCTACGACTTCTCCAGGCTGCCGAACCCCCGGACGGACGAACGCCTGCTCCTCGGCGTCGCGGACGATCCCGCGCACCAGGACCAGCCCACCGTGTTCTACGAGCCGGACCGGGACGGGAACATGGCCATCTACGGCACCGGCGGCTCGGGCAAGTCCGCGGCCCTGCGCGGCATCGCGATCGCCGCCGCGGTCACGCCGCGCGGTGGCCCGGTGAACGTCTACGGCATCGACTGCGGCTCCTCGGGGCTGAAGATGCTCGACGGGCTGCCGCACGTCGGCGAGATCATCAACGGCGACGACGTCGAACGCGTCGGCCGGCTGCTGCGCTGGCTCCGCGACCTCGCCGACGACCGTGCCGCCCGCTATTCGGAAGTCCGCGCGTCGACCATCGTGGAGTACCGCACCCTGGCGGACCAGCCGGCGGAAAAGCGGATCTTCGTGCTGGTGGACGGCATGTCCGCCTTCCGTGAGGCCTACGAGTACAGCAAGCTTTCCGCGCTGTGGGATATCTTCCTGCAGCTCGCCACCGACGGCCGTCCGCTCGGCATCCACCTCGTGATCAGCGGGGACCGGCCCAACTCGGTCCCCGCGTCGCTGCTGGCCTCGATCCAGCGCCGGCTGGTGCTGCGCCTCTCCTCCGAGGACGACTACCTCTCGATGGACGTGCCCAAGGATGTCCTGGGCCAGGCCTCGCCTCCGGGACGCGGCCTGCTGGGCAACCTCGAGGTGCAGCTCGCGGTGCTCGGCGGCAACTCCAACCTGGCCGTGCAGGCCCGCGAGGTCCACAAACTTAGCGAGGCCATGCTGCGCCAGAGCGTGGAGCGGGCCCCGCAGATCGAGCGCCTGCCGGACCAGGTCGACCTCGACATCCTGCCCGCCGGCAGCCCGGACCTGCCGGTCATCGGTGTCGACGATGAGACGCTCCAGCCCGCCGAGATCCTGGCCAAGGGGCCGCTGCTGCTGGCAGGCCCGCCCGGGGCCGGCCGCACCGTCGCCCTGGTGACCCTGGCCTACGCGCTGCGCCGGTCCAACCCCGGCGTCGAACTGATCTATGTTGGCTCGCGGCGCTCCGCGGCGGCTTCCCTGAAGCTCTGGGACCGCTCCGTGGTGGGCGCGGACGACGTCGAGGAAACCATCGACGAGCTGGTGGACTACTCCACCGGCACGCCGGGCAAGCTCGCGATCTTTATCGAGGGCCTGACCGACTTCACCAACACGGGCGCGGAATCCGGGATCGAACGGCTCGTCACGGCCTCGATCAAGGCCGACCAGTGGGTAGTGGGCGAATCCGAGACCTCCACCTGGTCCTCGGCCTGGTCCCTCGCGCAGCCGTTCAAGTCCGGCCGCCGCGGCCTCCTGCTCAACCCGGGCGACATCGACGGCGACAGCCTGCTCAGCACCTCGCTGGGCCGGATCAGCACGGACTTCGTCCCCGGCCGCGGGTACATCGTGGGCCGCGGCAAGGTCCGCAAGCTCCAGGTCGCGCTGCCTCCGGAGAACCGGAACTAAGCGGGACCGGAACTAACCACCCAGTTGGGTTCGACACCCACTGTTCTCCGGGTGTTGCGACGGCCATCGCCCGTTGAGGGGAAAGGGCCCGGGCCCGAGGCGTAGAGTGCGAATATCACGTCCGGCACGGGTCTCCCCGGCGCGTGTCGGCACGAACATTTTCACCGTGCAAGCAACCAGTGCACGCAACCAGTGCACGCTCACAAAAGGAGACGACGCATGAAGGCATGGCAGTTTACCGGCACGAACAATCCGCTGGAGCTCAACGAGGTCCCGGAGCCGCACGCTGGTCCCGGACAGGTCGTCGTCGCCGTCAAAGCCGCGGGTGTCTGCCACTCCGACGTGACCGCGCTGGACGACGCCGGCTGGATGCCCCTCTTCCCCCACCTCCCGCGCACCATGGGACACGAGAACGCCGGCGTCATCACTGAGGTGGGCGACGGCATGGACGAGTGGAAAGTCGGGGACCGGGTGGGACTCGCCCCGGTGATGGGCGACGGCGACGCCATCGGTTACGGCAAGTGGGACGGCGGCTTCGGCCCCAGGCTGCTGGCGACCTCAGACAACCTCGTCAGGCTTCCCGACGAAGTTTCGTTCGAGCTTGGCGCAATGGCGACAGATGCCGGCCTCACCTCCTACCACGCCATCATGGCGGTCGGCGGCGCCAAGGCCGGCATGAAGGTCGGTGTGATCGGACTCGGCGGGCTCGGCTACATCGGCGCACGCGTGGCAGTGCTGTCCGGCGCCGAGGTGTACGGCGCCGAGGTCAACCCCGAGACACAGAAACTCGCCGACGAGATCGGCCTCGCCGGCGTCGCCGACTCGATCGATGCGTTCAAGGACAAGAACCTTGACCTCATCGTCGACTACGCCGGCTTCGGCACCACCACCTCCGCCGCCATCGAGACCCTCGCCGAGTTCGGCACCCTGGTGCAGGTCGGCATGGGCCGCCTCGAGGCCACCATCAACACCTACCCGCTCATCATCAAGCAGCTGTCCATCAAGGGCTCCAAGTCCGGCACGAAGGAAGACCTCGCGGGGATCTACGAGCTCATGAAGTCGGGCCAGTTGAATCCGCCGATGAACCTCATCACCCAGGCGGATATCCCCGGCGCCATCGACAAGCTGCGCGCCGGTGGTGTGGTTGGCCGCTTCATCGCCATCTACGAGTAAAACCACGCAGCTTCCAGCGGGCCGTTGCAGCTCCCGGTGATTCCGGGAGCTGCAACGGCCCGGGTTCGTTTAAGCGACAGTTCCCCGGGGGCACGGCGCCCGGGATTCCGGACCGGACATTGTCGGTGATCTAGGGCAGGATAGGTCTGTGAGCACAGGGAACACTGCAGCAGAAACCGACACACACACCCCCTCCGATGCCGTGCGCGAAGAGTACGAGGTCCTCGTCGAGGAGGTCCGCAAGCACCGCTTCGCGTACTACCAGGAGGACGCGCCGATCATCTCCGACGCCGAGTTCGACGAACTCTACCGGCGGCTGGAAACCATCGAGGCCATGCACCCTGAACTCGTGGCCAACGATTCCCCGACCCAGGAGGTGGGCGGCGAAGTGTCCGCCGCCTTCGCCGCCGTCGAACATCTGCAGCGTATGTACAGCCTGGAGGATGTCTTCTCCCTGGAGGAGCTGGAGGCGTGGATCGCCAAGGCCGAGGCCAACATCGCCAAACTCGGCAACGGTACGCCGTCCTGGCTCACGGAACTCAAGATCGACGGCCTCGCCGTCAACCTGCTCTACCGTGACGGTGTGCTCATCCGGGCCGCGACCCGCGGCGACGGCACTACGGGGGAGGACATCACCCACAACGTCCTGACCATCAAGGAGATCCCGCAGCAGCTCAGCGGGGTCGACTTCCCGGCCGAGATGGAGGTCCGGGGCGAGGTCTTCATCCCGTCCAAGGCCTTCGCCGAATTCAACGAGGCACTGATCGAGGCCGGCAAGGCGCCCCTGGCCAACCCCCGCAATGCTGCCGCCGGCTCGCTGCGCCAGAAGGACCCGGCGGAAACCGCCAAGCGCCCGCTGCGGATGTACGTGCACGGCATCGGCGCCCGCGAAGGACTCGAAACCGCCAGCCAGTCCGACACCTACCGGCAGCTCGCCGAGTGGGGGCTGCCCACCAGCCCGTACTTCGAGGTCCTGCCCGGGCTCAAGGACGTGCTGGAATTCATCACCCGCTACGGCGACAAGCGCCACAGCCTCAGCCACGAAATCGACGGCATCGTGGTCAAGGTCGACGCCTTCGCCACCCAGCGCGCGCTCGGCTACACCTCCCGGGTTCCGCGCTGGGCCGTCGCCTACAAGTACCCGCCGGAGGAGGTCCACACCAAGCTGCTGGACATCGCGGTCAACGTGGGCCGCACCGGCCGCGTCACCCCGTACGGCGTGATGGAACCGGTCAAGGTGGCCGGCTCCACCGTGGAGATGGCCACACTGCACAACCAGGAGGTGGTCAAGGCCAAGGGCGTCAAGATCGGCGACATCGTGGTGCTGCGCAAGGCCGGGGACGTCATCCCGGAAATCGTCGGGCCCGTCCTGGCCCTCCGCGAGCAGCAGGATCCGCCGGTCCGCGACTTCGTGATGCCCACCGAATGCCCCGCCTGCGGCACCCCGCTGGCCCCGGCGAAGGAAGGGGACGTGGACATCCGCTGCCCCAACTCCCGATCCTGCCCGGCGCAGCTGCGCGAACGGGTGTTCCACCTCGCCGGCCGCGGCGCCTTCGACATCGAGGCCCTCGGCTGGGAAGCCGCCATCGCCCTGACCCAGCCGGCCGAGCCGGAAACCGCGCCGCTGACCACCGAAGCGAACCTTTTCCGGCTCAAGCCCGAAGACCTCGCCGACGTCCGCATCCGGCGGGAAAAGCGGTCCAAGGGCGTCGCCACCGGCGAGTTCGAACTGGTGCCGTACTTCTACAGCAAGGGCACCGCGAAGACGCCGTCCAAGCCTACGGCCACCACCGAGAAGCTGTTCCGGGAATTGGAGAAGGCCAAGACCCAGCCGCTCTGGCGGGTCCTGGTGGCGCTGTCCATCCGGCACGTGGGCCCGCGGGCGTCCCGTGCGCTCGCGACGGCGTTCGGCAGCATGGAAGCCATCCGGCAGGCCTCCGAAGAAGAGCTCGCGCACGTCGACGGCGTCGGGCCGGTGATCGCGGCCGCCCTGACCGAATGGTTCACCGAGGACTGGCACCGCGAGATCGTGGACACCTGGGCGGCCGACGGCGTCCGGATGAAGGACGAGCGCGACGAGTCCACGCCGCGGACCCTGGAGGGACTGACGATCGTGGTGACCGGCAGCCTGGAAGGCTTCAGCCGGGACGAGGCGAAGGAGGCCATCCTGGTCCGCGGCGGCAAGGCGTCCGGCTCGGTCTCGAAAAAAACGGACTACGTCGTGGCGGGCGAAAACGCGGGCACCAAGCTGGACAAGGCCGAACAGCTCGGCGTGCCGGTCCTGGATGAGGACGGCTTCCGCGCCCTGCTGGCCGATGGCCCGGTGGACGGTGCCGCGGAACCGGCCAGCGCGGACGACGCAGGGGACGACGCCGGCGACGGCGCCCGTGAGGATGCCGAGGAGAACCACCAGGAAGTGGTGACCGAATGAGCGCCGATGTCTCTGACCGGACCGCCGGCCTCCCGGCCACACTTCTGGACCTCGCGCAGCGGGCGGCAGCGGCAGGGGCCGCGGTCCTGGCCGGCCGGAACACCGCTGAACTGGACGTCAGCAACAAGGGCGACTCCGGGGACTGGGTGACCGCCTTCGACCTCGCGGCGGAATCCGCTGTCCGGGACGTCATCACCGCGGCGCGGCCGTTCGACACCATCACCGGGGAGGAAGGCGGCACCGTCCTGCCGGCGTCGCCCAGCGGCTACCGCTGGTCCATCGACCCGCTCGACGGGACCACCAACTTCATCCGCAACATCGTCTACTACGGCACCTCGGTGGCCGTGGCCGACCCCGACGGCGTCTGGCTGGCCGGCGTCGTCAACGCCCCGGCCCTGGGCCGGAGGTACTACGCGCTCCGCGGGCAGGGCGCCTGGCTCGAGGAAGACGGCCGGGTGACGCAGCTGTCCGGCCCGGTCGCCGGGCGCACGGGCCAGATCCTGGCCACGGGTTTCAGCTACGACCCCGCCGTCCGGGCCGAACAGGCGGCCGGGCTGGGCAGCATCATGGACGGCTTCGCCGACGTCCGCCGCCTCGGTTCCGCCGCCCTGGACCTCTGCCTCGTGGCAGACGGCACCCACGATGCCTACGGTGAACGGGGCCTGAACGAACACGACTTCGCCGCCGGTGCCCTGATCGCAGAAGAGGCCGGATGCTGGGTGCGCCGTCCGCGGCTGACCAGCCCGCTGGCCGGCGGACCTTCCGACGACGAACGCCTCGCGGCCTGGACCTGCGCCGGGACCCTGGAGCTCTCCGGAAAATTCCCGCTGTAGCCCAGCCGTTGCCGGCCGGCCGTTGGGCTGATGCCGGCCGTTCTGATAGTTCAGTCACGGAAACCGCAGTTCCGTGTCCTGGGCGGTGCGCCCGCCCGTAGCATGGACAGGTGCATCCCCAGATCAAGATCCGTCCAGCAGTTCCGGCCGACTACGACGCCATCGCGCGCATCACCCGGGATGCCTATCTGGCCGCGGGCTACTTTGAGAGCGCCGACCACCCGTACATGCGGCAGATCCAGGATGTGGCCCGGCGGGCCGCGCACGCCACCATCTGGGTGGCCGAACGCGCGGGACACATCGTCGGCTCGGTGACGCTGGCCGTCGCCGGCGAACCCTATGCGGACATCGCCCAGGATGACGAGCTCGAATTCCGGATGCTCGTTGTGGACCCGGCCGTCCAGCGCAGCGGCGCCGGCAAGGCCATGGTCCACGCCATCCTCGACCACGCGCGGTCACTGCCCGGGATCAATGCCGTGGCGCTGACCACCGGTCTGACCTGGGAAAGCGCCCACGGGCTTTATCTCAAGACCGGCTTCCAGCGGGCCCCCGAGCGCGACTGGGTGGTGCCGGACACCGACATCAAACTGCTCGTCTACCGCCAGGAGCTGTAAGGCGGCTCTTCACAATGCAGGGTGTACTCGGGGCGGGGCGTCGGCGATACTGTGGGCGTGGAGTACATGTCCAGAGTGCCGCGACCTCCGCTGGCCATTCCGCGGCCGAGCTGTGTGACCGGCCGGTGAAGACGAGCAGCGTCATCGCGGCGATCAGCGGGGCGGTGGCGATCGGCGACCTGAGCGTGGCAGCCGGTGTCAGCAGCACTCATCTGGCTCAGTGGTTCAAGGAGCTCATCGGCTCACGCCGAAGCGGCTGGCCCGCACCTACCGCTTCGCCGCCACCGTGTTCTCGATCCACCCGGCCGAACCGATCGACTGGGCCGACCTCGCCAGTAGCGCAGGCTACTTCGACCAGGCCCACTTCGGCCACGAGTTCCAAGCAGAGGAGCGCCCATGGGCAGAGTAGTCATGAACAGCTCGGTGTCAGTAGACGGCTTCATCGCGGACGAGAACGACCAGCCCGGACCGCTGTTCGACTGGTTGTCCAGCGGTGACGTCCCGTTGGACGACAGCGGCGAGTTGAAGGTGTCACAAACGTCCTACGACTACACCCGGCCGTACTGGGACCAGATCGGGGCGACAATCGTCGGCCGCCACGTCTTCGACATTACGGACGGCTGGGACGGGAAGCCCCCAGGCGGGATCGACCACGTGGTCGTCGTGACCCACCGGCCGAAGCCCGAGGGCCGGGACCCCGAGGCGCCGTTTCACTTCGTCGACGGCGTCGAAGCAGCCGTGGTCAAGGCGCAGGAGCTCGCGGGAAACCGCATCGTCGAGGTCGCCGCCGGCGACGTCGGTGGCCAGGTGCTTGCCGCGGGCCTGGTCGACGAGGTGCGCATGGACGTCGTACCTGTCGTGTTCGGGTCTGGCAAGCGCTACTTCGGGTCGGTCCACGCGCAGCACCTGTTAGAGGATCCCGACGTGGTGATTCAGGGCAACCGGGTGCTTCACCTGCGCTATCGGGTGGGCCGTTGACCGATCTGAGCGGGTACGCGAAGAAGTCCACTGCGAGCGGTGATCTCGACCAGCGGCCTGGGGACGCCGGCGCTGAGCGACTTGATCAGCTTGACCATCAGCTCGCGGCCCGCGGCTGGGTCGGGGTGCCGGCAGGCGGCGATCGTCCGCTGGTAGATGCCCCAGGTGGCCTACCCCGGGACCGACGCGCCAGCCACCATCCAACCAGCGACTGCACCCTCAACTGTGAGGAGCCTGTAAGGCCCGTAGGGCAAGAAACCGGGCGGCAGGATCCGGAAGGCTCCGCCCCGGTGGGCTGCCGCCCCGTGGGGTAGGGTGTGGGTCAATCGAAACGCTCAGGCAACGGCTACCTGGAGGACCCATGGCACCGCACATCCCCGGCTCAATCGACGGGAAGCTCCTCGGCCTGTACCTCTCGGACCACCTGACCGGCTCCACCGCCGGCGTCTCCCGGATCCAGCGCATGGCCGAGGCCTTCGCCGGCACCCCGGTGTCCGCCGAACTCTCGCGGGTCAGCGCGGAAATCACCAAGGAACGCGACGTGCTCCTCGGCCTGATCCGGGACCTGGGCGTGCGGCAGCGCCCACACCGCCAGGCCGTCGCCTGGCTTGCCGAGCACGCCGGCCGGCTCAAGCTCAACGGCCGCATTGTGCGCCGGTCCCCGCTGACCATGGTGCTGGAGGCCGAACTCATGCGCGCCGCGGTCCTGGGAAAGCTTGGCGGCTGGCAGACCCTGGAGGAGCTGGCACCCGAGCTCGGGCTTGACCCGGCCACGTTCACCGCGCTCGCGGACGACGCCCGGTCCCAGATCGAGGCACTCAGCCGAGTCCACGAGCACGCCCGCACCAACGCCTTCCGCAAGAACCGGGACATCGGCAGCTGACCGTCAAAACCTTCATTCTGTGCCGTGCAGTGACCGTCCGGGGGCACTTTGGGCGTGATTTTCGACGTCGGCGCTGTAGTTGACGGCGTGTCCGCGCCAATGTGCCCCCGGAACGCCGACGGCCCCGGCGGCGGGGTGCAGCCCGGCAAGAACCCAACCCATCCGACACATTTCCGCGCGGTTACCGGCCGCGGCTCGCGCCGCCCTAAAGTGGTGCCGACTCCAGCCACACCGCGAAAGGCACCTCCATGCGCAAAACATTCGGCACCGGTTCCGTCTGGGAACAGAAGGTCGGCTACTCCCGGGCGGTCCAGGTGGACAACACGCTCTACATCTCCGCCACTGCCGCCAGCGGCGAGGACGGCGTGGTCGGTGCGGACTTCTACACCCAGACCCGCTACATCCTGGACAAACTCGGCGCCGTCCTGGCCGACGCCGGCTTCGACTACGCGGACGTGGTCCAGTCCAAGCTGTACCTCACGGACATCAGCCAGTGGGAGGAAGCCGGACGCGCCCACGGCGAAGTCTTCGGTGAGATCCGCCCCAGCCTGGCCCTGGTCCATGTGCTGCCGTTCCTGGATCCGAAGATGCTGGTCGAGATCGAACTTGTCGCCCAGAAGAGCGCCGGCTAACAGCGTTTGTGTGGTGGGGGCTTAGGCGCCGGCTGCCGGCGGCAGTCCGTAGCGGTGCTCCGGCCGACCGGTGGTCCCGTACCGCAGCTGGATGTCGACGGCGCCGTCGTCGGCCAGCGCCGACAGGTACCGCTGGGCGGTGGCCCGGGAGACACCCACCCGGGCCGCCACTTCGGCCGCCGAATATTGCTCACCCGGTTCCAGTGATTCCAGCACGGCGGCCTCGGTCGCGGACCGCGGCTTGGCCGAGGCAATGACGTCCCCCGGGATGAGCGCGCGCTTGGCCCGTTCCACCGTGTCCTGGGTGACGTTCCCCGGCTGGGCCAGGATCCGCCGGTAGCGCGCGTAGGAGCGCAGCTGCTGGGACAGCGATTCGGCCGTGAACGGCTTCAGCAGGTATCCCAGTGCGCCGCGACGGAACGCGAGCCGGAGCGAGGCCGTGTCGGAGGCGGCGCTGAGGATCATCGTGTCCACGTCCAGCTGGTGCAGCAGATCCAGGCCGGAAGCGTCCGGCAGGTAGACATCGAGCAGCACCAGGTCCGGGCGCAGGCTGTGGATGGCCTGCAGCGCCTGCGACGCCGAGCCGGCCGGGGCCAGCGCCAGGAAGCCCGCCACCGAGTCCACGTAGGCTGCATGCAGCTTGGCGACGTGGAAATCGTCATCCACGATCAACACCCGGAAGTCCTCAGACATCGTTGTCCCTTTCAGTGGTCTTTGTTTCAGTGGGCGCCGCCCCGTTGGACACCGTGGTCCCCGGCAGCGTCGCCATAAACACCGCGCCGGGGCCGCCGGCGGAGCCCGGGTCCAGCACGCGCACATCCCCGCCGCGGCGGCGGGCCAGCTGCCGGGCCAGTGCGAGGCCCAGGCCCTGGCCGGCGCCCGCCCGGCCGGGGCGTTCCGAGGTGGTGAATCCCTCCGCGAACACTGCGTCTCCGTCGCTGCCCGCCGCAGCGGGAGGCAGCCCGTCGCCGGAATCCCCGACGACGATCAGCAGCGTGCCGCCGTCGGCCCCGGTGCCGGGCTCGTCGAGCACCTCCACCTCGACCCAGCGGTCCGGCGCCGAGCCCGCGACGGCGGCGTTCACGGCGTTGTCGATCAGGTTGCCGAGGACCGTGGTGACTTCCTGCGGTTCGGTGACCTGGCCCCGGACCAGGGTTTCCGGTCCGAGGCGCAGGGTGACGCCGCGTTCGTCCGCTTCGACGCCTTTGGCACCGAGGAAGGCCTGCAGGTACGGGTCCTGGAGCAGCTCGGCCTGGTCCACGGGGAATTTCAGCGGCCCGGTGGCGGCCAGCCGGGCCAGATAGTCACGGGCCTGCTGGTGCTGGCCGATGCTCATGAAGCCGGCGATGGTGTGGAGCTGGTTGGCGAACTCGTGCCGCTGGGCCCGGAGCGCGGTGGACATGGTGCCCACGGCATCGAGCTGGCGGGTCAACTGCTGGAGTTCGGTCCGGTCCCGCAGCATGACCACCCAGCCCAGGTCCTCGCGGCCGTGAAGGGCCTTGCGGGCGCTCGCCACCAGGACGCGGCCGCCAGCGAGGAGCTCCACCGCGTCGCCTTCCGCGGCATCGGCTTTGGTCAGCGCGAGCAGCTGGGCAGGCACCGGGGCATCGGCCCAGGGCGTCCCGGTGAGATCGGGCCGGCCCAGCAGGCGCCGGGCGGCGGAGTTGAACACGCTGATCCGGCCGTCGGCGGCGACGCCGATCACGCCGTCGTCGACTCCCTGCAGGACCGCCACCTGGTCGTGGACCAGGGTACTGATTTCCTCCGGTTCCAGGCCCAGCGTCAGCCGCTGGAGCCGGCGCCGGAGCAGGAAGGAAGCCAGGACGCCGGCCAGCAGGGCGCCGGCGGCGGTCAGGGCGATCGGAACGATGTCCCGCGCCAGGCTCTGGCCGATGGTTTCCGTGGAGTAGCCGACGCTGACCTCGCCCACCACGGTGTCCGTGCCCGGGGCGAACACCGGGACCTTGGCCCCGGCCGAGGGGCCGAGGGTTCCCGTGTTCCGGGTGGTGACGTCCTTGCCGGCCAGGGCCTCGGACGGGTCCGTGCTGACCCGTTCGCCCAGCCGCTCGGCGTCGGGGTGCGCGAGCCGCAGGCCGGTCTCGTCGGTGATGACCACGAACAGGGCCCCGGTGCGGGTGCGGGCGCCCTCGGCTGCGGCCATCAGCGGGCCGGCCAGCAGCTCGGCGGCCGGGGGAGTGCCGGGCTGGGCGCTGATCTGCTGCACTTCCGTCCGTACCTGCGGGTCCGAGGCCACAGTCCGGGCCAGCGTGATGGCCTGGTTCTCCGCCTCGCGTCCCAGCCGGTCGTAGGTGAGCCAGCCATGGACCGCGCTCGTCAGGAGCACCACCAGCGCCACCACTCCCAGCTGGAGCAGCAGGGTCTGCGTGGAGAACCGCAGGGGAGCGCGGCCGGTTAAGCGGGGCACGGCGGTCCTCCTTCGGGCGTGAGCACAATGCGCAAAATGCGTCCAACAAGCAGTATGCCAATCAAATGAGGCAAAGGCCCACCCGTGACGCGCGCCACTCTAACGTCTGTTGTACGCATCACACCGGGGTGGTGCGATTCAATGAAGAAGGAGCCGGCCGTGCTGGTATTACTAGGATTCGCCATGATCGCGGTGTTCATGGTGCTGATCATGACGAAGAAGCTGACGCCGGTGCTGGCGCTCATCATCGTCCCCACCGTCTTCGGACTCTTCGCCGGCGCCGGACTGGGCATCGGCCCCATGGTCATGGACTCCATGAAGTCGATGACGTCCACCGCCGCCCTGCTGATGTTCGCCATCATCTACTTCGGCCTGATGATCGACGTCGGGCTCTTTGACCCGCTGGTCCGGTTCATCCTGCGCAAGCTCGGCAACGACCCCGCCAAGGTGGTCCTCGGCACGGCCATCCTCGCCGCGGCCGTGTCCCTCGACGGTGACGGCTCCACCACCTTCATCCTCACCACCGCGGCCATGCTCCCGGTTTACCTGCGCCTCAAGATGAGCCCCGTGGTCCTGACCTGCGTGGCGGGCCTCGCCAACGGCACCATGAACATCCTGCCGTGGGGCGGCCCCACCGCCCGTGCCGCAACCGCGCTGAAGCTCGACGTCAACGATGTCTTCGTTCCGATGATCCCCTCGCTCATTGCCGGCCTCGTTGTGGTCTTCGTGTTCGCCTGGCTGCTGGGCCTGCAGGAGCGCAACCGCCTCCGCGCCGTCGCCCCGGAAATCTGGGATACAACCGCTGGCACGTTCGACGGCGGCTCGCCCCTGGGCGGCACCGGCCGCTTCGGTTTCGGCCGCACGTCCTCCGGCCCTGCCGGGGGAGCCCCCGCCGTCGGAAGCCCCTCCGCGGGCGGCTCCTCCGTAGCAGTCCTGGAACGCACCGAGGACCTGGTCGACGACCGCGATTCCGCCATGGCGGACACCGCGCTGGACCCCAACCGCACGACACTGCGTCCCAAGCTGTTCTGGTTCAACCTCGGCCTGACGGTTGCAGTCATGGTCACGCTCGTCGCCAACGTCATTCCGCTCCCGTTCGTCTTTATGGTGGGTTCCGCGATCGCCCTGCTGGTCAATTTCCCGAAGGTCAAGGACCAGGGCGCCCAGCTCATCGCGCACGCACCGTCGATCGTTGCCGTCGTCAGCATGGTCATGGCCGCGGCAGTCCTCACCGGCGTCCTCAACGGCACCGGCATGGTCAAGGCGATGTCCGAGTGGCTCGTTGCCATCATCCCTGCGGACATGGGCCCGTTCATGGCCATCATCACCGGCGTGCTCAGCATCCCCATGACGTTCTTCATGAGCAACGACGCCTTCTACTTCGGCGTCCTGCCGGTGCTCAGCGAGACCGCGGCCCACTACGGCGTCAGCGCCGCGGACATGGCCCGCGCCTCGATCACCGGCCAGCCCTTCCACCTGCAGAGCCCGCTGGTCCCCGCGATCCTGCTCCTGGTCTCCCTCGCGAAGGTGGACCTGGGCGACCACCACAAAAAGGTCCTTTGGCGCACAGCCGTCATCTCCCTGGTCATGCTCGGAGTAGGAGTCCTCACGGGAGCCATCGGCATCGGCTAACAAACCACCACCACCACAAAATCAAACAACGAGACTGTCGAGTTCGGAATTTTTCCGGACTCGACAGTCGCGTTCGGTGAGGGAGGCGCAACGGTGACGGGACGGACATCCTGCCGGCTGCGTCCAAGCGAGGAACGAGCGAGCAGCCAAAGGATCGTCCGGCCTGGCGCCGGACAGTAACAACACGCAGGGACACGTAGACTGGGACGGAAAATAATCCGAACTTGCAGGGGAGATCCATGGCTGCGATCAACCGCGACGACGTCGCGCATCTCGCGCGTCTCGCGCACATCGAGATGAGTGCTGAAGAGCTCGACAGGATGGCCGGCGAACTCGCCGTCATCGTCGAATCAGTGAAATCCGTCAGTGAAGCCGCCGGTGACGACGTCCCGGCCACGTCCCATCCGATCCCGCTGACGAACGTGTTCCGCGAGGACGTTGTGGGCCACACTTTCACCGCCGAGCAGGCACTCTCCGGCGCCCCCGACGCGTACGAAGGCCGCTTCAAGGTCCCGGCAATCCTGGATGAGGGCTAAGAACATGACTGAGAACAACGAACTGATCCGCTCCTCCGCCGCAGCCCTCGCCGGCAAGCTCGCCGCCCGCGAGGTCTCCGCCGTCGAGATCACCCAGGCCCACCTGGACCGCATCGCCGCCGTCGACGGCAAGGTCCACGCCTTCCTGCACGTCAACACGGACGAGGCGCTCGCCGTCGCCGCCGAGGTGGACGCGATCCGCGCCGCCGGCGGCGCCGCTGCCGAAGAGCTTCACGCCCTCGCCGGTGTGCCGATCGCCGTCAAGGACCTGATCGTCACCGTCGGCCAGCCCACCACGGCCGGCTCGAAGATCCTCGAAGGCTGGCACAGCCCCTACGACGCCACCGTGGTCAAGCGCCTGCGCGCCGCGAAGATGCCGATCCTGGGCAAGACCAACCTGGACGAATTCGCGATGGGCTCCTCCACCGAGCACTCCGCCTTCGGCCCCACCCACAACCCCTGGGACCTCGACCGGATCCCCGGCGGCTCCGGCGGCGGTTCCGCCGCCGCCGTCGCGGCCTTCGAAGCCCCACTGGCCCTCGGCACCGACACCGGCGGCTCGATCCGCCAGCCCGGCGCCGTCACCGGCACCGTCGGCGTGAAGCCCACCTACGGCGGCGTGTCCCGCTACGGCGCGATCGCCATGGCCTCCTCGCTGGACCAGATCGGCCCGGTCTCCCGCACCGTGCTGGACTCCGCTCTGCTGCACCAGGTCATCGGCGGCCACGACCCGCACGACTCCACGTCGCTGCAGGACCCGATGGAGGACCTTGTGGCGGCCGCGTCGATCGGCAACGTGCGCGGCATGAAGATCGGCATCATCAAGGAACTCCACGGCGAGGGCTACCAGGCCGGCGTCGAGAACCGCTTCAACGAATCCCTCGAGCTGCTCAAGCAGGCCGGCGCGGAAATCGTTGAGGTTTCCTGCCCCAACTTCAAGTACGCCCTGGGCGCCTACTACCTGATCATGCCGTCCGAGGCCTCCTCGAACCTGGCCAAGTTCGACGGCGTCCGGTACGGCCTGCGGGTCCTGCCCGAAGACGGCCCGATGACGATCGAACGCGTTATGGGCGCCACCCGCGCCGCCGGCTTCGGCGACGAGGTCAAGCGCCGCATCATCCTGGGCACCTACGCGCTGAGCGCCGGCTACTACGACGCGTACTACGGCTCGGCCCAGAAGGTGCGCACCCTGATCCAGCGCGACTTCGACGCCGCGTTCGTCAAGGCCGACGTGCTGATCTCCCCGACGGCGCCCACCACGGCGTTCAAGCTCGGCGAGAAGCTCAACGACCCGCTGGCGATGTACCTCAACGACGTCGCCACCATCCCCGCCAACATGGCCGGTGTCCCGGGGCTGTCCCTGCCCGGCGGCCTGGCCGACGAGGACGGGCTGCCGGTCGGCGTCCAGCTGCTGGCCCCGGCCCGCCAGGACGCCCGGCTGTACCGTGTCGGTGCGGTGCTCGAATCCCTGCTCGAGGCACAGTGGGGCGGCCCGCTGCTGGACAAGGCTCCTTCCCTGACTGATCCTGCACCGGCAGTTGCTGCTGGCGCCCCCGCGAGCCACGGAGGTTCCTACTAATGACTGACGCAACCCTCAGCTTCGAAGAGGCGATGGAGAAGTACGATCCCGTCCTGGGCTTCGAGGTCCACGTGGAACTCAACACCAAGACGAAAATGTTCTCCTCCGCGCCGAACGTCTTCGGCGACGAGCCCAACACCAACGTCAACGAGGTGGACCTCGGCATGCCCGGCGTCCTGCCCGTCGTGAACAAGACCGCGATCGAGTCCTCCATCAAGATCGGCCTGGCGCTCAACTGCAAGATCGCCGAGACCTGCCGCTTCGCCCGGAAGAACTACTTCTACCCGGACACCCCGAAGAACTTCCAGACCTCCCAGTACGACGAGCCCATCGCGTACGACGGCTACCTGGACATCGAGCTCTCCGACGGAACCATCTTCCGCGTCGAAATCGAACGCGCGCACATGGAGGAGGACGCCGGCAAGCTGACCCACATGGGCGGCGCCACCGGCCGCATCCAGGGCGCGGACTACTCCCTCGTGGACTACAACCGCTCCGGCGTGCCGCTCGTGGAGATCGTCACCAAGCCGATCGAGGGCGCCGGCAGCCGCGCGCCCGAGCTCGCCAAGGCCTACGTCGCCGCTGTCCGCGAGATCGTCAAGAACCTCGGCGTTTCGGACGCGAAGATGGAACGCGGCAACGTGCGCTGCGACGCCAACGTCTCGCTCCGCCCGCACGGCCGCGAACGCTTCGGCATCCGCTCCGAGACGAAGAACGTCAACTCGCTGCGCGCCGTCGAACACGCCGTCCGCTACGAGATCCAGCGGCACGCCGCCGTGCTGGACTCCGGCGAGCCGGTCGTCCAGGAAACCCGCCACTGGCACGAGGACACCCGCACCACGACCTCGGGCCGGCCCAAGTCCGACGCCGATGACTACCGCTACTTCCCGGAGCCGGACCTCGTGCCGATCGTCGCCTCACGCGAATGGGTCGAGGAGCTCCGGGCCACGCTGCCCGAGCCGCCGGCCGCCCGCCGCAAGCGCCTGCAGGCCGACTGGGGCTACTCCGACCTGGAGTTCCGCGACGTCGTCAACGCCGGCGTCATGGACGAGATCGAGGAAACCATCGCCGCCGGCGCCACCGCCACGGTGGCCCGCAAGTGGTGGATGGGCGAGATCGTCGGCCGCGCCAAGAACGCCGACGTCGACCCCGGCCAGCTCGGTGTCTCACCGGCCACCATCGTGGAACTGAACCAGATGGTCGAGGACGGCAGGATCAACAACAAGATGGCCACCGAGGTCCTCGACGGCGTGCTCGCCGGCGAAGGCACCCCGGCGGAAATCGTCGACAAGCGCGGCCTCGCCGTAGTCTCCGACGACGGCCCCCTGCTCGAAGCCATCGACGCGGCCCTCGCCGCGCAGCCCGGCGTCGCGGACAAGATCCGCGGCGGCAAGCTCCAGGCGATCGGCGCGATCGTCGGCGCCGTCATGAAGGCCACCCGCGGCCAGGCCGACGCCGGCCGCGTCAAGGAACTGATCCTGGAGCGCCTCGGCGTCGAAGGCTAAGTCCTAGCCGCCCACTAAATCGGTCATGATGGTCTGCAGTGCTTCGCAGACCATCATGACCGATCTGCGTTTAAGGTTCTCGGGACGGGCCAGGACATCGATCCGACGCCGGGTGCTGATGCCCTCGAGCGGCCGCAGCACAATGCCTGGGTTCAGCACCGGCCGCGCCGTGTACCGCGGCAGCAGCCCGATCACGCTCCCGGTCGCCACCAGCGCCGCCACCGTGGAGTAATCGTTGATCCGGTGGACGATGTTCAGTTCCCGGCTGGAGACGGCGGCGACGGCGGAGAGCACGTCCGCGGGGGAGTATCCGGTGCGGCTGGTCACCCATGGTTCGCCGACGACGTCGTCCGCCGTCACCGCCCGCTGGGCGGCCAGCCGGTGCCCGGCAGGCAACGCGACGTCCAGCGGCTCATGCGCCAGCGGGATCACCGCGACCCGCTCCTGGGGCCAGCGCGGGCTGTGGTCCATCCGGTGCGCGAGCACCAGGTCATACCGGGCCGTCAGCGCCGGGAAGTCCTGCTGGGCCACATCCTCGTCCGTGAGCAGGATCCGCGGCTGCCCCGGCGCGGCCAGCAGCCGGGCCAGCGGCGCGAACAACGCCTGCCCCGCGCTGTGGAAGCCGCTCAGCGTCACCGGCGCCACCGGGGAGCCGTGGTAGGCGCCGATCGCCGTCCGGGCATCGGCCATGGCGCTCACGACGGCGGCTCCGGCGTCCGCGAGCACCTGCCCGGCCTCGGTCAGGACCAGGTTCCGGCCCTCCTTGCGGGTCAGCGGCACCTCCACGGATTTCTGCAGGGTGGCCAGCTGCTGGGATACCGCCGACGGCGTGACGAGCAGGGTTTCCGCGACGGCCTTGACGCTCCCGAGCGCCCCGAGTTCGCGGAGCATCTCCAGCTGGTGGATTTCCATGCCGCCCAGTCTATGCGCAAGGAGATGCTAAATCGTCGATTGAGAAAAATCAGGTTGTGCTAATGCTTTGCAGCGGCTCTAATGGGGGTGAGTTGACCCACACAGCTGTCCCAGGCAGCGGACCACACGTGCTTGATGGATGGCACAGTTAGGAAGGCCCATGAAGGCTCTCTACAAGGCCGGCGCCCACGCAGGATTCGAGCTGGTTGACCGTCCCGAGCCGGAAACCGGCCCCGGCGATGTCAAGATCCGCGTCATGACCACCGGCATCTGCGGCACCGACCTGCACATCCAGTCGTGGGACGCGTGGGCGCAGGGCATCATCAACGCCCCGCTGATCGCCGGCCACGAGTTCTACGGCGAAGTCGTCGAGACCGGCGAGGACGTCCTGGATGTCAAGGTCGGGGACCGCGTCTCCGGCGAAGGCCACATTGTCTGCGGCATCTGCCGCAACTGCCGCGCCGGCCGCAAGCAGATGTGCATCAACACCGTCAGCGTCGGCGTCCAGCGCGACGGCGCGTTCGCCGAGTACGTTGTGATCCCCGAAACCAACGTCTGGGTGCACCAGGACCCGTCCGTGACGCCGGAACTTGGCGCCATCTTCGACCCCTTCGGCAACGCCGTCCACACCGCGCTCAGCTTCCCCCTGGTCGGCGAGGACGTGCTGATCACCGGTGCCGGGCCCATCGGACTGATGGCGATCGCCGTCGCCCGCCACGCCGGCGCCCGCAAGATCGCCATCACCGACGTCTCCGCGCCGCGGCTGGAACTGGCCCGGGCCCTCGGCGTCGACCTCGCGATCGACGTCTCGAAGATGCGCGTCAAGGACGCCCAGCGCGAGCTGGGCATGCGCGAGGGATTCGACATCGGCATGGAAATGTCGGGACACCCCACGGCCCTGCCTGAGATGATCGACAACATGAACCACGGCGGCAGGATCGCGATGCTCGGACTGCCCAGCCAGTCCATCGACATCGACTGGGGCAAAGTGGTCACGCATATGCTGACCATGAAGGGCATCTACGGGCGCGAAATGTTCGAGACCTGGTACGCCATGAGCGCCATGTTGTCCTCCAACCCGGTCCTGCGCGCCAACATCTCCGCCGTCGTCACGGACACCCTTCCCGCCACCGACTGGGAAAAGGGCTTCGAGATCGCCCGCGCCGGCGTGGGCGGCAAGGTGGTCCTGGACTGGACCTGCTTCTAACCCGCCACCGTTTCGGCCCACCGACCCCACCAGCTGAGGAGCCCAACCTAAATGTATTCAGCCATCAAGGACCAGCTGCAGCACGAACTGGACGAGATCCGCAGCGCCGGACTGTTCAAGACCGAGCGGCACATTGACTCGCCCCAGGCCAACCACATCAAGGCCGGCCAGATCGGCGAGTCCAGCGCGGACGTGCTGAACTTTTGCGCCAACAACTACCTGGGCCTCGCGGACCACCCGGAGATCATCGCCGCCGCCAAGTCCGCAATGGACGACCGTGGCTTCGGGATGGCCAGCGTCCGGTTCATCTGCGGCACCCAGGACCTGCACCTGGCGCTGGAGGCACGCGTCTCGGAATTCCTCGGCACCGAGGACACCATCCTGTTCTCCAGCTGCTTCGATGCCAACGGCGGTGTGTTCGAATCGCTCTTCGGCCCGGAAGACGCCGTCATCTCCGATGCGCTGAACCACGCGTCGATCATCGACGGCATCCGGCTCTGCAAGGCCCAGCGCTTCCGCTACGCCAACCAGGACATGGCGGACCTCGAATCCAAGCTGATCGAGGCGACCACGCAGGAGAACCCGGCAAGGCGCAAGATCATCGTCACGGACGGCGTCTTCTCGATGGACGGCTTCCTCGCCCCGCTTGAGGCGATCTGCGACCTCGCCGAAAAGTACGACGCCCTGGTCATGGTCGACGACTCGCACGCCGTTGGCTTTATGGGCGCCAGCGGTGCCGGCACCCCGGAGCACGCCGGCGTCTCGGACCGCGTGGACATCTACACCGGCACCTTCGGCAAGGCCCTGGGCGGTGCCTCCGGCGGCTACGTCTCCGGCCGCCGCGAAGTCGTCGCCATGCTCCGCCAGAAGGCCCGCCCGTACCTGTTCTCCAACTCGCTGGCCCCGGCCATCGTCGCGGCCACGCTGAAGGCCCTGGACCTCGTGGAGAACTCCGGCGAACTGCGCAGCAAGCTCTTCGCCAACGCCGGGCTGTTCCGGAGCCGCATGAGCGAAGAAGGCTTCGAGCTGCTCCCGGGCGAGCACGCCATCGTCCCGGTCATGTTCGGCGACGCCGTGATGGCCGCCAAGGTGGCGGACGCCATGCTGCACAACGGCGTCTTTGTTACGGCGTTCAGCTACCCGGTGGTGCCCAAGGGCGCGGCCCGGATCCGCGTCCAGCTCTCCGCCGCGCACAGCGCCGAAGACGTCGAGGCATGCGTGCAGGCCTTCGTGCGCAGCCGCGCCGCCGTCGCCAGCTAGGGTCGACGGCCAAACGGAGCTTCGCCGGCCGCGCAGCTCTCAGGTTGCGGCGCCACAGGGGCGCCGCAACCGCATCCGTCTGCAAGGATGGAACCATGTCAGCTAATTACGATGTCGTGATTGTCGGCGGCGGTATCGCCGGCCTGTCCCTTGCCTCAGCCCTCGCCGGGAAATGCAGCGTCGCCCTGGTCGAAGCCGAGCAGACCCTGGCGTACCACACGTCGGCGCGCTCGGCCCGGCAACTGATCCCCAGCTACGGGCCGCCCGCGGTCCAGGAGCTCACCCTCCGCACCCTCGAACTGATCGCCGCCCAGGACGCCCACCGGCCGGAACCGGTGCTCTCGCCGCGCAGCTTCATGTTGATCGGCGACGACGCCACCGTGCGGGAGCAGGCCAGCGGGCACATGCGGCCGATCACCCATGCCGAGGCCCTGGAACTCTGCCCGGCCCTGCTCCCGGACTCCTTCGCCGCCGCCGGCCTGGACACCGGCTCCTTCGCCTGCAACGCGCCCCTGCTCCTTGAGGACCACCGCCGGCGCGCCGAAGCCGGCGGCGTGGACATCATCACCGGCGCCCGGGTCCACTCGGCCCAGCGCCTCGGCTCCGGCTGGGAACTCGGTGCCGGGCAGGAAGGCTTCCAGGCCGCCGTCGTGGTCAATGCAGCCGGCGCCTGGGCCGACGAACTGGCCGTGCTCAGCGGCGTCGAGAAGGTCCAGCTGCAGCCGTACCGGCGCACCGCGGCGATTGTCGACGTCGAGCATCCCCTCCCGGAGTCCAGCCCCATGGTGGCCGCCGCCGACGACTCCTTCTACTTCCGGCGCGACGACGGACAGGTCCTGATTTCGCCGTCGGAACACGAACCCAGCGGGCCCGAGGACGCGCAGCCGCACCCGGGAGACATCGAAGGGCTCATCGCCCGGCTCAACACCCTGACCACCCTCGGCATCCGCGGCGTCCGCCAGGCCTGGACAGGGCTGCGGACGGAAGCGGCCGACGGCGTCCCGGTGGTGGGGTTCGACGCCGAAGCCCCCGGATTCTTCTGGCTCGCCGGCCAGGGCGGCTACGGCTTCCAGACCTCCTCCGGCATCGCCGAACTGGCCGCCGGTCTGATCCTCGCGGGCCGGGGCGCCGGCCCGGCCGCCGGCGGCGACACCGCGGCCGGTCCGGCATCCCGGACAGCGAAGGCGCTGGCGGCGACGCGCTGGTCCATCCGGCGCTGAAGAATGGACTCATGAGCACCCTGATCACCAACGTTGCCGAGCTGATGACCCAGGACCTGGACCACCGGGTCCTCAAGGACGCGGCCGTGGTGATCGAGGGCGAACGGATCGCCTGGCTGGGGCAGGCGGCGGACGCGCCGGCCGCCGATGAGGCCGTCGACGCGGGCGGCCGCGCCCTGTTGCCCGGCTGGGTCGATTCGCACACCCACCTCGTCTTCGCCGGCGACCGGACGGCCGAATTCGAGGCCCGGATGGCGGGGGAGAGTTACAGTGCCGGCGGGATCGCGGTGACCACCGGCGCCACCCGGGCCACCAGTGACTTCGACCTCACCCGGCTGGCGATGGGCCGGGTGGCCGAAGCTGTTTCGCAGGGCACCACGTACCTCGAAACCAAGACCGGCTACGGCCTGGATGTCGAGAACGAGGCCCGCAGCGCCCGGATCGCCTCCACCGTCGTTGACGAGGTCACGTACCTCGGCGCGCACCTTGTGCCGGCGGGGATGGACGCCGAGGAGTACACGGAGCTGGTGTGCGGCTCCATGCTCGCCGCCGTGCGGCCGTTTGTGCGCTGGGCCGACGTCTTCTGCGAGCGCGGTGCCTTCACCGAGGACCAGTCCCGGCGCGTGCTCCAGGCCTGCCGGGACGCCGGACTGGGCCTGCGGGTGCACGGCAACCAGCTCGGTGAGGGACCCGGTGTGCGGCTCGCCGTGGAGTTCGGCGCCGCCAGCGTGGACCACGTCAACTACCTGTCCGCCGCCGACGTCGACGCCCTCGCGGCCAGCTGGTCCGGCTGGGACCCCGGCAGCAGCAGCGGCGGTGGCACGGGTGCCAGACGCGGCACGGTGGCGACGTGCCTGCCGGCCTGCGATCTGTCCACCCGCCAGCCGCTGGCACCGGGCCGGGAACTGCTCGACGCCGGCGTGCAGCTCGCACTGGCGTCCAACTGCAACCCCGGCACCTCCTACACCAGCTCGATGGCGTTCTGCGTCACCACCGCCGTGCTCCAGATGCGCCTCAGCGTCCACGAGGCCGTGCGCGCCGCAACATACGGCGGCGCCCTGGCCCTTGGCCGGGAGTCCGGCAACGACGCCGACGGCGAACGCGCGGTCGGTTCGATCGCCGTCGGACACCGCGCGGACCTGCACCTGCTCAACGCACCGTCCGCCACCCACCTGGCCTACCGGCCCGGCATCCCGCTGACCCACGCCGTCTGGCGGGCCGGCGCCCGCGCCCGCTGACGCCGGAATGAAGCGCGGCCGCTAGAAGAACATCGGCGGGGCGTCGAGCACGGTCTCGTCGACGCGGCGGGCCTCCCACTGGCTGAACGCCTTGTCGAGCTCGTACTTGCCGTCCGCGGAGCGGTACAGGGTGCGGACCTCGGCGTTGTCCGGGTTGTTGAGGGACTCGAAGTACTCCACCGACCAGTGGAACCAGCGCATGCAGAACAGCCGCATGGTGAGCCCGTGGGTCACGAACAGCGCGTTGGGGGCGTAGCTCGGCTTCGACCAGTGCCGGTACAGGGTTTCCATAAAGGAGGAGATCCGGTCATAGACGTCGGAGCCGGACTCGCCTTCGCGGAAGCGGTAGAAGAAGTGGCCGTAGGCGTTGCGGAGCTCCTTCTGGTCCTCAATCTCCCCGGCGATCTGGAAATTCGCCCAGTCCTGCTCCCGCAGCCGCGGCTCCTCGATCACCCGCTCCACCAGCGGGCCGAGATTGAGCGCCTCGAGGGTCTGGTAGGCCCGCAGATAAGGGGAGACGTACACACAGACGGGCTTGCCGTCCAGCAGCCGCCGGACCTCTTCACCGGCTGCCCGGGCCTGTTCGACGCCGAGCCCGGTCAGCGGGATCCGGTAATCGGGCACCCGGTTGTAGATCGAGGTGTCGGCATTGGCGGCGGACTGGCCATGCCGGATCATGATGATTTTCCCGGGCGCACTCATAAACCCCAAGCATAGGCCCGGGCGGGCGGCAGCCCCGGTAATGCCCGGTTTCAGGCAACTGACGGAATGTACAGGCAAGATAGGAACATGTTGGTTCCCTCCCGCCGTCGGCTGCGGACAGAAGTGTGGATTGTCCTGGGTCTGTCACTGGGGCAGTCGGCCGTCTACTCGGTGGTGCAGCTGCTGGACAAAATGACGAAGGCGCCGCTGGCCCAGGGGACCTCCACCCTGAACCGCTCGCAAAGCCCCCGCGAGTACTTTGACCTCACCTACCAGCTGCTGGATATCTTCTTCGCCCTGGTGCCTGTGGCACTGGTGATCTACTTCCTCTCCGAGCACCGCACCGCGGCCGCGGCGTGTGGCAAGCTGGGCTTCAATTTCGCCCGGCCCGGCAAGGACCTGCTGCAGGGAGTGGGCCTCGCGGCGCTGATCGGAATCCCGTCGCTGGGCCTTTACGCGGCTGGCCGGGCGCTGGGGATTACGACGGCGATCATCCCCAGTGCGCTCGACTCCTACTGGTGGACGGTGCCGGTGCTGATCCTCTCCGCGATCCGGCACGGGGTCGTGGAGGAAGTGATCGTGGTGGGCTACCTGCTGGACCGGCTCCCCAAGCTGGGCTGGGCCATGCCCGTTGCCATCTTCGCCAGCTCGATGCTGCGAGGCAGCTACCACCTGTACCAGGGGTTCGGGCCGTTCGCCGGCAACGCCATCATGGGTGTGATTTTCGCGCTGGTCTATCTCCGGACCCGCCGCGTGATGCCGCTGGTGATCGCCCATGCCGCACTGGACATCGTGGCGTTCGTCGGCTTCAGCCTCTTCGGCAAGGCCATCGGCCTCGGCTGACCCCGCGTTGGCTTAAAAAGATTTCGGCCGCCATCGGTGGGTGACGTCATTGGCACCCGCTGATGGCGGCCGAAGTGTGGGGCGGTAAGGAACTCAGATGGTGACGGCTCCGGAAGCTGTCTCGAAGGTGACGGAGAGGATGCCGGGTGTCCCGCGGGGAGCGAGCCAGTTCACGGCCACGTCCTCCAGCGGCTTCTCGACCGGAACACCGAGCCATTCGGTGACGCGCTCCGCCGAGCCGGCGATCGTGAGCGCGGACATCTTGACGTTGCTCTCGTAGGCCTTGGACGGGTGGAGTTCCGGATCGCCCTCCCACTTGAGCATGTAGGGGACCTGGGGATCGGCGATGAGTCCGAGGATGCCGATCTGCTTCCAGACCAGTTCGCGGCCGTCCGGGAACTTGCGGTTGCCGTTGACGGCAGCGCGTCCCAGCCGCTCCTCGAACGGGGCGAGGTCGTCAACTTCGACGCACCAGCCCATCCAGCCGCCGCCTGCTTCGGAGCGGGCACGGACGGCCTGGCCGAAGGGCGCCTTGTCGGAGGCCGGGTGGTTCAGGACCTCCACGACTTCAACGTATTTGTGTCCCGCGAGCGGGATAATCATGTTGCGGGTCCCGAATCGGGGGTGTACTCCGCCCTTCACGGCTTCCACGCCGAGGGCAGACGCAATTCGTTCGGTGGTGGCAGCTAGGCCATCTTGTTCACAGGCGTAAGAGACGTGATCCATGCGCATGCCCTCATCTTGACACTTTGTGATGCGGCTCTCAGCTTAGGTTCTCCTAACCGTGATGGGATGTCCTCCCGTGGGCTGTCCGGCCCGGCATTTCTCCGCGTCAATGCCGGGATCTGAAGGCCGCGGCCGGGTGCGCCGGCCGGGCAACTTCATGTTCGTCACAAAGCTATCCAGGGCCCGGAACCGCTTCCTAGACTGGGGTCAGGTCATGAGTGCCAGCGCACAGCCCCGGCTTGCTGGCCGGCAACCCTCGTTTCGCGGTGGGGTGCCCCGGGTGAAGACCTGGCCGTCCGGCACCCGCCGGAGGGCAAGCGCGGCACCAGTGTGGACCCGGGCCCAGGGGCTCTGGTGCTTCCTGTGCCCGGTCCCCTAAGGAGTGTCCCGATGTCCAGTGCCTGGTCCTTCGAAACCCGTCAGATCCACGCCGGCCAGGAGCCGGACAGCGCCACCGGTGCCCGGTCGCTGCCGATCTACCAGACGACGTCGTTCGTCTTCCCCAGCGCCGAAAGCGCCGCCAACCGCTTCGCCCTGGCCGAACTGGCTCCCATCTACACCCGGATCGGCAACCCCACCCAGGACGCTGTGGAGCAGCGGGTGGCCAGCCTGGAAGGCGGACTAGCGGCGCTGCTGCTGAGCTCCGGACAGGCCGCGGAGACCTTTGCGATCCTGAACGTCGCGGAGGCCGGCGACCATGTGGTGGCCAGCCCCAGCCTGTACGGCGGCACCTACAACCTGCTGGCGCACACGCTGAAGAAGTTCGGCATCTCCGTGACCTTCGTGGCGGACCCGGACAACCTGGCGCAGTGGCGGGATGCCGTTCAGCCCAATACCAAACTGTTCTTTGGCGAAGTCGTCTCCAACCCCCGCCAGGACGTGCTGGACATCGAGGGCATCTCGCAGGTGGCCCACGAGGCCGGCGTGCCGCTGATCGTGGACAACACCCTCTCCACACCGTTCCTCATCCGCCCGATCGAGTGGGGCGCAGACATCGTGGTGCACTCCGCGACCAAGTACCTCGGCGGACATGGCGCGGCCATCGCCGGCGTGATCGTGGATTCCGGCAACTTCGACTTCGGCAAGGACCCGGAGCGCTTCCCCGGTTTCAATACCCCGGACCCCACGTACAACGGACTGGTCTACGCCCGGGACCTTGGTGCGGACGGTGCCCTCGGCGCCAACCTGTCCTACATCCTCAAGGCGCGGGTCCAGCTGCTGCGCGACCTCGGTTCGGCGGTGTCCCCGTTCAACGCCTTCCTCATCGCCCAGGGCATCGAGACCCTGAGCCTGCGCATGGAGCGGCACGTCGCCAACGCCGTCAAGGTGGCCGAATGGCTCGAGGCCAGGGACGACGTCGAATCCGTCGCTTACGCCGGGCTGCCCTCCAGCCCCTGGTACGAGCGCGGCCGCAAGTACGGTCCGAAGGGGACCGGCGCCGTCGTTTCCTTCAACCTCGCCGGGGGAGCGGAGGCCGGCAAACGCTTTGTGGACGCCCTCGAACTGCACTCACACGTGGCCAACATCGGGGACGTGCGCTCGCTGGTCATCCACCCGGCGTCGACCACCCACAGCCAGCTCTCGCCGGAACAGCAGACGGTTGCGGGCGTGAACCCCGGCCTCGTGCGGCTCTCCGTGGGCCTGGAGCACATCGACGACATCCTCGCCGACCTTGACGCCGGATTCCGTGCGGCCAAGTCCGCCTGATGTCCGCCAGGGCCCGGGCGTCCCTGCCGTATGGCGCGGGCGCCGGGGCCCGGATAATCGCAGCTGACGACGCCGGGAGTCATACGGGCGTCACAATCTTCGCCACCGGGCCGCCGCATTTCGTAGACTCGGTGGAGGTCATGAGTGCCAGCGACAGCCCCGGCTTGCTGGCCGGCAACCCTCCTTTTGCGGTGGGGTGCCCCGGGTGAAGACCTGGCCCGCCGGTCAGCTGACGGCGGGCAAGCGCGAAGTGAGGTCCCACATGACGATTGCCGCCACCCGCCAGGGTGCACCTGTAAGCAAGGCCCCCCAATCCCCGGTCCCGGGTCGCAGTGTCCCTGACACGTCTGTTGCTGGCGCGCCCGTTGCTGACGCAGTCCTCGACGGCACGGTCCAGTACCTCCGGATCGGGGATCTGGAGCTCGAATCCGGCGCCCGGCTGCCGGACGTCACCCTCGGCTACGAGACGTGGGGGACCCTGAACCCGGAACGCTCCAACGCCGTGCTGATCGAGCACGCGCTGACGGGTGACACCCACGTCACGCGGGGCGCCAGCGAGGAACCGGGCTGGTGGGAGCAGCTCGCCGGCCCCGGCGCCCCCGTGGACACGGACAAATACTTCGTTGTCTCCATCAACATCCTCGGCGGCTGCTACGGCTCCACCGGGCCCTCGTCGGCGGCGCCCGACGGGAAGCCGTGGGGCTCGCGGTTCCCGCTCGTGACGCTGCGGGACACTACCGAGGCCGAGGCCAGGCTGGCGGACGCCCTGGGCATCCGGAGCTGGTACGCCGTGCTGGGTGGCTCCCTGGGCGGGGCGCGTGCCCTGGAGTGGGCCGTCAGCCACCCGGAACGGGTCCAGCGCTGCGGCGTCATTTCGGTCGGGGCCAGCAGCACCGCAGAACAGATTGCCTTCGCCCAGGCGCAGACGCTCGCCATCCGGCAGGACCCCAACTTCAACGGCGGGGACTACTACGGCGGGCCCGAACCGGAAGCGGGCCTTGCGCTGGCCCGGCGGATCGCGCACATCACCTACCGGTCGGCCGCGGAGCTGGACGGCCGCTTCGGCCGGAACGCCCAGGGCGCGGAGGCTCCGCTGGAAGCCGGATCCCTCGCCGGGCGGGGGCGCTACCAAGTGGAGAGCTACCTCGACCACCAGGGCAACAAACTGGTCCGCCGCTTCGATGCGAACAGCTACATCGCCATCACCGAGGCGCTCATGAGCCATGACATCAGCCGGGGCCGCGGCGCCCTCACGGAGGCCCTGGCACCGGCCACCGCGGAGTTCCTGGTGGCGGCCGTCGACTCGGACCGGCTGTACTTCCCGGCCCAGTCCCAGGCGCTCGCCGACGCCCTGCCGGGCGACGTCACCGTGCACACCATCGAGGCGCCGATCGGACACGACGGCTTCCTCACTGAGATCGGCCAGCTCAACGACCAGCTCCGGCAGTACTTCTTCGGCTAGTCCTTCGACTAAAAACCGCGTCCGGTGTGCATTTTTGCAGATGCGCTCTGCACTAATGGCCGTTGAGGCCCGGGCCGGAAGCGACCATACTCGTGGGGAATGGCGCCGCGTGTCTCACATCACAAGCGCCCTCCTCCCAAATGGTCCACGAGGCGTCGACGACGACGCCAAAGGAGTCGAAATGAGCACGGAAAACGCGGCCGCAAGGCGCGCAGAAGAGACCGACGTCAAGACGTCCGGCCTCAAAAAAGTAGTAACGGCCTCCATGGCCGGAACCGTCGTCGAATGGTACGAGTTCTTCCTCTACGCCTCCGCGGCCACCCTTGTCTTCGGCAAGACGTTCTTCCCCAACTCCGGCACGGAACTGGACGGCATCATTGCAGCCTTCCTCACCTACGCTGTCGGCTTCGTTGCCCGTCCCATCGGCGGCATCGTCTTCGGACACTTCGGCGACAAGTTCGGCCGCAAACAGCTCCTCCAGCTCAGCATCATCCTGGTGGGCGTCTCCACCTTCCTGATGGGCTGCCTGCCGACCTTCCAGCAGATCGGCTACTGGGCTCCGGCCCTCCTCGTGTTCCTGCGCTTCGCCCAGGGCTTCGCCGTCGGCGGTGAATGGGGCGGCGCTGTCCTCCTCGTGGCCGAGCACAGCCCGAGCAAGTCCCGCGGTTTCTGGTCCGCGTGGCCGCAGTCGGCCGTCCCGCTGGGCAACCTGCTGGCCACGGCAGTGCTGTTCACCCTGTCCTCTGTGCTGTCTTCGGCCGACTTCCTCAGCTGGGGCTGGCGCGTGGCGTTCTGGCTCTCCGCTGTGATCGTGCTGGTGGGCTACTACATCCGGACCAAGGTCACGGACGCCCCCATCTTCCTGGAGGCCCAAAAGGAAGTCACCGTCGAGAAGAAGGGCTACGGCGTCGGCGAAGTGTTCCGCCGCTACCCGCGTGGCGTCTTCACCGCGATGGGCCTGCGCTTCGCGGAGAACATCCTCTACTACCTCGTGGTCACGTTCTCCATCACGTACCTGAAGGTCATCGTGCAGACGGACACCGCCCGCATCCTCCTCCTGCTGCTGGTGGCGCACGCAATCCACTTCGCCGTGATCCCCATGGTCGGCAAGCTCTCCGACAACCTCGGCCGCAAGCCGGTCTACATGGCCGGTGCTGTCCTTGGCGGCACCTGGGGCTTCTTCGCCTTCCCGATGATGGACACCAAGAACGACCTCGTCATCCTCGCGGCGATCACCATCGGTCTGCTGTTCCACTCGCTTATGTACGCCGGCCAGCCGGCCATCATGGCCGAGATGTTCCCGACCCGGATGCGCTACTCCGGCGTCTCGCTGGGCTACCAGGTCACCTCGATCGTGGCCGGTTCCATGGCCCCGATCATCGCCGTCGCCCTGCTGAGCCAGTTCAAGTCCTCCGTCCCGGTGGCCATCTACCTGCTCGGCGCCTGCCTGGTCACCATGGTGGCGGTGTACTTCCTCAAGGAAACCCGCGGAGTGTCACTGCACGACGTCGACGCCGCCGATGCCCAGGGCACTGCGGACCTGCTCGCCGCCGGCAAAAAGTAACAGGCAAGAAGTAACCCCAAGAAGTAACACCCAAAAAGTAACACCCAAAAAAGAACGGCCCGGGTCCCCGCAATGCGGGCGGCCCGGGCCGTTCTTTTTGGGTTCAGGTGGGCGCCCTGATGTGTGCCCGTTCGCCGTCCGGGGCGCCTTTGAGCACGATTCCGGCCCTTGGGTCCACTGTCCGCGGCGTGTCCGTGTCAAAGTGCCCCCGGACCGCTTCTCGCTGCAGCCCGTTCAGCCTGCCAGGACCGCCTGGCGGTCGGAGATCTCGGTCCGGACCGCCTCAAGCACGGCCTGCACCGGGGCCGAGCGCAACGATTCCGAACGGGCCACCGCCCAGATCGGTAGCTGCCGCTGGAAGTCGTCCGGCAAAACAGGCAGGAAGCTGGGGTCGCCGACCGCCAGGAAGTTGGGCAGCAGGCCGATCCCGGCGCCCCGGCGCACCGCCTCCAGCTGGGCAAAGATGCTGGTGGCCTGGAAGCTGGAGCGCGGGACGGGAAGCTGCGTGGAGCGGTGGCCGAGTTCGGCCACCTGCAGGGCCGACTCGACGTAGGAGACAAAACCGTGCTGCCGGACGTCGTCAAGCGTTACAGGCAGGCCATGTTCCCGGGCGTACTGCGGGCTGGCATAGAGCCGGAGGAAGTAGTTGGACAGGAAGATGGGCTGCGCGTTGCTGACGTCGAGATTGCCCACCACCACTTCGAGGTCCACGCCGGAGCGGTTCTGGCTGACCTTCCGCGTGGCGCTGAGCATTTCAACGTTGAGCAGCGGATGCTGGCGCTGCAGCCGGACGAGCGCCGGAGCGACAAATTCGGCGCCGAACCCGTCGGGGGTGCTGATCCGGACCAGGCCCGAGAGCACGTCCTCGGAGTGTGCGATCCGGTTCGTGAGCGCACCGAGCGTACCCTCGATCGCCTCGGCGGCCGCCACGGCCTCGCCGCCCAGGTCCGTCAGTTCCCAGCCGTGCGGGCTCCGCTCGAGGGTGCGCCCGCCCAGCTGCTTGTCCAGCGCCAGGATCCGGCGGGAGATGGTGGTGTGGGTGGTGCCGAGGGTTTCCGCCACGGCGTTGAACCGGCCCAGCCGGGCCACGGTCAGCAGGATGAGCAAGTCATCCGGACTTGGAAGCCGCCTCAAATCCACCATGACTCCTCTGGATCCCGGCATGTGCATCCATGCACATACCATCTGTAGTTTTTTGCCTTGATTGCACTGTAGCAGGGTGTGATGCTGGACACGGAACATCCGGCGCACGGCCGGATCACGGGCTGCCCACGGCAGCCGCAGCAGGACGCACGCACGACGCAAAGCAAAGGAGCTTATGCCATGGCAGTAATCGCTTGGATCGGACTGGGGAACATGGGCGGGTCCATGTCGGTGAACCTCGCCAAGGCAGGCCACGACGTCCGCGGTTTCGACCTCAACACCGAGGCCGTTGCCGCCGCCACCGCCGGGGGCGTCAAGCCCGCCGGAAGCATCGCCGAAGCGGTCGACGGCGCCGACGTCGTCTTCACCATGCTCCCCAAGGGCGAACACGCCCGCGCCGTATACCTCGGCGAGGACGGCGTCCTGGCCCATGCGGACACGCGCACGCTGCTGGTGGATTCCTCCACGATCGACATCGCCTCCGCCCAGGCCCTGCACGACGCCGCTGCTGCCGCCGGGTTCCGCTTCGTCGACGCCCCCGTCTCCGGCGGCATGAGCGGCGCCAAGGCAGCCACCCTGACCTTCATGATCGGCGGCGAGACCGGCGCGGTGGCCGAGGCCACCGAATATATCAGGCCGATGGCCGCCAACATCATCCCCACCGGCGGCGCCACCACCGGCCAGGCCGCGAAAATCTGCAACAACCTCATGCTCTTCATCAACCTGGCCTCGACCGCGGAAGGCGCTGTCCTGGCCGACCGGCTCGGACTGGACAAGCAGGTCTTCTGGGACATCGCCTCCGTATCCTCCGGCGACAGCTGGGCGCTGCGCACCTGGTACCCGGTGGCCGGCGTCGTGCCCACCGCGGCGTCGAACAACGACTTCGCCCCCACCTTCACCACCGAGCTGGCCAACAAGGACATCGGACTCGCCATCAGCGCCGCGCGGGACACCGGAACCCCGCTGGAAATCGGCGAGCACGTCCAGCAGCTCTTCCAGCGCCTCATCGACTCCGGCAACTCCGGCATGGACTGCTCCGCGATCGTCAAGCTGGTCGACGGCACCCTCGACTCCGCCAAGTAAGCCCCCCGCATCCTTTAGAAAGAGACCCACCCCATGGAACGCATTCCGCACTTCATCAACGGCGCCCTGATTTCCGACGCCGAGCGCTACGGTCCCGTCTTCAACCCGGCCACCGGCGAGCAGGAAAAAGAGGTCGCCCTCGCCTCCGCATCCCGCGTCGAGGAGGCCATCCAGGCGGCCCGCGCCGCCCTGCCCGGCTGGCGCGCCACAAGCCTCGCCAAGCGCACCACCATCTTCTTCAAGGTCCGTGAACTGCTCATGCAGCGCCGGCCCGAACTCGCCGCCCTGCTGACCAGCGAACACGGCAAGGTCCTCTCGGACGCCGAGGGGGAGATCACCCGCGGCCTGGAGAACATCGAATTCGCCACCGGGCTGTCCCACGCGCTCAAGGGTGAACGCTCCGAACAGGTCGCCGGCGGCGTCGACGTCCACTCGGTGCGCCAGCCCGTCGGAGTCGTCGCCTGCATCACGCCGTTCAACTTCCCGGCCATGGTGCCGCTGTGGATGATCGGCAGCGCCCTGGCCTGCGGCAATACAGTGCTGCTCAAGCCCAGCGAAAAGGACCCGTCCTCCGCGATCTTCATCGCCCAGGTCTTCGCCGAGGCCGGCCTGCCGGCCGGTGTCCTCAACGTCGTCCATGGCGACAAGGAGGCCGTCGACGTGCTCCTCGAACACCCCGACGTCAAGGCCATCAGCTTCGTCGGTTCGACGCCCATCGCCCAGTCCATCTACAAGCGCGCCGCCGACCATGGCAAGCGCGTGCAGGCCCTGGGCGGTGCGAAGAACCACATGGTGGTCCTGCCGGATG
This sequence comes from Pseudarthrobacter sp. ATCC 49987, assembly GCF_009928425.1. Classification (NCBI taxonomy): domain Bacteria; kingdom Bacillati; phylum Actinomycetota; class Actinomycetes; order Micrococcales; family Micrococcaceae; genus Pseudarthrobacter; species Pseudarthrobacter sp. ATCC 49987. The sequence continues at coordinate 2,451,230 of NZ_JAABNS010000001.1, read as the reverse complement.
CGGACCTGTTCATGGCCGCCGATGCCGCCGTCTCCGCCGCTTACGGCTCCGCGGGCGAGCGATGCATGGCCGTCAGCGTCCTGGTCGCCGTCGGGAACATCGCCGACGAGCTCGTCGGGGCGATCACCACCCGGATGGGGACGCTGAAGATCGGGCCCGGCACCGACCCGGCCTCGCAGATGGGTCCCCTCATCACCGCGGAGCACCGCGACAAGGTTGCTTCCTACGTCGCCGGCGCGGCCGAGGAAGGCGCCACCGTGGTGGTGGACGGCCGGGAGCAGAAGTTCGACTCCAACGGCTTCTTCATCGGCGTCAGCCTGGTCGACCACGTCAAGCCCGGCATGAAGGTCTACGACGACGAGATCTTCGGCCCGGTCCTGTCCGTGGTCCGTGTCGAGACCTACGCGGACGCCGTCAGGCTCGTCAACGACAACGAGTTCGGCAACGGCGTGGCGATCTTCACCCGCGACGGCGGCGCCGCACGCCAGTTCGAGTTCGACGTCGAGGCCGGCATGGTGGGCGTGAACGTGCCCATCCCGGTACCCGTGGGGACTTTCTCCTTCGGCGGCTGGAAGAACTCACTCTTCGGCGACACCCACATGTACGGCCCGGAGAGCATCCGCTTCTACACCCGCGGCAAGGTGGTCACCACCCGCTGGCCGGACCCGTCCACCTCGGTGATCGACCTCGGTTTCCCCCAGGTCGACTGACACCCCCCCACCAAAACAACGCGGGGTCATCTACGGCCCATCCGCCCGGCGGAATGGGCCGTAGATGACCCCGCGTTGGTTGGAGCCTTGGGACTAGAGTGGGCAGCCAGGGACACCCCGGCTCCAGGAGGCATTGTGACCACGCTCGTCAACCGCCCCAACACGGCATTGCTCGTCGTCGACATGCAGCTCGGCGTCGTCGCGGATGCCTACCGCCGCGACGACGTCATCGCGACCATCGCCGCCCTCGTGGAGAAAGCGCGCGGCGCCGGCGTGGACGTCGTCTGGGTGCAGCACAGCGGCGAAGAACTCCCGCGCGGCAGCGACGGCTGGCCGTATGTGCCGGAGCTTGTGCGGAGCGATTCGGAGCCGCTCGTGCCGAAGGAGTACAGCGACGCGTTCGAGGCGACCGACTTGGAGTCCGTGCTCGCCAATCGCGGCATCGGCCGCTTCTTCCTGGCCGGCGCGCAGACCGACGAGTGCATCCGTTCGACGCTCCACGGCGGGATCACCCGCGGCTACGACGTCATGCTGGTCGCGGACGCGCACACCACCGAGGACCTGAGCGAATTTGGCGCGCCGCCGCCTGAGCTGGTGGTGGCCCACACCAATTTGTACTGGCAGTACCACCGGGCCCCCGGGAGGAAGGCAGGAACGGTCAACGCGGCCGACGTCGACTTCGCTAGCCCTTCATGATGTCCGCGCGCTGGGCCATGTAGTCCTCCATGGACAGCTCGCCCTCGCTGTACCGCTGGTCCAGTTCCGCGAGCTTGCGCGCCCGGAAGCCCTGCGGGGCCGACGGCGGAGCAGGCACCGCCGGGCCTGCCGGCTGCGGATTGTTGGGCTGCGGCGGGGTGGACTGGCCGCCGTTGAACTGCTGCGGATCCTGCTGCTGGAAGGGCCGGTTGCCGGGGTACTCCGGGCTGTCCTCGTAGGGGACAGGGGCCGGGTAGGACTGCCCGCCCGGATACGGCTGGCCCGGGTACGGCTGGTTTGCCGGCGGCATGGGCTGCTGCGGAGCGCCGAGCTGGCCGAATCCGCCGTAGTAGTCCCGCTGGGTGAAACCGTCACGCGGCTGCTTGCTCTGCTGGCCCGGGTAGTTTCCGGCACCGCCTCCGGGGGTGTCGCCGGGGAACTGCCCGGACTGCTCCGGCCCGCCGGTCATGCCCTGGTTCTGGTTTCGGCCGCGCACCGACTTCTTGTAATAGCGCATCGCCATCGGGATCAGGAATGACAAAACGATGATCCAAAAGAACAGACTGTTCACGGTACCGGGCCTCTCAGGAAGTGTCCTTCCAGACTAACGCCCACACCCTGTCCACAGTGCCCGGTAGCCCGTGGCCGCCAGTGCCGGGCCGGCCGGCCGGCGCCGCTCAGGAGGGGACGGGTTCCCCGGCGCCGGGCGGGCCTTCGCCCGAGCCCAGCGGCATCCCGGGGCCGAACACCGGCCCCGGGAGGGGGCGCTTGGCCGTGACGCCATCGCCGGAGGAACGGTGCCGGATCCGGCGGACCACCCACGGCACAAAGTACTCGCGCGCCCACACCAGATCCCCGGACCGGGCCTGCCGCCAGCTGCGCGGCGGCAGGGGCTTGGGGGAGAGCGGCTCCAGGGTGTGCTCGACGTTGAGGGAGTCCAGGACCATGGCCGCGATCGTGTGGTGGCCCAGCGGCGAGAAGTGCAGGCGGTCCGCATCCCACATTTGCGGATCATTGAGCTGCCGCAGCGACCACATGTCCGCAATGATGGCGTCGTGGCGGGCCGCGATGGTGCGGAGGTTCTCGTTGTAGATGGCCACCTTGCTGCGGACCCGGCCCAGCACGGACGAGCCGGTGTCGGGACCGTTGAAGAGGACCACCGTGGCACCGGCCAGGCTCAGGATCTGCACTACCGAGTCCAGCTTCTCGGCCAGGGCATCCGGATCCCCGCCGGGGCGGATCAGGTCGTTCCCGCCGGCGGACAATGTCACAAGATCAGGCCGGAGCGACAGGCAATGTGCCAGTTGCTGGTCCACGATCTGCTGCAGGAGCCGGCCCCGGACGGCCAGGTTGGCGTAGGCGAACCCCTCGTGCCCGCGGCTCAACTCCTCGGCCACCCGGTCCGCCCAGCCCCGGTGTCCGCCCGGACTCGCCGGCTCGGGATCACCGATGCCCTCCGTGAAGGAGTCACCCATGGCCACGTAACGGGTCCAGGGGTGGGCGACGGCGTTGTCGGGGGAGTTCTCGATGGCCTCGGGTTCATTCACCTTCATATGGTGCACTCTTCCTGCAAAGCTACGCCACCGTAAGTTGTTACTTCCGGGTAACTGTAAGAATGGAGCCATGACTCAAGCCGCTGCCTTCCCCGCCCCCGTTGTCCTATGGTCCAAGCCCGAGGAGGAGCGCGCCGGCAAGCCGCTCCTGGTCCTGCTGCACGGCTACGGCGCCAACGAACGGGACCTCCTGAGCCTGGCGGACCTGTTGCCCGGGGAGTTTGTGGTGGCCTCGTTGCGTGCCCCGATGGTTTCCGGCCCCGGCTTCACATGGTTCCCGCTGACGGCGTCGATCGGCTACTCCCTCGACGCGGTCAAGGACGCCGCCTCGTATGTGGAGGACTGGCTCGACTCGGTCCGGCCGAACCACCCCTCCGTGACGCTGTTGGGTTTCTCGATGGGAATGGCGCTGGCCACCACGTTGCTGCGGCGGCGCCCCGCTGACTATGCCGCCGTCGTCGGGCTGTCCGGCTTCGCGGTCGACGCCGGCGCGGACCCCAGCTTCCGCGACGCCGAACTGGACGGAACGGTGCCGATGTTCTGGGGCCGTGACCAGCAGGATCCGGTGATCACGCCGGACAAGGTCGAGTACACCATGGGCTGGGTGCGCAAGCACGTGAAGCTCACCAAGGTCCTCTACACCGGGATGTGGCACGGCATCAACCAGCAGGAAATCGGGCACGTCTCCGAGTTCCTCACCCACGGGGTGCTGACCACGTAACCGCACGACGCCGGGCGGCTTCCGCCCGGCGTCCAACTCCGGGCCTAGGCTCCGGCGGGAGTGCTGATCCGGACTGTCCGGCCATTCACGGTGACAGTGTCGCCGTGGTGGAGCTGGCGGCCGCGGCGCTCATCGATCTCACCGTTGACCTTGACGAGTCCGCCCTTGATCAGCTCCGCCGCCTCCACACCGTCCTCGACCAGGCTGGCCAGCTTCAGGACCTGACCGAGCCGGATCATGTTGTCGCGGATGGGGATCTCTTCAATTTCCGGGTTGCTCATACAAGCAATGATGCCTGACGAAAGGTGGCACAATGACGCACACACCCAGGCTCCCGTTCCTCGCCGGGCTGCCCCTCGCAGTGGCCGCGGGGCTGCTGATGCCCGTGCAGGGCAGGATCAACGGCGCCCTCGGGACGGCGCTCGCGGACGGGATCGCTGCCGCCGTGGTGAGTTTCACCACCGGGCTGGTGCTGATGACCGTAATTTCCCTCGCGCTGCCCGGAGGCCGGGCCGGGCTGGCGCGGATCCTGCCGGCAGTCCGGGAACGCCGGTTCCCGCCCTACTACCTGCTGGCCGGCTGCATCGGCGGGTTCTTCGTCTTCGCGCAGTCCTTCACCATCGGCCTGCTGGGCGTCGCACTGTTCACCGTCGCCACCGTGACCGGACAGACCCTCAGCGGCCTGCTGGTGGACCGGATGGGCATCGGACCGGCCGGCAGGAGATCCATCACCGGGATCCGGGTGATCGGCAGCATCCTGACCGTCGCCGCCGTCGCCTGGGCCGTCTCGCCGCGGTTCTCCGGCGCGGGAGCCGGGCCGGCGGAGCTGCTGGTCCCGGTGATCCTTCCCGTGCTGGCCGGCTTCCTGATGAGCTTCCAGCAGGCCATGAACGGCACCGCCGCGGTGCACTACGGCACCCCCATCGCGGCGACCCTGATGAACTTCATCGCCGGCGCGGTCCTGCTCTGGGCCGCCTGGCTGGTCAAGATCGCCGTCGCGGGGCCCGGCAACGCGCTGCCGGGCCAGTGGTGGTACTACCTTGGTGGACCCCTGGGCTGCGTCTTTATCGGCGTCGGTGCCCTGCTGGTCCGCAGCCTGGGCGTGCTGGTGACCGGACTCGGCATGATCGCGGGCCAGCTGCTGGGCTCCCTGGGGCTCGACCTGGCGTTCCCCGGACCCGGCACCGTGGTGGAGCTGCCCACCGTGCTCGGGACCCTGCTGACCCTTGGAGCGATTGTGCTCGCGAGCCTGCCCTGGCCCCGGGGCGCCCTGCGCCGGGGCCGCTGACGCGGCCGGGGCCATCCACCGCCGGCGGCGCCGGGGACCAACGGGCCGGTAGGCTAGGAGACGCAGCGTCCTGCACCGCCAACATTGAGCACCTCTGCTCGGCCGTGTGCCTGCTGCGTCAGCTTGTTTTGCGTTTAGTTTTGCGTTTTGTAGTGCCCCGTCCGGCAACCAGCCGGGGTCCCCGGGGCTGAGACCGCGGACCGCACCCAGCGGCCCTGTAGAAAGTGGAGTTCCCATGGCAGCAAAATCCGTCCTCGACCAGATCATTTCCCTCGCCAAGCGCAGGGGTTTCGTATTCCAGGCCGGTGAAATCTATGGTGGCTCGCGTTCTGCCTGGGACTACGGGCCCCTCGGCGCCGAGCTGAAGGAAAACATCAAGCGCCAGTGGTGGCAGTCCGTGGTCCGCGGCCGCGAAGACGTCGTCGGCCTGGACTCCTCCGTAATCCTGCCCCGCCAGGTCTGGGAAGCCTCCGGCCACGTCGACGTGTTTTCCGACCCGCTGGTCGAGTGCCTCTCGTGCCACAAGCGCTACCGCGCTGACCACCTCGAGGAAGAATACGAGGAGAAGAAGGGCCGTCCCGCCGAGAACGGCCTCAAGGACATCGCCTGCGCCAACTGCGGCACCCGGGGCGAATGGACCGAGCCCCAGGAATTCTCCGGCCTGCTCAAGACCTACCTCGGCCCGGTGGCCAGCGAAGAGGGCCTGCACTACCTGCGTCCCGAGACGGCCCAGGGCATTTTCGTCAACTTTTCCAACGTGCTCACCACGTCCCGCAAGAAGCCCCCGTTCGGCATCGGCCAGATCGGCAAGTCCTTCCGCAACGAGATCACCCCGGGAAACTTCATCTTCCGCACCCGTGAGTTCGAGCAGATGGAGATGGAATTCTTCGTCGAACCCGGCACCGACGAGCAGTGGCACCAGTACTGGATGAAGGAGCGGATGTCCTGGTACACCGGCCTCGGCATCCGGGAAGAGAACCTGCGCTTCTTTGAGCACCCGCTCGAGAAGCTCAGCCACTACTCCAAGGGCACCACGGACATCGAATACCGTTTCGGCTTCCATGGCTCCGAGTGGGGCGAGCTCGAGGGCATCGCCAACCGCACCGACTTCGACCTCTCCACGCACTCCAAGGCCTCCGGCCAGGATCTGAGCTACTTCAACCAGGCCACCAACGAGCGCTACACCCCGTACGTGATTGAACCGGCCGCCGGCCTCACCCGTTCCTTCATGGCGTTCATGATCGACGCATACACCGAGGACGAGGCCCCCAACGCCAAGGGCGGCGTCGACATCCGCACCGTGCTCAAGCTCGATCCGCGTCTGGCCCCGGTCAAGGCAGCCGTGCTGCCGCTGAGCCGCAACGAGGACCTGTCCCCGAAGGCCAAGGACCTCGCCGCCCAGCTGCGCAAGAACTGGAACATCGAGTTCGACGACGCCGGCGCGATCGGCCGCCGCTACCGCCGCCAGGACGAGATCGGCACCCCGTTCTGCATCACCGTGGACTTCGAGACCCTGGATGACCAGGCCGTCACGATCCGCGAACGCGACACCATGAGCCAGGAACGCGTCTCCCTGGACAAGGTGGAGGGCTACCTGGCCGCACGGCTGATCGGCGCCTGACCATGGCGATCGCATACCGTGAATGGCGCGACGGCGATGACCTCGCCCTGCTCGAAATCTGGGGCGGGCCCGAAACCGAGCAGGCCCGGCAGTTCCGCGGCACGCTGGCACCGTCGGGCAACGCGCCGTGGCGGCGCTGCATCGTGGCCGAGGACGTCGTCGACGGCGTGGCCATCCCGGTCGCTGCCGGAGTGGTCCACGAGGCCTCGCTGCATCCGGAACGGCTCTGGGCCTATGTCGAGGTCGATCGGCTCCACCGCCGCACCGGCGTCGGCTCCACGCTGCTGACCATGCTGCGGCACGAGGCGGCGCAGTCGCCGTCGGGCGTCACCCGGCTCCGGACCAAGGTGGAGCCGGGCACCCCCGGCGCGGCCTTCGCCGAGGCGGCAGGCCTGGCCCCGATCCAGCGGTCCCGGCTGGTCGTCGTCGAGCCCGGCGCGCTCAAGCTGCCCGTCTTCGGCGACGGTTCGGAGGCTGCCGCGTCCGAGCAGGTCGAGGACCTGGCCACCGGTTCGGTGGAGCTCAGCGACGTCGTGGGCCGGTACTACACGGCCGTGCACGGCTGGGACAGCCCCGGCGAGCTCAGCATTGCCACGGTCCAGCGGCTGTTCCTCGACGAGCTCAGCGGGGCACACGGCGCGATTGTGCTGCGCGCCCCGAAGGCCAGCGCTTTCGGCCAGGGCGTGCCCGCCAGCAGGAAGGGCCGGCTGGAGGCCTTTGCCATCAGCTACGCGGAACTCGCCCCTTCAGGGGACAACGCGGCGGGTGCGGGCGCGCCCGCCGGCCAGCCCACCGACGTGTTCCTGGGCCATGATCCGAAACTCTCCGCGGACGAGGCCCAGGCCGCGGTCCGGGACCTGCTGGCGCTGATTGCGTTCCAGCACCCGGTTCTGCTGGAACTGGACGACTCGATGGAGGCGCTGCGCGCCGTCGTCGAGCCTCTGCTGGAGAGCGGCAAGGCCCGCGTCCAGGGCGCTGAGACCCTGGTGGTCTCCGACCCGGCGTAAAGCCCTTTTACCCAACTGACCCGCAGTTGTGGCCGTTATGAAGCGTGAAAACGGCCACAGCTGCGGGTCAGTTGCGCTTGCAGCTACTTGCCCGGCGGCATCACCGGCGGAACGAAGTCGAACGTCTCTCCGAGCAGCCAGACGAGCAGCAGCACCACCGGCAGGTGGAACACGAACTGCAGGAACGTGAAGCCGACCAGGTCGCGGGCCCGCAGCTTCAGCACCGCAAGCAGCGGGAGCATAAAGAACGGGTTGATCAGGTTCGGCAGGGCTTCGGCGATGTTGTAGATCTGCACCGTCCAGCCGAGGTTCATCTGGACATCGGCGGCGGACTGCATGACGTACGGCGCCTCGACGAGCCACTTGCCGCCGCCCGAGGGGACCAGCAGGCCCAGCAGGGCCGTGTACAGCGCGATGACGACGGCGAATCCGCCGCCGCTGCCGATGTCCGAGAAGAACTCGGCCAGGTGCGCTGAGATGGTCATGCCGCCGTGGCCGGTGGCCTTGGTCAGGATCGCGGCCATCGCGGCGTAGAGCGGGAACTGGACCAGGATGCCGGCGGTGGCCGGGACGGCCTTGGTGACGGCCTGGAGGAAGTTCCGCGGGGTGCCGTGCAGCACCAGGCCCAGGATCAGGAACACCAGCAGGTAGCCGTTGAGGCTGCTCACCACGGTCAGGAAGGGCTTGGTCAGGAACTGCGAGACCAGCCAGCCCAGCGTCAGGATGCCGGCCAGGATCGGCAGAATCATGCTGTATTCAAGCCATTCGCCCGGGCGGGAGCGCGGCGCCGGTTCGCTCGGTTCGTCGTCGAGGTCGACGCCGAGGTCCGCTGCGGTGCGGATTGACCCGCCCTGGGGGGCCGAGAAGTGCGCGATCACCGTGGTGAGGGCCATCAGGATGGCCAGGGTCAGCAGTGACTGCCAGGTGAAAATCGTGGTGCCGAAGTCCGGGATGCCGGTGATCTTCAGCAGGGCCGGCGGCAGCGACGCGGCGGTGGCCTGCAGCTGCGCCGCGGAGGAGGACAGGCCGAGCGCCCAGACCGCGCCGAGGCCCATAAACGCTGCGGCGCCGAGCGCGCGGTAGTCCACGGTCAGGTCCTTGCGGCGGGCGATGGCGCGGGCCAGCAGGCCGCCGAAGATCAGGCTCAGGCCCCAGTTGAGGAAAGAGACCGACATCGACATCAGCGCCACGAAGCTCACGGCGGTGCGTGCGGTGGCAGGGATGAGGGCCAGCCGGTTGATCAGTTTGGCCACGGGCGGGGAGGTCGCCACGACGTAGCCGGTCAGCACCACCATGGCCATCTGCAGCGTGAACGCGGTCAGGTCCCAGAAACCGTTGCCGAAGGAATCGGCGATTGACTGGGGCGAGGCGCCGATGGCCAGGGCGGCCACAGCGATGATGATGACGCCGGCCAGGGCGAAGATGTAGGCGTCAGGGAACCACTTCCCGGTCCAGGCTGCCATCCGTTGGGCTATTCGGGCGAGACCGCGTTCTTCGCCGATGCCGCTTTTCGTCAGGACTGTGTTTGCCACAGAGGAGTACCTCTCCATTGAGTGCGATTTTGTACCCGATGGAGCTTAGTCAAGACGATCGCGGTATCCGGGCTTCGGCGTCGGCCGCCCGCGCGCCGCGGGCCTTCGGCCTCGTCCAGCCGCTGGCGCTCTTCCTCGGTGGGGGCTCCGCCGCCAAGCCCCGCCGGCATCCACCACGCGCCCGGGGCCGGCGCCAGGGGAAAGTCCGCGATGCAGGCGTCGATGCCGGCCTGGAGGGTTTCGCGCAGCGATTCGGTGGCGGCCTGGGTGTCCATGGGCGGGTGGACCTGGACCGGTTCGCCGACGTGCATCCGGACGGGGGCCCGCCAGGCGCGGGCCGGGGAGAAACCGTGATGGCGGGTCATCAGCCGGTGGGCGCCCCAGACGGACACGGGAATGATGGGCACCCCTGCCTCGGCGGCCATCCGCACGGCGCCGGTCTTGCACTCGCGCACCCGGAAACTGCGGCTGACCCCGGCCTCCGGCAGGATCGCGATGTACTCGCCCTCGCGGAGTTTCTGCACGGCGGCGTCGTAGGCGTGGGAGCCTGTCCCGTACCCGACGACGACGTGCCCGGCGGCGATGATGGCGGGGCCGGCGAACCAGTGGTCGGCCGCACCCTGCGTGACCAGGAAACGCATCCGGGACCTGTCGTGCCCCCACAGCAGGAGTTCGGCGAACGCGAAGTCGAGGTACCCGAAGTGGGTGATGGCGACGACGGCTCCCCGGCCCGGGAGCACGCCGCGGGACGAGCCGTGGGGCGGGCTGTGCGGGCCCTCGCCGCGGGACTCCGGCGCCGGGAGGTGCTCCTGTCCGGTGACGATGACCCGGATCCGGAACAGCCGGCGTAATGCCAGCCCGGTGCGGACTATGACGCGGTAGAAGCGGTCGTTGGGCCGGGGCCGCCAGGGCACGTCAGCGCCCGCCCGGATGGCGGCTGCCCGTTTGCTGTCCGCCGTTGCGGGGACGGCGGGGCGGCAGCGGCAGGAAGCCCGACGTCGATTCGACGTATTCCTTGTAGCCGGGGCGGGCGGACATGGCCTTCTCGGTGAGCGGCTTGCCGGACTTGCCGGCGAGCAGCCAGATCATCAGGGCGGGGGAGAGGACCGTCAGGACCCCCGGCCAGGAATCGGCGGCGATCAGGAAAATCCCGGTCCAGACGGCGGCGTCGCCGAAGTAGTTCGGGTGGCGGGTGTACCGCCAGAGCCCCGTGTTGAGCACGGTGCCGCGGCGGGACGGATCGTCCTTGAACTGCGCCAGCTGCCAGTCGCCGACTGTCTCGAAAACGAACCCTACGGCCCAGGACAACACGCCCAGCCACGCCAGCCAGCCCAGGCTTCCGGTGCTGAACATCCCCACCTGGACGGTGAGCGAGACGAAGAACAGGATCACGCCCTGGGGCAGGTAGACCTTGCGTAGGGCATAGGTGTTGCGGGACCCGGGGGCGGAGGAGAGCATGTCCACGTAGCGGGGATCCTCGTGCCCGCCGCGGGCCCGGAGGCCGATGTGGAGGGCGAGGCGGATGCCCCACACCGCCACGAGTGCCAGCAGCAGGAGTCGGCGGCCGCCGTCGCCGTGTCCGGCCGAGAGGAACCAGGAGATGGCGGCCACGACGACGAAACCGAGGCCCCAGACGGTGTCGATGACTGAGTGGCGGCTCTGGCGGACGGCGACGGCGAAAGTGACGGCCAGCAGCACGGCGAGACCCACCGCCACCCACGGGAGGCTGGCCAGGAAAGCCCCCAACGGGAAGGCCCCAGCCGGGAAAACACTGAGCTCCGGCATCACAGCACCACCGGGAGGCTGGCGCCGGCGGCCGGAATGAGGCTGCGGAACGAGCCGGCGCTGCCCTTGAGGTCCCGCCCTGAGGTTCCGGCGAAGGCGTCGAGGATGAAGCCGTTGGCGAGTGAGTTCCACAGGCCCACCCGGCGGAACATAAAGTGACCGGCGCCCTTGAGGGCGACGTAGTCCACGGACTCCGCGACGCCGTCGGCCCGGCGGGCGTAGGCGAGCGAGTTCGCGGGGCTGGTCCAGCGGTCGTCGGTGCCATGGACGATCAGGATCCGTCGGCCGGCCACGCGTTCCACCGGGGTTTCGGCGCTGAGCCAGGGCGCGAGGGCGGCGACGGCTTCCACCTGGGGGTGGTCGGCGACGCAGAGTGCGGTCAGGCCGCCCATCGAGTGGCCGAGGAGGTAAATCGGGACCCCGGGGTGTTCGCGGCTGATGTGGGAGAGCGCCCACTGGGCGTCCTGGACAGGGGACATGTCCGCCCCGTTCCAGCCCCGGTACCGGTTCCGGAGGGTCCAGACGGCCAGGCCGTGGGGGCCGCCGCCAGTGTGGAGGGCCCGGGCGAAGGGCAGCATCCGGGCCGGGCTCAGGTGCCTGCCGCGCACCGATTCGAAGCTGTTGGACCGCCCGCCGTGCAGGACCAGGGCGACTCCCCGGGTTTCCCCGGAGGCTCCGGCAATGCTCAACACGGCCTTGGCGGCTGCCCCGGGGCCTGCCACCCCAGGTCCGCGGTCGTCTATCTTGCGTATGGCCACGCCGTATCCTCCACGTCTCGTCCGTCATTTCCAACCATAGGGCGCTGTGCCCGCAGTTCAAGCTGTTCCCCTGAGGACGGTGCACTACAACCGGTTCGCAGGGGGACATGCCCACAGGACATTCGGAGCGGTGCCCTGGAAAGATTGGGGTTGGCCGGTTGCCGTGTGCCGGTTGCTGTGCGCGGGGGTGCCGTCATGCGTCATGACGGCGCCGCGTCATCAGGAGGCGGCGGAACGCCGTAAAGTCTTCGGCATGAGGTTGAACTGCTGATGGGCGCCGGACATTCACACACCCCGGAAGGGCACTCGGATCCGACGCCCCTGGCGCTCGCCGCCCGGAAGAAAGCCAACCTGATCCTGGCCGCCATCCTGATCCCGCTGACGCTGCTGACGCTCGTGGCGATGGCGCTGCTGTGGCCCTCGGGCAGCAAAGAAGGCATCACGCTCGCCAGCCCCTACGCCGCCGCGCCCGGCGTCACCTTCGACACCGGGAAGATCCAGCGCGTTGTCACCGGCAGCTGCATGGACGGCACCCAGCAGGGACAGGCCGCCGTGGACGCAGCCCCGCAACAGGGGGCGGAGTGCACTTTTGCGTTCACGGACCCGGACAAGGGCGGCAACCCCGTCAAAGTGGTCATCAACCCCGACGTCGCCAAATCCCACGGCGTGAAGCCCGGCGACAACATCCGCTACCTGAACCTCTCCAAGGCCCCGGGCGCCGCCGCCCAGGGCACGCCGGCCTATGTCTTCGTCGACTTTGTCCGGACCATGCCCATCATCTTCCTCGCGGTGCTGTACGCCGTCGTCGTGATCGCAGTGGCGCGCTGGCGCGGGCTGCGCGCGCTGATCGGACTGGTCGGGGCCTACGGCGTGCTGGTCAGCTTTATGCTGCCCGGCCTCGTGGAAGGCAAACCGCCCCTGCTGCTGGCGCTGGTGGGGTCCACGGTGATCATGATCGGGGTGCTCTACTTCGCCCACGGCTTCTCCGCCCGGACTTCGACGGCGCTGCTGGGCACCATGTTCGGGCTCGCCATCACCGCGCTGCTGGCGGCGTGGGCCACCGACGCCGCCAACCTCGCCGGCGTCGGGAGCCACGATTCCGCCACCCTCGCGAATATCTCCGACAACATCTCCATCTCCGGCATCATCCTGTGCGGCCTCATCATCTCCGGCCTCGGCGTCCTGAACGACGTCACCATCACACAGTCCTCGGCCGTCTGGGAGCTGTGGGAACTGGCCCCTGAGACGTCCGCCCGACAGCTGTTCACCTCCGCCATGCGGATCGGCCGGGACCACATCGCCTCCACGGTCTACACCATCGCGTTCGCCTACGCCGGTGCCGCGCTGCCCGTGCTGATCCTGGTGATGCTGTACGAGCGGCCGCTCGGGGACGCACTGACCAGCGCCGAGCTCTCGGAGGAAGTGATCCGCACCCTCGTCGGGTCCGTCGGGCTGGTCCTGGCCATCCCGGTCACCACGCTGATCGCGGTACTCGTCGTCAAGGCGACCGGGATGACCACGCGCGGCCGCGGCGCAGCCGGGGGAGAGGCAGCCCCCGCCGTCACCGCGGTCGACGCCGGAGCACGGCCGCAGGTCGACGCCGTCGCCCCCGCCGGTGCCTTCGAACCGGCGCCGGCCGGGCGCCGCGGGCGGCGTGCCGCCGTACGTGACTGACGCCGGTTTCTCCACATAGCGACCGCGGATCCGGCCGATTTGCCCGGATTTGAGACAATGAACGGGTGACTGTTGTAGCTACCCCACCCGCCCCCAAGCTGGAACTCCCGCCCCTGAAGCTGGGCCCCCTCACGGTGGACACCCCCGTGATCCTGGCTCCCATGGCGGGCATTACCAACTCCGCGTTCCGCAGGCTCTGCCGTGAATACGGCGGCGGCCTGTACGTCGCGGAGATGGTCACGTCCCGTGCCCTCGTGGAGCGGACGCCGGAATCCCTGCGCATCATTTCGCACGACGACGACGAGAAAGTCCGCTCCGTCCAGCTCTACGGCGTGGACCCCGTCACCGTCGGCCAGGCCGTGCGGATGCTTGTCGAGGAAGACCGCGCCGACCACATCGACCTCAACTTCGGCTGCCCGGTGCCCAAGGTGACCCGGCGGGGCGGGGGTTCGGCCCTGCCCTGGAAGATCGACCTGTTCACCTCGATCGTCCGGACCGCCGTCAAGGAAGCCTCCAGGGGCAACGTCCCGCTGACCATCAAGATGCGCAAGGGCATCGACGAGGACCACCTCACCTACCTTGACGCCGGCCGGATCGCCCGCGATGCCGGGGTTGCCGCCGTCGCGCTCCACGGCCGCACCGCCGCGCAGTTCTACTCCGGCCAGGCCGACTGGTCCGCGATTGCCCGGCTGCGCGAAGCTCTGCCGGACATTCCGGTGCTCGGCAACGGCGACATCTGGTCCGCTGAGGACGCCATCCGCATGGTCCGCGAAACCGGCGTCGACGGAGTGGTGGTGGGACGCGGCTGCCAGGGCCGCCCGTGGCTGTTCGGTGACCTCATGGCCGCCTTCGAAGGCAGCGACGAGCGGCACAAACCGGACCTGGGGCAGGTGGCGGAAAGCGTGTACCGCCATGCCGAGCTGATGGTCGAAACGTTCGGCAACGATGAAGGCAAGGCGCTGCGCGAAATCCGCAAGCATATGGCCTGGTACTTCAAGGGCTACGTGGTCGGCAGCGAACTGCGGACCAAACTGGCGATGGTCACCAGCCTCGAGGTCCTCCGCGCAACGCTGGACCAGCTGGACCTCGATTCGCCGTACCCCGGTGTTGACGCCGAGGGCCCCCGCGGCCGCGCAGGCTCGCCCAAGAAGCCCGCCCTGCCCAAGGACTGGCTGCTGGACCGGAACATGGACGCCGAGCAGTCACGCGAGATCTCCCACGCGGAACTGGACGTGTCCGGTGGCTGAAACCAGGACCACCGCGCCCGTGCTGGACGGCTATGTCGCCCGCGACTCCGCCCGCTGGGTGGAGGAGCCGGCCAAGTCCACGTACCGCTCCGACTTCGAACGCGACCGCGCCCGGGTGCTGCACTCCTCGGCCCTGCGCAGGCTCGGGGCAAAGACCCAGGTGGTGGCGCCGGACACCGACGACTTCGTCCGCACCCGCCTCACCCACAGCCTCGAGGTCGCCCAGGTGGGCCGCGAGCTGGGCCGCGCCCTGGGCTGCGACCCCGATGTTGTGGACACCGCCTGCCTCAGCCATGACCTCGGCCACCCGCCCTTCGGCCACAATGGCGAATCGGCCCTCAACGAGGTCGCCCACGGGATCGGCGGCTTCGAGGGCAACGCCCAGACGCTGCGACTGCTGACCCGTCTCGAGCCCAAGGTCCTGGCCCCGGACGGGCGTCCCGCCGGGCTGAACCTCACCCGGGCCAGCCTCGATGCCGCGGCGAAGTACCCGTGGTCGGCCGCGAACGCCCCCATCATCCACGGCGTGCGGACCAGCAAGTTCGGTGCCTACGAGGACGACCTGCCGATTTTCGACTGGATCCGCGAGGACGCCCCGGAGCGCCGCTCCTGCCTCGAGGCGCAGGTCATGGACCTCGCCGACGACATCTCCTACTCCGTGCACGACGTCGAGGACGCGATCGTCGCCGGGCACTTCCAACTGCGCTGGATGGACAACCCGGACCACCGCGCCCGGGTGGTCGGCTATGCGAAGCAGTGGTACCTGCCACAGAACGATCCCGCTGCGATTGATGCGGCCCTGGCCCGGCTGGAGGCCACCAGCGTGTGGGTGCGCGAGGCCGACGGCAGCCGCAAATCGATGGCAGCGCTCAAGGACATGACCAGCCAGCTGATCGGCCGGTTCTGCCAGAGTGCGCTGGCGTCCACCCGCGCCGTGTACGGCCCGGAGAACCTGACCCGCTACAACGCGGAGCTGATCGTTCCGGACGAGACCGTGATGGAAATCGCGGTAATGAAGGGCCTTGCCACCACCTTCGTGATGACCACCGAGCACCGGCAGCCCATCTACGAACGCCAGCGCGAGGTCCTGCACGCCCTCGTCACGGCACTGAGCGCCACCGGCGACCGCCATCTGGAGCCGATGTTCGCGGCCGACTGGCGCGACGCGGAGGACGACGGCGCGCGGCTGCGAGTCGTGATCGACCAGGTCGCGTCCCTGACCGACGGGTCCGCGCTGGGCATGTACGAGCGGCTCGTGGGCAGCCTGCCGTCACTGTGGTGACGGGACTGGTGACCTTGCCCGCAGTGACCTGCTTTGCGCCGATACTGTCGGGGCGCGGTACTAGGATGGCACTGTGGCCGGCCTGATCAAACGCGAAGACATCGACGAAGTACGCCAGCGCACGGACATCAAGGAAGTCGTCGACGGCTACGTGACCCTCAAGGGCGCAGGGCTCGGTTCCTTCAAGGGCCTATGCCCCTTCCACGACGAGCGTTCGCCGTCCTTCACCGTCCGTCCCCAGGTGGGCCGGTACCACTGCTTCGGCTGCGGCGAGGACGGCGACGTCATCTCCTTCGTCCAGAAACTGGACCACACGTCGTTCCACGAGGCCGTGGAAAAACTGGCTGCCCGGATCGGTTTCGAGCTCCGGTACGAGGACGGCGGCTCCGGCCCGAACCGCGAGGACGTCGGCCGGCGGCAGCGCCTGCTCGACGCCCACAAGGTCGCGGACGAGTACTTCCGTGCCCAGCTGCTGACCCCCGCGGCCACCCAGGGCCGCAACTTCCTGCACGACCGCGGCTTCGACCGCACCGCAGCAGACCAGTTCGGTGTCGGCTACGCCCCGCAGGGCTGGGACTCGCTGCTCAAACACCTCCGCGGCCGGGGCTTCACCGACCCCGAGCTCAAGCTCACGGGAATGTTCTCCGAAGGTGGTCGGGGAATTTATGACCGGTTCCGCGGCCGGCTGATCTGGCCCATCCGCGACATCGCCGGCGAGACGATCGGCTTCGGCGCCCGCAAGCTCTACGAGGACGACCAAGGACCCAAGTACCTCAACACGCCGGAGACTGCGCTCTACAAGAAGTCCCAGGTCCTCTACGGGATCGACCTCGCCAAGCGCAACATCGCCAAGGACCGCCAGATCGTCGTCGTGGAGGGCTACACCGACGTGATGGCCTGCCACCTCGCCGGGGTCACCACAGCCGTCGCCACCTGCGGTACGGCATTCGGCACCGAGCACATCAAGATTGCCCGCCGCCTGCTCTCCGACGACGGCAGCGGCGGCGAAGTCATCTTCACCTTCGACGGCGACGCCGCCGGCCAGAAGGCGGCCTTGCGCGCCTTCGAAGAGGACCAGCGGTTCGTCGCGCAGACCTATGTGGCGGTGGAGCCCAACGGCGCCGACCCGTGCGAGCTGCGTCAGTCCAAGGGCGACGCCGCCGTCCGGGACCTCATCAGCACCCGCCGTCCCCTGTTTGAATTTGCCATCCGGGCCGCCCTTAAACGGCATAACCTGGACACGGTCGAGGGCCGGATCGCCGCCCTGCGGGAATCCGCCCCGGTTGTCGCCCAGATCCGCGACGCCGGGATCCGACCCGGCTACGCCCGGGAACTGTCCGGCTGGCTGGGCATGCCGGTCGAGGAAGTCAGCCGCGCCGTGGGCGCGGCCGCCAAGCGCGCTGCACAGGCGCCGTCGGGCGGGGCCGGCTCCGGCCAGTACCAGGGGCAGGGAAACGGTCCGGGCCGCGGCCAGGGCTCAGGGTATGCGCCGGTAACCGGTGGGGGATCCGGGCCGGGCGTTGCCCCTTTGCCGCCGTCGGCCGGGCTGCCGGCGTTCAACCGCCCCGACCCGCGCGACCCCGTGGCGGCGATGGAACGGCAGGCGCTCGAGGTTGCCCTGCAGCAGCCCGGGATGCTGGAAGGTGAGACGTGGCAGCGTTTCTCCGAAGCGAGATTCTCGACGCCGGCGTACCTGGCCATCCACGAGGCCATCCGGGCCACCGGCCTGGCGTTCGCGGGTGACCCGGGGCGCTGGGTGGAACAGCTTCTGCAGGAGGTTCCCGGGCCGCTGCGCCCGTTGGTGTCCGAGTTGGCCGTCGTGCCGCTGCCCGCCAGCACCGCAGACGGCGTCCTGCGCTACTGCCGGGACATTCTGGCGCGCCTGTTTGAGCTGCAGATCACGAGGGTCAAGGCGGACAAGATGGGACAGCTCCAGCGCCTGGACGCCTCTTCCGACCCGGAGGAGTTCCAGCGGCTGAACCGCGAGCTGATGCAGCTGGAAATGCAACGGCGGTCCCTGCGCTCGGAGGCCTGAGCACCCCTGTCTGGTCGCGGGCCTGCTGTCCCCGGCTTTTTCCCGTTCTCTTGTCCCGTGCGGGGTCAATTTCACTTCCCGGCCGGGTGTTTGCTAGGCTTATATCCGCTTCATTCCTCCTTAGCTCAATTGGCAGAGCATTCGACTGTTAATCGAAGGGTTGCTGGTTCAAGTCCAGCAGGAGGAGCGCGCAGTCCCCGTCCCGGGTCACCGGGGCGGGGACTTTTTTATACCCGGAGGGGGTATTGGCGGGATACTTCGGGGCAGGTGGCGGGCCGATTTCCTAAGCGGCAAAACCTTTGCTAATGTCATACCTGCTTCATTCCTCCTTAGCTCAATTGGCAGAGCATTCGACTGTTAATCGAAGGGTTGCTGGTTCAAGTCCAGCAGGAGGAGCGGACAGGTCCCGCAGCCGGTGAACAACTGGCTGCGGGACCTTTTTTGTGCCCTCTTACGGCGGCTTATCCGGGTTAGCGGCCAAAATGTGTGTATGGCTTGGGCGTGTCACCGGTTTCTTCCGCCCCATCCTTGCTGGATTCCGTTGCCGTCTTCGAAGCTGAAGGCTGTGTCGTAGAGGGCCGGTTGGATGGGCTCCTCCACCTCCTTTGACTCCTTCTTTTGGGGTTGCCAGTGGTGTGGTTTCACGAGGTCCCAAGGGTCCTGGGGTGATTCAGTGTGCTGGTAGAGGTACCAGTCGACGGCGCGTGTGGCGTGGTCTTCGCTGAGGCCGCGGTGGTTCCGCAGAAGGTCTTTGAGGCCTGCGTTGATTCCTCCCTCCAGCGGGCTGGTCGTCCGGGCGATCTGCTGGCCTTCGGTAGCGCTGGTAAGCCAGGTGAAGAGGTGCCCTGCCTTGATGGCAGCGGCCAGGCTTCCCCGTGCCCGGCGCAGGCCCAGATGTGTGTACCACCAGGTCTGTGCCGGTCCGATGTGTGAGGGCCTGGCGCCGGTTTTCTTCGCGTAGGTCCGGTGCTTGAGGAAGCTCTCCCAGCGGGCCTCCCAGGAAGCGAACGCACCGGACCAGGCGGCGGCCTGGTCAAGGTCCGTGACGTGGGTGAGTGCCTTGGCCAGGGCTAGTAGTTCCTTACCGGCATCGAGCTTCGGACGCATCGTCAGATGCGTGCGGATGTTCTGCCGGATATGGAACAGGCACCGTTGAACGTTCGTTTCCGGCCAGTGTTCCCTCAAGGCGCTCTCCAGGCCCTTGTGGCCGTCCACGACGGCCACCGCCGGGGCCGGGATCTGCCGCAGAAGCGCAGCCCACGAGGCGTGCTTTTCCCGGTCACACCACTGCCACGCGATGACGTGCTCGCCGGTGTAAGCGACCAGGACGCACCAGCCGTTGAAGTAGGTGCCATCGAGCATGATCACCGGGTGTATTTCCCCGGTCCGCGCGGCCGCCGGGGCGACATTCCAGCACCAGGCACTCCGGCGCCTGAAGGTCCTCTCCGAGCCGGCGTGGGCGCCTTGCCGCTGCTTCCCCGTGATCCAGGAAATGAAGGCCGTGAACTCTGCCCTCTTCGTGACATCAACCCGGGATTGAGTACTCGAAGCACCACACGACCTACACCGCCATCTCGTCCGCCCGGCACTGGTCGAACCGTTCTTCACAAGCTTCTGAGCACATACACCACACCGGGGCTGATTTGATCGAACCGTCACTCCACATGCTTTCAAAGCATGTGGACACCCCTACAACCCGCGCGAACACTGGCAACCAAGCCAATCTCATACACACATTTTGGCCGCTAACCCGCTTATCCCGTGCTCAGACGAAGTCCATCTCCACCTGCAGGAACCGCTCGGCCTCTGCCACGGCTGCCTGGAATGCTTCGAGCTCGGTGGGGGACTTGCGGGGTTCGCGCGGGTGCCATTCGTGCGGACTGGAGTGGACCTGGGTGAAACCGCCGCCGGGCGGGGCGTAGAAGATGCCGAAGCGTTGCACGGGCCACTCAGGGGAGGCCTCGGGGGCGACCAGGAGCGCCGAATCGTAGGCCGGGTTGTACCACTGGGCGATCGGGCGCCGGCGGTCCTCGGTGAACAGGCCGGCCGCGAACAAGGCCGCCGACTGCTGGCTGGTCTGGCTGCACAGGCGATCCCACCACAGGGGCAGGATTCCGGTGTCGCACCGCTGCCACGTGGCTGGTAGGGGCGGATGATCCTGCCAGTGGGGCACAACAACAACTTTATCGCCCGGTGTGGTGCCGCAACAGGGCCTGCAGCCATCTGCGCGGGCCGGGGGACATGCCCCGCGTTTGGGTTGGCGGGGGGACATGGTGCCTATATGCCCTTCCTTGGCTGCGGCCACTGGGCATGTCCTCCCGGGTGGGCCGCACGCTTCCCCGGCCGGCCGGGGGACATGCCCCGCGCTGCGGTTGGCTACGGGACATAGTGCCTGTATGCCCATTCCTGCGAGCCAAGGCTGGGCATGTCCCGCGGACGTGGTGCCGGGAGGCGGGCTACTGGATCGCCGGGACCGTCCGGGGCCTGACCACGAGCCACAGGGCAGTAGCCGCCAGGAAGATGCATGCGGCCTGGACTGCACCCATCGGCGTGGCGGACGTGACGCCGAGCCAGCCCACCACCGGCGAAATAAGCCCCGCCATCAGGAAGGTGGCAGCACCAAGCAAGGAGGCAGCCGTTCCGGCCTGCGCCCCGTGCTTGGTCAGTGCCAGCACCTGCACGCAGGGGAACGTGAACCCGGCGCCAAGGATGTAGAACCACAGCGGAACCATCACGCCCCACAGCCCGAAGCCCAGCTGGTCGAAAATCACGATCAGCACGGCCATCAGGAACATCCACGCCGTGGAGCAGGCCAGGATCCACTGCGGCGGGACCCGCCGGATGAGCCTCGAGCTGGTCTGCACGCCCGCGACGATGCCCAGCGAATTCACGCCGAAGAGCAAGCCGTATTGCTGCGGGCTGAAGCCATACACATCCTGGAACAGGAACGGCGATGCGGAAAGGTACGTGAACAGCCCGGCGAAGTTCATGCCGCCCACCAGCAGCAGCCCCACGAAGATCCGGTCCGCGAACAGGACACCGTAGCGCTGACGCGCGGTCATGCCGGTCTTTCCGCGCAGTTCCCGGGGCAGCGTCTCGCGGACCACGAACACCGCGGCTGTGAGGACGCACATGCCGTAGCCGGCCAGGAAGAAGAAGATTCCCGGCCACGGCATGAACAGCAGCAGCTGCGAGCCGATCACCGGGGCAAGGATCGGGGCCAGGCCGTTGACCAGGGCCATCCGGGAAAACATCCGCACCATGGCGAAGCCGCTGAACAAGTCCCGCACCATCGCCATGGCCACGACGCCGCCCCCCGCTGCGCCGATGCCCATCAGCACACGGAAGAAGCCCAGCGTCGAGATGTCGGTCGACAGGGCGGCGCCCAGGGAAGCGATGATGTGCACCGCCGTCGCCAGGATCAACGGCATCCGCCGGCCGAACTTGTCGCTGAGCGGCCCGACCACCAACTGGCCCAGCGCAAAGCCGATCGTCGTGCCGGTCAGCGTCAGCTGCACGGCCGCCTCGGAGACGCCCAGGCTCTCCTCCAGCGCCGGGAACGCCGGAAGATACAGGTCCACGGTGAAGGGTCCCAGGGCGGTCAGCGCACCGAGCATCAGTATGTAGAGGAGCTTGCGGCGGCGGCTCAGGGAATCGCCGGGATTGGTGTGTGTAGTCACAGAGGTCAATCCTAGGGCTCACGCCAGCCGGTCAGGCCGGTGGGTGGTGGCGCGCCACAGCCCGCGCCCGCGCCGCTGCCGGGAGCCTGAATGGTAGTTTTGACACCGGGGTCTGCATGAGCTGCGCAGACCGGCAAGCCCGCGGAAGCGGAATCACAGGTGTAACCAGTTAGGCGGGACCGATGAGCGGACGTCACAGCGGCGGGACAAACGGGGCGCTGCGCATTTCAGCGCTGCCCAGGACCCTGAAGCTGATCTTCAAATTGGCTCCGCGGCAGCTCAATGACCAGATTGCCCTGGCCAAGGTCGAGATCAAGCGCAAGGGCATCGAGGTCGGCGTTGCTGCCGCTGTACTCGCGGTTGCACTGGTCTTCGTCGCCTTCCTCGTGGTCGGCCTTATCGTCGCCGCCATCATGGGCCTCGCCACGATCATGCCCGCCTGGCTCGCGGCCCTGCTGGTCTGCGGTGTCTTCCTGCTGATCGCCGTGATCGCAGGCCTCGTGGGTGTCAGCAAGTTCAAGCAGGCCATGCCCCTGGTTCCGGCGGATACCATCCGCGGCCTCAAGCACGACCTTGGCATCGCCAAGGAGGGCTCTGCTTTCGATCCTGCCGTGCTGGATCCGGAGTCCGAGCAGTACAAGGCGGCCAAGGCCGCCAAGGCAGAGGCGGCCGCCAAGGCCAAGGCCGAGAAGGAAGCCAAGAAGGCCGCCGAGCCGGATCTCGGTCCGCCGCCCACCGAAGCGGAACTGCGACGCCGGCTCGACCAGCGCCGCGCCCACCTCGCCGGGGTCCGCGATGAACTCAACGAGGAACTGGACGTCAAGACCCAGGCGCAGGTCCTGCTGGCCGCCGCCCAGGTGAAGCTGCAGGGCGGCAAGGAACAGCTCAGCGGCAAGGTCGCCGGGTTCCGCTCCGGGCGCACCACGAAACGTCCGACGACGTCGGGCGGCGCCGCTGCCGACGGCGCAGGCGTGGCCGGCCAGCTGGGCCAGCGGTGGAAACCGCTCGTCGCACTGACCGCTTCGGCCGCCGCGCTCGTGTTCATGCTGCGCAAACTGCTCAAGGGCTAGGCAGCCCGCTGAACAACGCCCGCTCGTTGCCGGCCATGGAAAGGGGGACCCGATGAGGTTCATCGGCGCTGGTGCCCGGCCTGGTCAGCCCCAGATCCACCACGACCGGGTCTTCACCATCCCCAACGTAGTGACCGTGGTGCGGTTCCTCGGCGTCCCTCTCTTCATCTGGCTCGTCCTCGGGGCGCAGGAATACGGCTACGCCGCCCTCGTCCTGGCAGTTATGGGCAGCACCGACTGGGTGGACGGCTACGTAGCCCGCAGGTATGACCAGATGTCCAACCTCGGGCGGGTCATGGATCCGATCGCGGACCGGCTGTCGCTGATTGCGGTCGCCGTGACGCTCGTGATCGCCGGCGTCGTGGAATGGTGGTACCTCGCGGCGCTGCTCGTCCCGGACGCCATTCTGCTCGCCTTGTCGCTTTACTTCTTCCACGGACACCCCGACCTCCCGGTCAGCAGGATCGGCAAGATCCGGACTGCACTCCTGCTGGTCGGCACGCCGCTGCTCGTGCTCTCGAAACTCCCGGTCCCTGGCGCCGAGGTGTACTTCATCGCCGCCTGGATCTTCCTCGGGCTGGGGCTCGTGGGGCACTGGATCGCCGGCTACAACTACTTCTGGGCCATCATCCGCAAGGGCAGGAAGCTCAAGGGCCACCAGCTCGACGCCGACGGCGGCACCCGCTGATGGTGTGGGTTGCCGTCCTGCTGGCAGTGCTGGGCGCATTTTGCCTCGCGATTGGCGCCCAGCGCCAGGGGAGTGCCGTCAAGGCGGACACCGGGGGATTGGCGCTTAGCAGCCATGGCATGCTGCGCCTGCTCCGCAACCCGCGCTGGGTGTTTGGCCTGCTGCTGCTGACTGTGGGCATGGCGATGAACGCCGTCGCCCTGGTCATGGCGCCCCTGACTGTGGTGCAGCCGATCGGGGCGATTGCCCTGGTCATCACCACGATCGTCAACGCCAAGGACCAAGGGCTGACCATCAACCGTGCCACGGTCGTGGCCATCTCCGCCTGCGTTACGGGCTCGGCGCTCTTCGTGGTGCTGGCGGTCAATGTGACCCAGGAAAACCACCAGGTGAGCTCCTCCGACGAGCTGACCATCGTGCTGTTGCT
This sequence comes from Pseudarthrobacter sp. ATCC 49987, assembly GCF_009928425.1. Lineage (NCBI taxonomy): Bacteria > Bacillati > Actinomycetota > Actinomycetes > Micrococcales > Micrococcaceae > Pseudarthrobacter > Pseudarthrobacter sp. ATCC 49987. The sequence goes on along the minus strand of NZ_JAABNS010000001.1, from coordinate 2,427,456 downwards.
GGCCCTGGCTGTTGGACTGTTCGGGACGCTCGCCCTGATGTTCCGGCACCGGATGAGCGCCTTCATCTATATCCTTGGCGCGGGTATCCTGTTCGGCTTCGTGGCCGTCCTGACCCGCATCATCGGCAAGCACCTGCTCGATCCGAACGGGCTGGGCGTCCTAAACGTGCCGTGGTACTCGGTGGTCGCCATCGCGGCCGCCGGCGGCCTGGGCTCGTGGTTCGTCCAGAACGCGTACTCCGGTGGCCCGCCGGACCTGGTGATTGCCGGGCTGACCGTGATCGACCCGATCGTCGGCATCGCGATCGGCATCACGATCCTCGGCGAGCTGCGCCCCGATGTCCACGCCGTGACGGCGATTGCGATGGGGGCCGCCGGTTCGCTTGCTATCGTGGGAGTGATCGCCCTGTCCAGGCACCACCCCGAAGTCACCAAGCGCAAGAAGGACGCGCGGAAGGCTGCGGGGCGCGTGTCGTAGGACATCAACCAGACTTCAGCAGCCGGCCCGGCGCGCCTGTGCCGACGGCCAGCCGGCCGCCCCAGACCAGCTGCCCGCACCGTGACCACCAGGAGCTCTCCACGTGACCATGCCTGACAACCAGCAACCGCTGACCATCCTGATTGCCGCGGACACCTACCCGCCCCACGTCAACGGCGCTGCCATGTTCGGCTACCGCCTGGCGAAGGGCATGAAGGCGCGCGGTCACGACGTTCACGTCCTCGCCTGCCGCCCGGACAAGGGCAAGAGCTATACCGAATTCAGCGACGAAGGCACCGTTCACCGGATCCGCTCGCACTCAGTCCCCACCCACGAATACTTCCGGATTACTTTCCCCTGGGAAATCAAGAAGGAAATCAGCCTGCTGTTCGACCGGATCCAGCCCGACGTCGTGCACATCCAGAGCCACTACATGATCGGCGAGCATGTGCTCTACGAAGCCGTCAAGCGCGGCATCCGGATTGTGGCGACCAACCACTTCATGCCCGAGAACCTGAACCCGTTCCTGCCGTTCCCGCAGTGGTTCAAGGACATCGTGGGACGCATCTCCTGGAAGGACATGGGCAAGGTCATGGGCCAGGCCGACGTCGTCACCACCCCGACCCCGCTGGCAGCCAAGGCGATGCACCAGCACGCCTTCCTCCGGAAGGTGCTGCCGCTCTCGAACGGCATCGACTCCGCCGATTACGAACTCCAGCCCGGCGAAGAGCTGGTGCGCCACTCGAGTCCCACGGTACTGTTTGTGGGCCGGCTCGCCGAGGAAAAGCACATCGACGTCCTCATCGACGCTGTCGCCAAGACGCCCAAGGAGCTGGACGTCCACCTCGAGATCGTCGGCGGCGGCGAAGTGCGCCCGGCGCTCGAGGCCCAGGTTGCCCGGCTGGGCCTGCAGGACCGGGTCGCGTTCCTCGGCCTGGCCAGCGACGCCGATCTCCGCAAGGCCTACCTGGCGGCGGACCTGTTCTGCATGCCCGGCACTGCCGAGCTGCAGTCGCTCGTGACGCTGGAAGCGATGTCCGCTTCCACTCCTGTGCTGCTGGCGGACGCCATGGCGTTGCCTCATCTGGTGCGCGACGGCGAAAACGGCTACCTGTTCACGCCCAATGACAGCGACGACCTCGCCGCGAAGATGGTCCGTGTGCTGTCGCTGCCCGCTGATGAACTGGCGGCGATGGGCAAGGCGAGCCGGGGGATGGTGGAGAACCACAGCCTCGAACGCACCCTGCAGGCCTTCGAGGACCTGTACCGCGGCGCGAGCTACGACGACCTCGTCGTCTGAGCGGGCCGACTTCTCTTGCTAGAGTGATTTTTGCCCGGAAACTGTCCGGCCCCCTGTGGGCCGGAACGATTTCCGGGACGCGGGGCTATAGCTCAGCTGGTTAGAGCGCGGGACTCATAATCCTAAGGTCCTCGGTTCAAGTCCGAGTAGCCCTACCTTCACGCGGAACCCTGAAGGGGATCCGCATCCACGGGAGCCGTGGCTGATGTTGCGACGTCGGCCCGGCTCCTTTGCTGTGTCCGGCTGTGTGTCGGCCCTGTGTGTCGGCCCTGCGTCCGGCCGGGGCCGACCGCCCTGTTCTGCGCCTGCGGCTGGTCCGGGTTTGTGTCGGTCCCTATGGCCTCCGTCACTTGCGGTGTTCCGCCGGGTTGCGATAAGTTACTCGTGAGTAACATCCCGCCGGCGCATCGCCCGCGTCATCCTGGTCGCTGCTGATCCCACGTGAAGGAACACCATGTCCAAAGCTGACATCGACATCAATAACCTCCCGTACGCCGATGGCGACTTCTTCGCCTTCGAGCAACTGCTCAGCGGCAAGGAACAGGACCGGCTCGCGGAGGTCCGCGAGTTCCTGGCCCGCGAGGTCAAGCCGATCGCGGTCGACTGCTGGAACCGTGGTGAGTTCCCGATGGACCTGATTCCGAAGCTTGCCGAGATCGATCTGGTCAGCCCGGTCCGGAGGCAGGGATACTCCAACCTCTTTGCGGGCATCATGCACGCCGAGGCAACCCGCGCCGACACCTCCATCGCCACCTTCCTGGGCGTCCACGACGGACTCTTCACCGGCTCCATCGAAGCGCTGGCCTCCCAGGAGCAGCAGGAGGCGTGGCTCCCGGACATCTATTCGCTCAAGAAGATCGGCGCCTTCGGCCTCACCGAGCCCCTCGGCGGTTCCGACGTTGCCGGCGGCACCCGCACGACTGCCCGCCGGGAGGGGGACAGCTGGATCCTGAACGGAGCAAAGCGCTGGATCGGCAACGCCACGTTCTCCGACTGGGTGGTCATCTTCGCCCGTGACCTCGCCGACAACCAGGTGAAGGGCTTCCTCGTCGACACCAGGACCGAGGGATACAGCGCCACCAAGATTGAGAACAAGATTTCGCTGCGCACCGTCCAGAACGCCGACATCGTCCTCGACAACGTTGTGGTGCCGGACTTCTTCAAGCTCGCGAACGCCAACAGCTTCCGAGACACGAACAAGGTCCTGAAGGTCACCCGGCTTTCCGTTGCCTGGCAGGCGGTCGGCCAGCAGCTCGCGGCCTTCGACGTCGCCCGCCGTTACGCTGTGGAACGCAGCCAGTTCGGACGCCCGATCGCATCCTTCCAGCTGGTGCAGCACCAGCTCGTTCAGATCCTCGGGAACGCCGTCAGCTCGATGGGCATGATGGTCCGGCTTTCCCAGCTCGAGGACGTGGGGCAGGCCAAGGATGAGCAGTCCGCCCTGGCCAAGGCCTTCACCACGGCACGCATGCGCGAAAGTGTTGCGCTGGGCCGCAGCCTCCTCGGTGGCAACGGGATTGTCACCGACTTTGAGATGGCCAAGATCTTCTCGGATGCCGAGGCCATCTACTCCTATGAAGGCACCCACGAGATCAATACCCTCGTCACGGGCCGCGCCATCACGGGCATCTCCGCGATCGTCTAGCACGCGCCCGCCCAGCGGTCGGGCCACGGCGTACCCGGGTGCCCGCGCGGCCGCATTTCGGCGGCCGGCCGCGCCTCGGCGGTACCCATCCGTCCTGACGACTCCAGACCCTGCGCCCTACCCGGGCGCGGGGTCCAGGGGAGGCAGCAGGACGGAGGGCCGCAGGTCGGACACGAACGCCAGTGGATTGAGGTAGGTTTCACCGCGGCGGACGCCCCAGTGGACGCAGGGACCGGGTGTGCAGTGGCCGGGCTGGATCCACCCCAGGACGTCCCCCTCGGCGACGGCGGCGCCTGCGTCCAGGTCGCTGCGAACGGCCTCGAAGCTGCTGCGCAATCCGTTGCCGTGGTCGACGGTGATAACCGGACGGTCCACCACGACGCCGACAAAGCTCACTGTGCCGTGCGCCGGCGAGGTGACCGGGGCGCTGTCGTGCGATGCCTGAAGATCCACACCGCGGTGGCCGCCCAGCCACGGTTTCGCCGGCGGATCAAAGGCGCGCAGGACGGCAGGTTTGGGGTTCAGCGGCCAGCTCCACCCGGCGGCCGCCAGGCCTGGGCCGGCAACGGCGGCACGGGACGCGGCGCCGGAAGCAGTGCCGGAAGCAGTGCCGGAAGCAGCGCCGGCAGCAGCGCCGGCAGCCAGTCCCGGGCGTTCCGACGCCGCCCCGGGCGAAGGCCACAGGAGCAGCAGGGCAAGAAGGGCGGCCAGATATGCCGGGGGTTTCATGGTCCAAGCCTGCAGCTGCCGCCGTATCCACGAAAGCGCTACCCGAGGCTATGTGGATAGCGTAGCCCGGCCCTCCGGGAGACCCATCCGCGGCCTTCCGCAGCCCACCGGCCACCGCCGGAATCGTGCAATCCGGCAGCTGCCCTGTAGTACACTAGGTGGAGCAGTTTGCTGTGCCCTCACGCTTGATCAATCCAATTGTCCAAGCCGGCACGCCTCATTCTGGGGTGCGGGGGAGCAGTGGCTGACTACGCGTATCCAGCCCTCCTCATTCGAAGCTTGAACTCTTCAGGTGCGGAGGACTGCGCCTCTTTCGGTCCGGGCCTATGGTCCGGATAAGAAGCGCAGTGGATGCCAGGAGCACCGCCCGCCTGGGTGTTGCTAATCAACCGTCAACTATTGGCAGGGTAAGACAGCCCATGGGCTGTCTCATGAATGACCTGCCGGAAGGAGCGCCGGCATGCCCGTCGTAACTATGCGCCAGCTGCTTGACAGCGGCGTCCACTTTGGACACCAGACCCGCCGTTGGAACCCGAAGATGAAGCGTTTCATCTTCACGGAGCGCAACGGCATCTACATCATTGACCTGCAGCAGTCGCTGTCCTACATCGACCGTGCCTACGAGTTCGTGAAGGCCACCGTTGCACACGGCGGCACCGTTCTCTTCGTCGGCACCAAGAAGCAGGCGCAGGAATCCATCGCCGAGCAGGCCACCCGCGTTGGCCAGCCGTACGTCAACCAGCGTTGGCTCGGCGGTATGCTGACCAACTTCCAGACGGTCTCCAAGCGCATCCAGCGCATGAAGGAACTCGAAGAGATCGACTTCGACGACGTCGCCGGTTCCGCGTACACCAAGAAGGAGCTGTTGCTCCTTCGCCGCGAACTTACCAAGCTGGAAACCAACCTCGGTGGTATCCGCAACCTGACCAAGGCGCCTTCCGCGCTGTGGATCGTTGACACCAAGAAGGAACACCTTGCTGTCGACGAGGCCAAGAAGCTGAACATCCCGGTTGTTGCCATCCTGGACACCAACTGCGATCCGGACGAAGTCGACTTCCCGATCCCGGGCAACGATGACGCCATCCGCTCCGTCAACCTGCTGACCCGCGTTGTTGCCGACGCCGTTGCTGAGGGCCTGATCGCCCGCAACCAGCGCGCCACCGGCACCACGGAAGCTCCGGAAGAGCCGCTGGCCGAGTGGGAGCGCGAGCTCCTCGAAGGCAGCAAGACCGAAGAAGCTGCTGCCGCTCCCGCCGCAGAAGCTGCTCCGGCGGCTGTTGAGGCACCCGCCGCCGAGGCCGCTCCGGTTGCCGAAGACGCTGCTGGCGAATCCAAGTAGTCAGACCCAAAAAGTCTGCTTGCTCAGCTGACAAATAAATCCGGATCTCCCCGCCCGCTCTCCGCAGCGCAGGGGAACTGACAGGATGGCCGCTCACCGGGTGAGCTGCCGTCCTGTCAGTCCGTACACCACATAAAAATTTCTAGACAGAGGGGTTCACATGGCGAACTACACTGCCGCTGATATCAAGGCTCTGCGCGAGCGCACGGGCGCCGGCATGATGGATGTCAAGAAGGCTCTTGACGAGGCCAACGGTGACGCCGAGAAGGCCATCGAAATCATCCGCATCAAGGGCCTCAAGGGCGCTACCAAGCGCGAAGGCCGCTCCACCGCGGAAGGCCTGGTTGCTGCCAAGGTCGACGGCGGCGTTGGCGTGATGATTGAAGTCAACTGCGAGACCGACTTCGTCGCGAAGGCTGACAAGTTCATCCAGCTCGCCGACAAGGTCCTGGCCGTTGCCGTCGAGTCCGGCGCTGCCGATCTCGAGACCCTGCTGGCCACCGAGGTTGACGGCAAGCCGCTGTCCGAGGTTGTCATCGAAGAGGGCGCCGTTCTGGGCGAGAAGGTTGTTGTCCGCCGCATCTCCCGCATCGAGGGCGCAACGGTCGACGCTTACCTGCACAAGACCTCCAAGGATCTCCCGGCCCAGGTCGGCGTCCTGTTCGCTGTGGACGGCGAAGGCGAAGCAGCTGCCACCGCAGCCCACGACGTCGCCGTTCACATCGCCGCGATGTCCCCGAACTACCTCTCCCGCGAGGATGTGCCGGCCGACCTCGTCGAGTCCGAGCGCCGCATCGCAGAGGAGACTGCCAAGGCTGAAGGCAAGCCCGAAGCAGCAATGACCAAGATTGTGGAAGGCCGTGTCACTGGCTTCTACAAGGGCGAGGTTCTCCTCGACCAGGCATTCGCCAAGGATGCCAAGAAGTCTGTCGCGCAGATCCTCGAAGAGGCCGGCGTCAAGGGCACCGCATTCACGCGTTTCCGCGTCGGTTCCTAGTCAGACACCCGTCGGACATTAGTCCGACACGCTGAGGGGGTGGTCACTGCGGTGGCCGCCCCTTTTGCATGCACGCCGGTCTGCCCCGGGAACCGCTCCCGGGGGGCATGCCCCCGGGAAATACTTCCGGTGCAGAACCGGTGCAGAACCGGGTCCGGGCGGAATCACGCCTTTGGTCCCCGGCACGATAACCTAGCTCAGAGTTCACCAACGGGAAGGCACCATGGAAACCGTCACCACTTCAGCCCAGCCAAAGAAGAGCCGGCGCCGAGTCCTGTTGAAGCTTTCCGGCGAGGTCTTCGGCGGAGGGAAGCTCGGCGTTGACCCGGATACCGTCCGCGGCGTGGCCAAGCAGATCGCCGCAGCAGTCCCCGACGTCGAGGTTGCGATCGTCGTCGGCGGCGGAAATTTCTTCCGCGGCGCCGAACTGTCCCAGAGCGGCATGGACCGGTCCCGCGCCGACTACATGGGCATGCTCGGCACGGTCATGAACTGCCTGGCCCTCCAGGACTTCCTGGAGCAGGCCGGCGTCGAAACCCGGGTCCAGAGCGCCATCACCATGGGCCAGGTCGCGGAGGCGTACATTCCGCGCCGCGCCATCCGCCACATGGAAAAGGGCCGCGTTGTCATCTTCGGCGCCGGAGCCGGCTTGCCGTACTTCTCCACTGACACCGTGGCCGCCCAGCGCGCCATGGAGGTCCACGCCGACGTCGTCCTGATGGCGAAGAGCGGCGTCGACGGCGTCTACACCGCAGACCCGAAGAAGGACCCCACAGCAGAGAAGCTGCACCGCCTCAGCTACGACGACGCCCTGCGCCGCGACATCCGGGTGATGGACCAGACCGCGATGACCATGTGCAAGGACAACAACCTCACCATGGTCGTGTTCGGGATGGAAGGCGAAGGCAACGTGACCCGCGCCATTCGGGGCGAGGACCTGGGCACCATCGTCACCCCCTAGCAACGGCTAGGATGTTTTCAGGACAGTTCCGCACCCCCCGCAGCAGGGGGCCAGCAGCCGGAACACAACAGCACCCCGCCAGCGGCGGGTGCACCAATTTCTGAGGAGAGATCGTGATCGAAGAAACCTTGCTCGAAGCCGGGGAAAAGATGGACAAGGCGGTTGAAGTAGCCAAGGAAGACTTCGCCTCGATCCGGACCGGCCGCGCCAACCCGGGCCTCTACAACAAGGTCCTGGTGGACTACTACGGTTCTCCCACACCCTTGCAGCAGCTGGCCTCATTCGCCATCCCGGACGCCCGCACCATCCTGATCACACCGTTCGACAAGACCGCCCTGCGCGACATCGAACGGGCCCTGAGCGACTCCGAGGTGGGAGCCAACCCCTCCAACGACGGCAGCGTCATCCGGATCACCATCCCGGATCTCACGCAGGAGCGCCGCAAGGAATACGTCAAGATCGTCAAGACCAAGGGCGAGGACGCCAAGGTCTCCATCCGCAACATCCGCCGCAAGGCCAAGGAAACCCTGGACAAGCTGGTCAAGGATGGCGAAGCCGGCGAGGATGAGGGCAGCCGTGGCGAAAAGGAACTGGACGCCCTGACCAAGGCCCACGTCGACGGGATCGACGAGCTGCTCAAGCGCAAGGAAGCCGAGCTGCTCGAGGTCTAATGGCGCAGGAACAGGGGGAGCCCGGGGCCGACGTCCGGGTGCGGCGGAAGCAGCGGAGGAACCCGACGCCGAAAGCCGGAAGGAACCTTCCCGCGGCTACAGCGGTGGGCCTTGGCATGCTCTTCTTTGTCCTCGGCGGACTGTTGTTCCTTCCGCTGGGGTTCGTGCTCATTGTCACCGCCTTCGCGGTCTTCGGCGTGTGGGAAGTCTTCCGGGCCCTGGAAACCTCGGGCACCAGGCTTCCCATCATTCCGGTCACGACCGGCACCGTCGCGATGCCCGCTTCCGCCTACTTCGGCGGCCTCGAGAGCCTCCTGTTCGCCATGATGCTCAGCAGCGTCGCGGCCCTGATCTGGCGGTCCCTCGAGGGCGCCGCCGGATCCGCACGCAGCATCTTCGCCGGTGTCTTCACCCTGGCCTGGATCCCGTTCATGATCAGCTTCGCCGTGCTGCCGCTGCACACCCCTGTGGGTGAAACGCCAGTGGGACTATGGCCCGACGGCGTTGTTCCCCCCGGAGCGTGGCAGATTGCCACCCTCCTGCTGCTGGTGGTCGCCAATGACACCTTCGGGTACCTCGTCGGCGCCTCGCTCGGCAAGCACCCGATGGCGCCGAAGATCAGTCCCAAAAAGAGCTGGGAAGGCTTCGCCGGGTCCATCGCCGGTGCCACGGTGGTCGGGGTGCTCGCTGCCATCTTCCTGCTGGACAAGCCCTGGTGGTTTGGCGTGGTGCTGGCCGTGGGCATGGTCGCCGCTGCCACCGCCGGAGACCTCTCCGAATCCATGGTGAAGCGCGAACTCGGGATCAAGGACATGAGCAGCATCCTGCCCGGGCACGGCGGGGTCATGGACCGGCTGGACTCGATCGTCTTCGCCTGCCCGGTGGCATTTATCCTCTGCTCCCTCCTGGCCGGCGCGTGAGGCACCCCCTCTTCCACCCTCCGGCCCCTAGAATGGTGCCGGGCAAACCAGCCGAACGGCATTGAAGGAAACAAAAGTTACAGTGGACATTCAACGGCAGATTCCTGCTTCCTTTGACCGCGTGCAGCGGAACCAGTACGGCTACAACGCCAAGCAGGTCGACCAGTTCATGCAGCGCGCACGCGTCTCCTTCGAATCGCCCAAGTCCGCCGGCCGCCCGGTCAAGAGCGCGGACGTCAGGGCAGTTGCCTTCGACCCCGTCAAAGGCGGCTATGCAGCGGCTGGCGTGGACGCGGCCCTGGACCGGCTCGAGGACGCCCTCGCCCTGCGGGAACGCGACGAGCTCGTCGCCGAACGGGGCGAGGAAGCATGGCTCCGCGAGATCGGCCGGCTCGCCGGCCTGCTCCGCGGACGGCTGCACCGCCCCGACGGCCAGCGCTTCCGGCGCCCTGCCAAGGCCAAAGCCCGCAGCTACAACACCACGGACGTGGATGACCTCTGCCACGAGCTGATCGGCTACCTCGAAGAGGACAAGCCGCTCAGCGTGGACAATGTCCGCCGCGCGGTCTTCCGCCCCGCCGTCGGCAAGGACGGCTACGAGGAAAACCAGGTGGACGCCTTCCTGGACCGCGTCGTTGAGCTCATGGCCGCCATCGACTGACCGCCCTTAGCGCTCGGTGACGAGCGGCCGTTCCGGGGTGTGCAGCCGCGTCATGAGCCGGGTGATGGTCCGCGGCACGCGCGCCCGGGTGGCCCGGGAGACCAGGACCATCACGGCAAAGGCGGCCGGCACCGTCCAGGCCGCCGGCTGTGCCAGCCACGGCGCGGTGCCGCCTGCACCCAGTACAGCCCCGGCCACCATGGCCCCGCCGCACAACACGGCCCCCGTCGCCATGCCGGCGATCGCCCCGGCATCGGTCAGCCCGCGCCACCAGATGCCCAGCAATAGCACCGGGCAGAGCGTGGACGCGGTGAAGGCAAACACCATCCCCACGCTGCCTGCCAGCGCCAGCGACCCCGTCATGGACGCTATTCCCAGCGGCACCACCGCCGAGATCACGGCCGCCCGGCGGAAGCCTTTCACGCTGCCGCCGAAGAGGTCCTGGCTGATCACCCCGGCGAGCGAGACCACCAGCCCCGAGGTCGTGGACAGGAACGCGGCAAACGCCCCGGCCACCACCAGGGCGGACAGCAGGTCCCCGGCCATCCCGCCCACCAGCTCTCCGGGAAGCAGCAGCACCAGCGCATCGGCCTGCCCGCTCTGCGCCAGCCCGGGGGCGAACATCCGGCCGATCAGCCCGTAGGCCGTCGGGAACAGGTAGAACACCGACAGCAGGCCCAGAACGATCAGGGTGGTCCGGCGCGCCGACTGCCCGTCCGGGTTCGTGTAGAAGCGCACCAGGACGTGCGGCAGCCCGAGCGTCCCGAACAGCAGCGCCACCAGAAGGGAAATGTTTTGGTAAAGCCCGGCCGGAGCCGCACCCGTCGGGTTCACCGACGCCGCCGCCACGGCGGGAGTTCCGGACCCGGCCAGCGTGAAGAGGATGAACAGGATCGGCACGGCCAGCGCTGTCAGTTTCAGCCAGTACTGGAACGCCTGGACAAAGGTAATAGACCGCATCCCGCCCGACACCACGGTGACGCAGACGACGGTGACCACCGCCACCATCCCCACCCACGCCGGCAGCCCGGTGGTGATCCGGATGGCCAGTGCTGCGCCGTGCAGTTGCGGGACTATGTAGAGCCAGCCGACCATCACCACGACGATGCTCGTGACGCTGCGGGCCACCCGGGAGTCGAGTCGCGCTTCGGTGAAGTCGGGGACGGTGTAGGCGCCGGAACGGCGGAGAGGGGCGGCGACGAACAGCAGCAGCATCAGGTAGCCGGCCGTGTAACCCACCGGGAACCACAGGGCGTCCGTACCGGAGAGCAAGATGAGGCCGGCGACGCCGAGAAAGCTCGCCGCTGAAAGGTATTCACCGCCGATCGCCGAGGCGTTCCACCAGGGCCGGACCGTCCGGGAAGCCACATAGAAATCCCCGGTGGTGCGCGAGATCCGCAGCCCGTAGAAGCCGATGACGGCAGTGGCCAGCGAGACGGCGGCGAACGCCGCGATGCCGACGACCGGGTTCACGGGCGCCTCACTTGTCCCCGACGAGATCCCGGTAGCGGGCCTCGTTCCGGGCCGCCGTGCGGATGTACAGCCAGGCGCTGAGCCCGATCACCGGATAGATCCCGGCGCCCAGCAGGACCCAGTCGAAGGGCAGGCCCACAATCGTTGACTCCGCGAGGCCGGGGACCAGGCCCAGCATAAGCGGGAACGCAACCAGGATCAGCAGGAATCCCGCGGCCACCACCACCGCAAGCCGCAGCTGCGAGCGGATCAGCGAGCGGACAAACACCTGGCCGGCGTCGGACTCCTCCGCGGCGTCGCGCGAGTCGGCGGCCGACCGCGCGGCCGGCAGCACGGCGCTTCCCGGAGTCATGCTGCGCGCCGTAACACTGCGCGGTGCAGTGACGCGGACCCGGGTCATGCCTGCGGCCGGATCCGGGTCGCCTCGAGCTTCTCCCGCACGGAGGGCAGGTGCCGCCGGCTGATGGGCAGTTCGGCCCCCGCCACGGTGACGCTGGGCCGGGCGGCGGCGAGCTTCATGTGGCTGACATGGTTCAGCGCGATGAGGTAGGAACGGTGGATGCGGAGGAACCCGGCCTCGGCCCATTGCTGTTCCAGGTCCGCCAGCGGAACGCGGATGAGGTAGCTTGCGTCCGCGGTGTGGAGCCGGGCGTAGTCGCCCTGGGCCTGGACGTAGGTGACATCTTCGCGGCGGATCATCTTCGTGGTGCCGCCAAGGTCCACGGTGATCATTTCCGGCCGCGGGGCGCCGTCCTTGAGCAGCTCGCTGATCCTGCCGATCGACTTGGCCAGCCGCTCGGCACGGACGGGTTTCAGCAAATAGTCCACGGCAGCCAGTTCGAAGGCTTCGAGGGCGCAGTCCTCATCGGCCGTGACGAACACAACCGCGGGAGGCTTGCTGCTGCGCGCGATGACGCGGGCAATGTCGAGGCCGGAGAGCGCGGGCATGTGGATGTCGAGGAAGACGGCGTCGACATCCCCGGCCTCGAGGGCGCGCAGGGCCTCGGCCCCGGAGGACGCGCGGTGGATGGTGCCGATCCGGTCATCCCGGCCGAGCAGGAAGGCCAGTTCCTCAACAGCGGGCAGCTCGTCGTCGGCGACGAGGACGTTAATCATGGCTCAAGACTACTGCCGCAGGCATTTTGGCCCCTACCGGGCATCGTGTCAGGCATCGTGGCGGGGCTGCGACTTGGGGACCCGCATCGTGATCAGGGTGCCCTCCCCGGGCGCCGTCTCGATCACCAGTCCGTTGTCGTCGCCGTAGACCTGCCGCAGCCGGGCGTCGACGTTGCGCAGCCCGACGTGGTCGCCGTCGCCGTGTCCGGCGAGGACGGCCCGCAGCTGTTCCGGATCCATGCCGACGCCGTCGTCCTCGATTCTCACCTCGGCAAACGCTCCGGAGTCATTCGCCGTGATGGAGATGTGTCCGGGACCCTCCTTGGCCTCGAGGCCGTGCCGGACCGCGTTTTCCACCAGCGGCTGCAGGCTCAGGAAGGGGATGACGGTGCTGAGCACCTCCGGGGCGATCCGCAGGCTCACCTGGACGCGGTCCCCGAACCGGGCGCGTTCCAGCAGCAGGTAGCGGTCGATGCAGCGCAGTTCCTCGGCGAGGGTCGTGAAGTCACCGTGCCGGCGGAAGGAATAGCGGGTGAAGTCGGCAAACTCCACCACAAGTTCCCGGGCCCGGACGGGGTCCGTATTGATGAAGGATGCGATCGCGTTCAGCGAGTTGTAGATGAAGTGCGGACTGATCTGGGCCCGGAGCGCGCGCACCTCGGCCTCCATCAGGAGGGTGCGGGACGCGTCGAGTTCGGCCAGCTCCACCTGCGCCGCCACCCAGTCGGCCACCTCGCTGGTGGCCCGGACCAGCCCGGCGCCGGCCGCCGGGGCAAAGGCGGCCACGACGCCCACCACCCGGGTCCCGGCCCTGATCGGGGCGATCACCGCGGCGCGTTCCACGTCCGGGCGGGTCGCCACGGAGCTCTTCGCCCCGGCAAGTTCCTGCACTTCGCCGGCCGGGATGACGGCGGTGTGGCCGCCGTCGAGCACCCCGGACGCGAGCTCCATCAGCAGCGGTTTAAGCTCTTCCCCGGCGCCGTCCCAGGCGAGGACGCCGGTGGTGTCGGTGATGGCCAGCGCGTCGCAGCCCAGCAGGCTGCGCAGCTGCCGGCTGGCCTTGGCGGCACCGGCAGGATTCAGCCCGGTGCGCAGGTGCTGGCCGGCGCGCGACGCCGCGTGCAGCGTTTTGTAGGTGGCCCGTTCCGCGTCGGTGCCAAGCTCCCGGAACGAGCGGAGCACCTTCAGCCCGACGGCGACGACGACGGCGATCGCCGCCGCGATCACGGCGATGGCGGCGGCGATGAACAGGGGAGAGTCGGGCATGGGCCCAGCGTATCGCGGCACCTGCCCGGCCGGGGCCGACGGGGGTTCCCGGCGGCTGCGCCGGCTCCACGGATCGTGCCGTTGAGCGCAGCATCCCGACCGCTGAGCGACGCAGGGTACGGCGGTTGTGGATTGTAAGGCGCATCACGGGAGACAGTGATTGCAGTCACATTGGCCGGAGGGCTGTTCGGAGCAGGCCAGGGCAGCCGGTGTGGACTCAAATCTCTCAATGAGGAGGAACGATGGGTCACGAAGCCCAAGAAACGGACGCTACGGCGGCCGTGGACTTCAAGGAAGTCCAGTCGACGCCGCGGTTCCAGGAACTGCGCAAGCGTCACCGCAGCTTTGTCTTTCCGATGGCCATTGCATTCCTGCTCTGGTACTTCGCTTATGTCCTGCTGGCCGATTACGCGGTGGATTTCATGTCCACCAAGGTCTGGGGCAACATCAACGTTGGCCTGATCATGGGCCTGCTTCAGTTCGTGACCACGTTTGCCATCACCGGCTGGTACGTCAGCTACTCGAACCGGAAGCTTGACCCGATCGCAGCGGAAATCCGCCACGAAATCGAAGGCCACGAATTCGATAAGCACGGCAACCAGATCACCGGGGTAGAAAAATGACGCTTATGGTTCCCGCAGTCAACGTTGCGGATCTCAAGGACACCACCCTGCTGAACATGGGCATCTTCGCCCTGTTCGTGGCGATCACCATGGTCATCGTGGTCAAGGCAAGCAAGAACAACAAGACGGCCGCCGACTACTACGCCGCCGGACGGTCCTTCACCGGATCCCAGAACGGCACCGCCATCGCAGGCGACTACCTGTCGGCGGCCTCGTTCCTGGGGATCACCGGCGCCATTGCCATCAACGGCTACGACGGCTTTATGTACTCCATCGGCTTCCTGGTCGCCTGGCTCGTTGCCCTGTTGCTGGTGGCCGAACTGCTCCGCAACACCGGCAAGTTCACCATGGCCGATGTGCTCTCCTTCCGGCTCAAGCAGCGGCCCGTGCGCATCGCGGCGGCCATCTCCACCCTTGTGGTCTGCTTCTTCTACCTCCTGGCCCAGATGGCCGGAGCCGGCACCCTGATCTCCCTGCTCCTCGGCATCAGCGACTGGGGCGGACAGGCGCTGGTCATCGTCGTCGTTGGCGCCCTGATGATCATGTATGTACTGATCGGCGGCATGAAGGGCACTACCTGGGTCCAGATCATCAAGGCCGTGCTCCTGATTGCCGGTGCCGCTGTGATGACCCTCTGGGTCCTCGCCATCTTCGGCTTCAACCTCTCCGCACTGCTGGGCGGCGCGGTGGAAACCTCGGGCAACCCGAACCTCCTGAACCCGGGCCTGCAGTACGGCAAGACTGAAACCTCCAAGATCGACTTCATGTCCCTGGCCCTGGCCCTCGTGCTTGGCACCGCGGCCCTGCCCCACGTACTGATGCGCTTCTACACGGTTCCGACCGCCAAGGAAGCCCGCAAGTCCGTGGTCTGGTCCATCTGGCTGATCGGCGTGTTCTACCTGTTCACCCTGGTCCTGGGCTTCGGCGCTGCGGCCCTGGTGGGCGCGGACACCATCAAGGCCGCCCCGGGCGGCGTCAACTCCGCCGCACCGCTGCTGGCCTTCCACCTCGGTGGCCCGCTGTTGCTCGGCTTCATCTCGGCCGTGGCCTTCGCCACCATCCTGGCCGTCGTCGCAGGCCTCACCATCACCGCGGCGGCGTCGTTTGCCCACGACATCTATGCCAGCGTCATCGCCAAGGGCAAGGCCGACGCCGCCACCGAGGTTAAGGTGGCGCGGCGCACCGTGGTCGTCATCGGCCTGCTGGCCATTGTGGGCGGCATCTTCGCCAACGGCCAGAACGTGGCGTTCCTCGTGGCGCTGGCCTTCGCCGTGGCGGCCTCGGCCAACCTGCCCACCATCGTGTACTCGCTGTTCTGGCGCAAGTTCACCACCCAGGGCGCCATCTGGAGCATGTACGGCGGCCTGGGCTCGGCAATCATCCTGATCGCCCTGTCCCCGGTGGTCTCCGGAGCCAAGACGTCAATGATCCCGGGCGCCAACTTCGCGATCTTCCCGCTCAGCAACCCCGGCATCGTCTCCATCCCGCTCGCGTTCCTGCTGGGCTGGCTCGGTTCGGTGCTGGACAAGAAGCTGGAAGACACCACCAAGCAGGCCGAAATGGAAGTCCGCTCCCTCACAGGTGTGGGCGCCGAGAAGGCCACCGACCACTAGGCATCAACCGCCGGTGATTACCGCCGGCTGACAGAGCGCAGGAGCCCCGTGCAGACGCACGGGGCTCCTGCGCTCTTGGGCGTTAACCTTCGGCGGAGCCGCGTTCCAGCAGCGGCTGGATCCGGAACGGGATCATTTCACTCATGGCCAGGGCCGTATCCGTCCGGTCCACGCCGTCGCAGGCCAGGATCTTGCCGTTGATCCGGAACAGGTCCTCGGCGTCGAGCGCCACCACCCGGAGCAGCAGGTCCGCCGAGCCGGTGAGGCCGTAGCCCTCCAGGATCTCCGGGATATCAGCCAGCTCCACCGCCAGCTTGCCGAGCTTTTGCTGCTGCACGTGCACCGAGATGAACGCCATCAGCGGGTAGCCCAGCGAGGCCGGATTGATGCGGCGCTCAAAGGACAGGAAGGCGTGTTTCTTCTCCAGCTGCGCCATCCGGGCCTGCACGGTATTCCGGGACAAACCCAGCTTCTGGGCCAGCGCAACCACGGTCCGCCGGGGGTCCCCGGCCATGGCCGAAAGCAGGCGGGTGTCGGTGCCATCCAAGGGTTGCATAATGCGCAAGATTAGCACGGTCCGCTGGAGCCAGACAGTGCAGAATGCTCAACTTACTCGCAGGTGGTTGTGCCCAATGGGCATTGTGAGTAGGGTCACAGATATCCGGGGCAACGGCGCCCGGGCGGCTGGCGCGCACCGGGATCACGAGTCCTGCGAGCGCCGGTCAGACGACGTCAGAAGGTGCGGACAACTGTGTTTACCGACGACGCGGGCAAGGGCGGCATTTCCGCCGGGGGCCCCGGAAACAGTGCAGAATCAAACAGGCGGTCGGGCGGGGACCTCGTCCAACTCATCACCCCCGGGGGTGAACGCGTAAGCCATCCGGAGTTCGACCCCTGGGTCCAGGACGTCAGTGACGAACAGCTGGGCGCGCTCTACGAGGACATGGTGGTCATCCGCCGGATCGACGCCGAGGCCACCGCCCTGCAGCGGCAGGGCGAACTCGCCCTCTGGCCGCCGCTCCTGGGCCAGGAAGCGTCCCAGATCGGCTCGGCCCGGGCCCTTCGCGACGACGACTTCGTCTTCCCCAGCTACCGCGACAACGGCGTCGCCTACTGCCGCGGGGTCAACCCGGAGGACATCGTCAAAGCCTGGCGGGGCAACGCCCTGGCCGGGTGGGACCCCTACACGGTCAACGTCGCCACACAACAGATCATCATCGGCGCCCAGACCCTGCACGCCACCGGCTACGCCATGGGAATCCAGAACGACGGCGCCGACTCGGTCGCCGTGGCCTATTTCGGCGACGGCGCGACGAGCGAGGGCGATGTCAACGAGGCCCTGGTGTTCGCCGCCAGCTTCCAGTCCCCGGTGGTCTTCTTCTGCCAGAACAACCACTGGGCCATTTCCGAGCCCGTCCGGCTGCAGTCCCACATCCAGATCGCGGACCGCGCGGCCGGCTTCGGGATCCCCAGCATGCGCGTGGACGGCAATGACGTCCTGGCCGTGATGGCAGCAACCCGCATCGCCACCGACCGGGCCCGCCACGGCGGCGGCCCCACTTTCATCGAGGCCGTCACCTACCGTATGGGTCCACACACGACGGCGGATGACCCCACCCGGTACCGCGACGCGAACGAGCTCGAGGACTGGGCCGCCAAGGACCCGATCGCACGGCTGAAGTCACTGCTCGAACGCAAGGGACTGCTCACGGCGGAACTCGAAGCCGCCGTCGCAGCCAAAGCCGACGCCGTCGCCAAGGCGCTGCGGGCCGGCACCATCAACATGCCCGAGCCGGCGCCGATGGACATCTTCAAGCACGTCTACAGCACACCCCATTCCCCGCTGGACCGCCAGCAGGACCACTATTCCCGCTACCTGGCTTCCTTCGGCGATCCCGCAGAAGCCGCTTCTGAAGAAGGTGCACGCTGATGACGCAGATGACCTTTGCCCGAGCCATCAATTCGGGCCTGCGCAAGTCCCTCGAGAACGATCCCAAAGTGATCCTCATGGGCGAGGACATCGGCGCCCTCGGCGGTGTCTTCCGCGTCACCGACGGCCTGCAAAAGGACTTCGGCAAGCACCGCGTTGTGGACACGCCGCTGGCCGAGTCCGGCATCATGGGCACCGCCGTCGGCCTCGCCTACCGCGGGTACCGCCCGGTGGTGGAGATCCAGTTCGACGGGTTCATCTACCCGGCGTTCGACCAGATCGTCAGCCAGGTCGCCAAGATGCACTACCGCACCCAGGGCGCCGTCAAGATGCCCATCACGATCCGTGTGCCCTTCGGCGGCGGCATCGGCTCCCCGGAGCACCACTCCGAATCACCCGAGGCGTACTTCACCCACACCTCGGGCCTGCGGGTGATCTCCGTATCCAACCCGCAGGACGCGCACACCATGATCCAGCAGGCCATCGCCTCGGACGATCCGGTCCTCTACTTCGAACCCAAGCGCCGCTACCACGACAAGGGCGAGGTGGACGAGACCCTGGACCTCAGCGCCGCCCTGTCGATGGAGAAGGCCCGCGTTGTCACTGAAGGCACGGACGTCACGCTCGTGGCCTACGGCCCGCTCGTCAAGACGGCCAAGGACGCTGCCCTTGCCGCGGCCGACGAGGGTGTGTCGGTCGAGGTCATCGACCTGCGCTCGCTCGCCCCGCTGGACTTCGCGACCCTGGAAGCCTCGGTCCGGAAGACCGGCCGGCTCGTCATCACGCATGAAGCCTCCCAGACCGGCGGTATCGGCGCCGAGGTGGCCGCCAGCATCACCGAACGCTGCTTCTACCACCTCGAGGCCGCCCCGGTCCGGGTGACCGGCTTCGACGTCCCGTACCCGTACTCGAAGCTTGAGATGCACCACCTGCCGGGCCTGGACCGGATCCTCGACGGCGTCGACCGCGCCCTGGGCCGCCCCAACTCCCTGAGCGGGCTGGAAGGATGAGCGCCACCATGATCAAGGAATTCAGGTTGCCGGACCTCGGTGAAGGTCTCACTGAATCGGAAATCGTCGCGTGGAAGGTCGCGGTGGGGGATACCGTCGCGCTCAACCAGATCATCGCGGAGGTCGAAACCGCCAAGGCCGTCGTCGAGCTCCCCTCGCCGTTCGCCGGCGTCATCACCGCGCTGCACGAACAGCCCGGCACCGTGGTGGAGGTCGGCAAACCGATCGTCTCCTTCGAAGTGGAGGGCGACGACGGCGGCCCTACCGGCGGTTCCGGTGCCGACGCGCCCGCCAAGCGCGAGCCGAACCTCGTCGGCTACGGCGCCGTCCTGGAAGGCTCCGGCCGTCCGGCCCGCCGCGCCCGCAGCTTCGCCGCCGTCGAGCAGGTCCACGCCGCCCCGGCCGTCGAAACGGTCGCCGCTGCTCCAATGGTTCCCGTGGCCGGGCCTGTTGAGACCCGGCCGGCACCGCACTCGGCGGAACGCCCGCGGTCCACACCGCCGGTGCGCAAGCTGGCCAAGGATCTCGGCGTCGACCTCGCTGCCGTCACCGGCACCGGGGAATTCGGGCTCATCACCCGCGAGGACGTCCGCAACTTCGTCGACGGGGGAGACCTGCCGGTGGCACCCCGGGACCTGGCCGGTGTTTCGGCCCAGGGCCAGGCTCCGGCGCAGGGTGAGCGGGAAACCCGGACGCCCATCAAGGGCGTGCGGAAGTTCACCGCCGCCGCGATGGTCTCCAGCGCCTTCACGGCTCCGCATGTCACGGAATTCCTGACCATTGACGTCACCCCGACCATGGAGCTGCTGGCGAAGCTCAAGGCGAGCCGGGCGTTTGCCGGCTACAAGCTCACGCCGCTGACGCTGGTGTCCAAGGCCGTGCTGATCGCCCTGCGCAACCACCCCACGCTCAACACGCGCTGGGATGAGGCCAGGCAGGAGATTGTCCAGTACAACTACGTGAACCTGGGCATCGCGGCCGCCACCCCGCGCGGGCTGACCGTGCCGAACATCAAGGACGCCGACCGGATGTCCCTGCTGGAGCTCTCCACCGCGCTGACCGAACTGACGGACACGGCACGGGCCGGCAAGACCAGCCCGGCCAACCTCGCCTGCGGCACGATTTCCATCACGAACATCGGCGTCTTCGGCATTGATTCCGGCACGCCCATCCTCAACCCGGGGGAGGCCGCCATCCTGGCCCTCGGTGCGGTGCGGAAGATGCCGTGGGAGTACCAGGACGAGGTGGCGCTGCGCCAGGTCATGACGCTCAGCCTCTCCTTTGACCACCGGCTGGTCGACGGCGAGCAGGGATCACGGTTCCTGCAGGACCTCGGCGCCATCCTGTCCGATCCGGGCATGGCCCTCGCCATGGTCTAGTACCACCGGGCGAACGGCTGCCGGCTGTCCCTTCTCCGGGGGGCGGCCGGCAGCCTTCTTCTGGGGCACCATCTGATGCTGGTGCCCCAGTTCGGGGCATAGGGCGGGGCTATTTTCCGAGCCGTCTGCACGAAATGTGCAAAGTCGTCTGCACGGCCACTACATGGTCGTAAAGGGAACGGTGCAGAGCGGGGATGGTCCAAGCGAACGCGGTCAGTGCCTTCAACGCGCTGCTGGCGATCCCTCGGCCCCGGTGCCCTTTTCCTTCGGTGAACCGGCCGCGCTGCCGGTGGATCCACTCCAGCGCCTGCTGTTCCGTGGGGAGTGCGGGAAGGCTGCCAGTGAGAGGGATGTAAGGATCCTCCCCCAACTCGAAGGCGAGATGTACGTCGTCGTCGGTGAACTCGCGCAAAACGACTGAACCGTAGGTCGGTTGTGTGGTCGGCCAGGACGGTAAGTGCTCAGTCATACCTCGATTATGGCCGTGGTCATCGTCCAGTACTGCTCAAGATTCACCCGATCATGCCGGACAGAGTGGGTTTCCACCCTCAGCCCGTTCCGGTGAAGGATCCTTCACCGGGCAGCTCAGTTGAAACGCTGACCGGAGGCTATGGCATCCAGATCATTGGCAGTTACGGTGGCTCCATGAGGGACAGGAGGCTGCTGATCATGTGCGGGACGACAGAGATCAATGACGCCCTCGACCACTACGAGACGGAAGGCATGGCGCGATGCGGAAACTGATCTACGGCATGAATCTGACACTGGATGGCTACGTCGCCGCGCCCGGCGACGACCTCGGCTGGAGCGGACCGAGCGACGAGCTGTTCCAGTGGTGGCTCGATCAGGAGCGGGCGATCGGCCTGTTGCTGTATGGGCGCAAGCTGTGGGAGGCCATGAGCTCCCACTGGCCGACCGGCGACCAGCAGCCAAATGCCACCCCGGCGCAGATCGAGTTCGCGCGGAACTGGCGGGACACACCGAAGGTGGTGTTCTCCTCAACGATCGACAAGGTCGACTGGAACACCCGTCTGGTCACCGGCGACGCGGTCGCGGATCACCCGGCTCAAGGCTGAGGACGGCCAGCCGATGAGGGTTGGTGGTGCAGCGCTCGCCGGGGCGGCCATGCGGGCCGGGCTGATCGACGAGTACACGATCGTGACTCATCCAGTCCTGGTGGGCGGCGGCACGCCGTTCTTCACCGCGCTGGATAGCTGGGTGAACCTGAACCTGGTGGAGACGCGGACGTTTCGCGGCGGGGTGGTCCTGACCAGGTACGAGACGAGGCGCTGAGCGCGATTCCTCCGCGCGGTCGGGGAAGTACTCCACCACCAGCGGCCCCACGTCGACGGGCAGCAGATGGTCCGGAATGTGCCTGCCCTGCGCACCTCCCCGGCGACCTCAGCCGTCAACAGAAACGGTTGCGCCACAATATGGCCCACCGACACATCGAAGTCCGCGAACAACAAACGCGCCAACTCCGAGCCGGCCGAGGCGTACCGTCCGGAGGTTGTCCGCGCCAAAGTGCCCTTCGAACGCGCCGCCCGGGCGGGTGCCGTCAGCCGGCGGGAACGGCCGGGGCCATCAGGGCCGCGAGTGCCATGCTCTGCAGCAGCGGCCGGGCGCGTTTGACCGCGATCCGCCGTCCATGGCTGCGGACCGAGTGCGGGGTGGAGTTGATCAGGCCGAACGTGGCGTGCGCGCGCATCCGGAGCTCGGCGGCCTCGGTCCCGGGGTGCAGCCCGGCCAGGACCTCGACCCAAAGCTCCACATAGTTCCTCTGAAGTGCGCGGACCTCGGCCTGGTCCTCGTCGGCGAGGTTGCTGAAGTCCTGGTCCTGCACCCGGATGACGTCGGGGTTGCTGAGCGCGAAGTCCACGTGGAAGCCAACCAGCCGGCGCAGAGCAGCCGCGGCACCGTCGGAATCGGCAATGACGCGCCGGCCGCCGTCGAGCAGGTCCTGGCTGACACTCAGCAGCAGCGCCCCGAGGACGGCCTGCTTGCCGGCGAAATGCCGGTACACCGCAGGGCCGCTGACCCCGGCGGCGGCGCCGAGGTCCTCGAGGGAGACCCGGTTGAAGCCGTCGACGGCGAACAACGCGGCCGCCGAGGCCAGCAGCGCCTGGCGGCGGCTCTCCTTGGCCTGGCTGCGCTGGGTCGTCGGAGGCTGGGTCGTCGGAGGCAGGGTCGCTGCAAGCTGCGCGCCGGTCCGGCTCGCCTCGCTGGGTTCGGTCACCGGCACACCCCTCATCTCAAGAAAACAATCATTTGTGCGGCCTTGTGTTGGACATCACAGTTAATAGAGACTAACCTAAATCTCAGTTATGCGGTACTAACCGAAATGGCTGGAACGGGCGCACGGCAGGCCCCCAGCATGAAGGCCAGGAACGGAAGCAGTCAATGGAGACAATCGCCAGCCAGGTGGACGCCACGAGCTCCGCCTTTGCCGCGAACCGCGAGGCCCAGCTGGGGCTGGCCCGCGAGCTGAGAGAACGCCTCGCCACGGCGGCGTTGGGCGGGCCGGAGAAATCCCGGGAACGCCATGTGGCCCGCGGCAAGCTCCTTCCCCGCGAACGCATCGACCAGCTGCTGGACGAGGGCAGCCCGTTCCTGGAAATCGCGCCGCTGGCAGCCAACGGCATGTACAACGACGACTCGCCTGGCGCCGGCGTTATTGCCGGGATCGGCCTGGTCCACGGCCGCCAGGTCCTGGTCATCTCCAACGACGCCACGGTCAAGGGCGGCACCTATTACCCGATGACGGTCAAGAAGCACCTCCGGGCGCAGGAAATCGCCCTGGAAAACCGGCTGCCCTGCATCTACCTCGTGGATTCGGGCGGAGCGTTCCTGCCCAAGCAGGACGAGGTCTTCCCGGACAAGGAGCACTTCGGCCGGATCTTCTTCAACCAGGCCAAGATGTCCGCGGCCCGGATCCCGCAGATCGCCTCGGTGATGGGCTCGTGCACGGCCGGCGGCGCGTACGTCCCCGCGATGAGCGACGAGACCGTGATTGTCCGCAACCAGGGAACCATCTTCCTGGGCGGACCGCCGCTCGTGAAGGCCGCGATCGGCGAGATTGTTACGGCCGAGGAACTCGGCGGAGGTGATGTGCACTCGAAGATCTCCGGTGTTACCGACCACCTCGCCGAGAACGATGAGCATGCCCTTCAGATCGTCCGCGACATTGTCTCCACCCTGCCCCGCCCGGCAGCCCCCGCCTGGGACATCGACACCGCCGTCGAACCCCTGGCGGATCCGGAGGAGCTCTACGGCGCTGTCCCCACCGATGTCAACGCCCAGTATGACGTCCGTGAGGTCATCGCCCGGCTGGTGGACGGCAGCCGCTTCCACGAATTCAAGAAGAACTACGGCACCACCCTGGTGACCGGCTTCGCGAAGCTGCACGGCCACCCGGTGGGCATCGTGGCGAACAACGGCGTACTCTTCAGCGAATCCTCGCTCAAGGGCGCCCACTTCATCGAACTCTGCGACCAGCGAGGCATCCCGCTGATCTTCCTGCAGAACCTCTCCGGCTTTATGGTCGGCAAGGACTACGAACAGGGCGGCATCGCCAAGAACGGCGCCAAGATGGTCACCGCCGTCGCGACCGCCCGCGTCCCGAAGCTCACCGTGGTGATCGGCGGGTCCTTCGGCGCCGGCAACTACTCGATGTGCGGGCGGGCCTACTCGCCGCGCTTCCTCTGGATGTGGCCGGCGTCCCGGATCTCCGTGATGGGCGGGAACCAGGCCTCCAGTGTGCTCGCCACCGTCAAACGTGACCAGTACGAGGCCCGCGGCGAGGAATGGTCCGCCGCGGACGAGGAAGCCTTCAAGGCCCCGATCAAGGCCCAGTACGAGGACCAGGGCAGCCCCTACTACTCCACCGCCCGCCTCTGGGACGACGGCATCATCGACCCCGCGGACACCCGCACCGTCCTGGGACTGGCGCTCGACGTCGTCTCCCGCACCCCGCTGCCGGAGACCTCCTTCGGCCTTTTCCGGATGTGAGCCCGCCATGACAATTCCTTCCACCCCTTCGCATCCGGCACCAGCCGGAAACCCGCTCTTCGGCACTGTCCTGGTCGCCAACCGCGGCGAGATCGCCTGCCGCGTGATCCGCACGCTGCGCGCCCTCGGCATCCGTTCCGTCGCCGTCTATTCCGACGCCGACGCCGGCGCCCGGCACGTGCGTGAAGCTGACACCGCCGTGCGGATCGGCCCGGCCGCCGCCGCCGAGAGCTACCTGAAGATCGACGCCATCATCCAGGCCTGCCAAGCTACCGGGGCCGAGGCCGTGCACCCCGGCTACGGGTTCCTG
Source organism: Pseudarthrobacter sp. ATCC 49987 (assembly GCF_009928425.1). Classification (NCBI taxonomy): domain Bacteria; kingdom Bacillati; phylum Actinomycetota; class Actinomycetes; order Micrococcales; family Micrococcaceae; genus Pseudarthrobacter; species Pseudarthrobacter sp. ATCC 49987. The sequence continues at coordinate 2,403,027 of NZ_JAABNS010000001.1, read as the reverse complement.
AGCGAGAACGTGGACTTCGCCCGCGCCCTGGAAAAGGCCGGCATCACGTTCATCGGCCCCGGCGTCGAATCGCTCAATGTCATGGGCGACAAGATCCGTTCCAAGAACCACGTGACCGGCTACGGCGTCCCGGTGGTCCCGGGCATCGCCGAGCCCGGCATGACGGATGTCCAGCTCATCGAGGCCGCGGCCGGCGTCGGCTTCCCGCTGCTCATCAAGCCCTCCGCCGGCGGCGGCGGCAAGGGCATGCACGTCGTGGAACGCCCGGAGGATCTTGCGGCGACCCTGGTGACCGCCCGGCGCGTGGCGGCCAGCGCCTTCGGTGACGACACGCTGTTCCTGGAACGCCTCGTCCTGACCCCGCGGCACATCGAAGTCCAGGTGCTGGCGGACAACCACGGCAACGTCATCCACCTGGGGGAGCGCGAGTGCTCGCTGCAGCGCCGCCACCAGAAGGTCATCGAGGAGGCACCTTCCCCGCTGCTGGAATCCCTGCCCGACGGCGCGGAAATCCGGGCCCGTCTCGGCGAGGCCGCCTGCCAGGCCGCACGCAGCGTCAACTACAGCGGCGCCGGCACCGTGGAATTCCTCGTCTCCGACAACGCCCCGGACGAGTTCTTCTTTATGGAGATGAACACCCGCCTGCAGGTCGAGCACCCCGTCACCGAGATGGTGACCGGCGTCGACCTCGTCGAATGGCAGGTCCGCATCGCCGCCGGCGAGGAACTCACCGTCCGCCAGGACGACGTCGTGCTCACCGGGCACTCGGTGGAGGCGCGGGTTTACGCGGAAATCCCGGAACGCAACTTCCTGCCCTCCGGCGGCGAGGTGGTGCTCCTGGACGAACGCGGCGAGACCTTCACCGCCATGGACGACCTGGATGCCATCACACCTGCCCTCGCGGATCCGGACATCCGGATCGATTCCTCGCTGGTTCAGGGACTCGAGATCTCCAGCGACTATGACCCCATGGTTTCCAAGGTCATTGCCTGGGGCAAAGACCGCACTGCGGCACTGGATAAGCTCGACACGGCGCTTGCCCGGTACACCGCGCTGGGGATCGACACCAACGTCGAATACCTGCGGCTGCTGATCAACGACGCCGACGTCCGGGCCGGCCGTCTCGACACCGGCCTGATCGAACGGAAGATGCCCGGCTTCACGTTCCGCCGCGCCGGCGACGCCGAGCTCATTGCCGCTGCCATGCCCTTCTGGGTCCTGGCCGAAGGGCCGGCGACGGTGGGATCCCCCTGGGACACCCTCCGTGGCTGGCGCCTGGGCACACCGGCGGCCTGGACCATGAGTTTCGGTGTTCCCGGCGGAGAGCTGGCCACCGTGGCCGTGACCTGGCTGAACAACGTGGATCTCGGTCACGCCGCCGTCCGGGTCAACAACGGCCCGGTGCACGACGTGAAGGTCCTGGGGCTGTCCGGTGTCGACGTGTACCTGGAACTCGACGGACGGGAACAGCGTTTCGCGCAGGGCGCCGTCTGGGAGGACTGCCCGCCGGAGGGGAATCCACAGTACGTCTTCGTAGGCAACGACGGCTGGTCCTGCCGGCTCGAACCGCTCACCCGTGAAACCAAGCTCGCCCGGGTGCTCGCCGCCGTCGAACGCGAGGAAGGCGCCGCCGACCCGGCAGTACGGTCGCCGATGCCCGGCACCGTGGTGTCCGTCTCGGTCGAAAACGGCGACGCCGTGACAGCCGGCCAGGTCCTGCTCTCGGTGGAGGCCATGAAGATGGAGCACCAGCTCGTGGCACCGCTGGACGGGACCGTGCACATCAGCATCACGTCCGGCGACCTCGTGAAGGCGGACCAGGTCCTCGCCACGATCCACCCTGTTCACCCGACGGAACCCTCCAAGGCCGAGGACACCATCGAGGAAGCCGTCATCGCCATGGGCGCGGCGGAGTAGCACTCCACGGCTTCAGCACCAGACCACCACCCGACACAGATCTTCGACAGCAGCACACACTAAGGAGTCACCATGCCAGATTTTGAACTTAGCGAGGATTACCAGGACCTCAGCGACACCGTCCGCGCATTCGCCGACGAAGTGGTGGCCCCGGTCTCCGCCAAGCACGACGAGGAACACAGCTTCCCCTACGAGGTCGTCTCCCAGATGGCCGACATGGGCCTCTTCGGCCTGCCGTTCCCGGAAGAAGTCGGCGGCATGGGCGGGGACTACTTCGCCCTGGCCCTGGCCCTGGAACAGCTCGGCCGGGTGGACCAGTCCGTCGCCATCACCCTGGAAGCCGGCGTCTCCCTCGGCGCCATGCCGATCCACCGCTTCGGCACCGCCGCCCAGAAGGAGGAGTGGCTGCCGCTGCTGGCCTCCGGCAAGGCGCTCGCCGGCTTCGGCCTGACCGAGCCGGAAGCAGGCTCCGACGCCGGCGGAACCAAGACCACCGCCAAGCTCGGCGGCGGTGAGTGGGTCATCAACGGCAACAAGGAATTCATCACCAACTCCGGCACCGACATCACCCGCCTCGTCACCGTCACCGCGGTGACCGGCCAGTCGGAGCGCCCGGACGGCAGCATCAAAAAGGAAATCTCCACCATCCTGGTGCCCACCAACACCCCCGGTTTCAAGGCCGAGAAGGCCTACAACAAGGTCGGCTGGAACGCCTCGGACACCCACCCGCTGACACTCGACAACGTCCACGTCCCCGAGGCCAACCTGCTGGGCACCCAGGGCCGCGGCTATGCCAACTTCCTCTCCATCCTCGACGAGGGCCGGATCGCGATCGCCGCGCTCGCCGTCGGCGCGGCCCAGGGGTGTGTTGACCAGTCGGTGAAATACGCCAAGGAGCGCAGCGCGTTCGGGCAGAACATCGGCAAGTACCAGGCCATCGCGTTCAAGATCGCCCGGATGGAAGCACGCGCCCACACCGCCCGCCTGGCCTACTACGACGCCGCCGCCCGGATGCTCGCCGGGAAGCCGTTCAAGACGCAGGCGGCCATCGCTAAGATGGTCGCAGGCGAGGCAGCCATGGACAACGCGCGGGACGCCACCCAGGTGTTC